>DHXK01000101.1:10179-10379 GCA_002413665.1 Legionellales bacterium UBA5158 | reverse complement strand
GTACAGGTGGTGGTAATGGAGGAGGGCTGAATGCAGGAATTAATAGCTTGGTTAACGGAGTCAATAGAACAAATAGTGCAACGGTTAATTTGGTTGTACCTATAGATGATCGTGCAGCAAAAAATCGAATTGCTAGCGCGAAGATTGCATTAAAACAATCTGAACTTGCATTGCAACAACAAAAATGGACTATTCAAACA
>DHXK01000101.1:9440-10045 GCA_002413665.1 Legionellales bacterium UBA5158 | reverse complement strand
GGACTATTCAAACAAATGTAATAAATGGATGGAAAAATATTTATAGCGCTGAACGCGAATTACATTTTGCGGAAGATGCTGAAAAACTTCAACTTCAAACGTATCACATTAGTTCACAAAAATATTCCTTTGGATTGATTGATGGTCTTGAGTTGCAAACAGCGCAACAAGAATTAATAGACTCACAAAAAGCACTTGTAGGAATTAAAATTAATTATTTAAAAGCGCTTGTTAATTTAGATAATTTAATAGGAATGTCGTTAAAAACATGGGGTTTACAAGTCGTATTTTTTTGATGTAGTTGAGGAATTTTTATGAATAAGCTTATAAAAATATCTACAATATTATTGATTTCAACAGTATGTTTGTATGTAAGCGTGACGCATAAGAGTACTCAATCAAAAGTTAGGACGGAAATCATTACAGTAAAAGCAGAACCTCTGACTTCAACATTATTTTATTCAGGTATCATACAACCTATCAGAAAAGGCGTAGTGATAAGCTATGCTGATTGCACAGTCGAAAAAATGTTATTTCGTTATGGGGATAAAGTTAAATCAGGACAATTATTATTTATCATTTCGTCAGAAAAGTTTCATACAGGA
>DHXK01000101.1:0-9339 GCA_002413665.1 Legionellales bacterium UBA5158 | reverse complement strand
GATTTCATACAGATTATAAAACCACTTTGATGCAATACATTAAGACAAAATCAGATTTTCTTACTAACAAAAACCAATTAAATGAAAGCCTATTTTTACAAAAAAATCAGTTAATATCAGCTGATGATTTTAAGGCTAAAAAAAATAATTTTTATAATTCACAATTAGAAATGATTCAGTCTAGAGAATCTCTTGCCAACATGCTTAGGCCGCTAGATTTGAATGGCTATAATCTTTATAGCTTAAAAATTGAAGATATAGATAAAATTACTAAGTTTTTAAGTACGCAAGACGGAACCCAACGTTTAAAAATTCTAGCATCAACCAATGGAATGATATTAGAAGCTCCTAAAAGTGATAATAATGATGGCGAATTGAAAAAAATGATAGAAAGTAGCCAAGTTAAATCAGGAGATATTTTGGCGGTCATTGGTGATCTCAGTGGGCTGGTTGTTCATATTAATGTAAATGAATTTAATATCACTCAGTTGAAACTGGGACAAGAAGTGGATGTCACTGGTGCCGCATTTCCAGTATATGTTTTAAAAGGAAAAATAACAGATATAAACCGACAAGGTGAATCAGTACAAAATGGAGTTCCAGTATTCTCCGTAGATATTTCTGTTAACAATTTAACACCGGAGCAACAAGCTGTGATTCTCATGGGGATGAGCGTAAAAGTGGCTATTAATATTGTAGAAGGAGAAAAAATATCAATTCCACTAAAAGCTGTCACCCAAAAAAATGACATATTTTATGTGAAAGTAAAAGATGATAAATCTAACAAAACTCACGATGTTGTCGTAAAGCTGGGAAAAACAACGCTGGATTCAGTCATTGTAGAATCCAATTTAACTCCAGGAGAAAAAATTGTCGTTACTAGTTGAATTAAAAAATGTAACGAAAGTATATCATCGCTCTGGAATTTGCGAATTTCACGCATTGAAAGGCGTTGATTTTAATCTTCATCAAGGAGAGATGGTTGCTATTATTGGCACATCGGGTTCAGGAAAATCAACCTTGATGAATATTATAGGTTTCTTGGACCATTGCACCACCGGTCATTATCTATTTTCTGACACGGATGTTTCTCAGTTAGAGGAAAAGGAGCTAGCTCGTATTCGTAATAAAAAAATTGGTTTTGTCTTTCAATCATTTTTTTTATTGCCACGTTTAAATGCATTACAAAATGTAATGTTGCCATTATTTTATCGCGGTGTAGCAAAAGAAATTGCGCGTGAAAAAGCACTCAGTATGTTAGAAAAAGTGGGTATGGCAAAATTCTCATTGCACAAACCAAATCAATTATCAGGAGGTCAGCAACAGCGTGTTGCAATTGCAAGAGCTTTAGTGGGTGATCCAGAAGTGATATTAGCAGATGAGCCTACTGGTGCACTAGATTCTAAAACGGGAAATGAAGTTATGGAATTACTCATAGGCTTGAATGCATTGCAAGAGCGTACCATAGTGATAGTCACTCACGATAAAAAAGTAAGTGATTTATGTAAACGTGTTGTGACATTGAAAGATGGTTGTGTAGTGCCATGAAACTATCTGCGCATGTTTACGAAGGTTTACTTAATTTATTTTCATCAAAATTACGCTCCATGCTAGCGTTGTTAGGTATTTTAGTCGGAACTGCGTCTGTAGTGGCGATGGTGTCAGGTGGTAAGTTAGCTGCGAATGAGGCACTAAAACAATTTAAAACATTAGGAATAGAATTACTGGCTGTTAGTATTAAAGACACCCAGGACGGTGAACAAAGCAACGAAGCCGATACTTCTCTCTCTGTATCACAAGCCACATCGTTGGTGAATGTAAATAAAAATATTTTAATCGTAGCGCCTTATACCCAGGTATTTAATAATGCAATTCAATTTAATGCTCGTGCAATTACTGGAAGTATCTTGGGCGTGACAGAAGAATTTTCAAATGTCATACATGTTGAATTAACAGGCGGTCGATTTATTTCAAATATGGATGGTTATAATTTTTATTGCGTAATTGGTAACAATATATTTAATCAAATAAAAGAAGAATCTTTATTAGATCCCATAGGGCAACAAATTCAAATGGGTAAGAATATTTTTACTATAGTTGGAGTTGCTAAACCTTGGCCTGAGAGTAGCTTTCTTTATGCAAATGTGGATGACTCTATAATGATACCGATTGCTACTTCTATTCTTTTGAGTAAATATTCGGCTATCAATAATATTGTTATGAGATTGAGTCCACAAGCTAATATAGATAACGTAAAAAGTAGTATTGAAAATTATCTTCATGATTGTGCATCTAGCAATAATTATATTTTCCGTAGTGCTAAAGAATTGCTTGCTAATATGTCTAAGCAATCCGAGATTTTCACCATTTTTCTGGGATTAATTGGTGGAATATCATTATTGGTGGGTGGTATAGGTGTAATGAATATTATGCTAGTGTCAATCATAGAAAGAAAACGTGAAATAGGTATTCGTCGAGCAGTCGGAGCCACACGTGCAGATATTCGTTATTTGTTTTTAGTTGAAGCCCTGATGTTATCCCTATTAGGTGGCGTAATGGGTGCGATCATTGGAATTTTTATTGGTTATCTTGTTACTTTTTTTTGGAATTGGTCTTTCACGTTATTTTTGCTGCCTCCTCTTATTGGTTTTTCAGTTTCAGCAGTCATAGGTATCTTTTTTGGATTTTATCCAGCGCATAAAGCATCGCTACTAGATCCTATAGAATCATTATATTCTATTTAGAAAGCAAAAAATCAAAAAAAGTGTATTACCCGTTTCTTAGCTTGACATCCATGCAGCAAACTCCTTCTAAACTTAACTCATTCCTAGATTGCTATTTTAGGCGAGGACTGTGAAGTATATTCTTAATCTCTTTTTTGCAGTTCCCATTTTCTAGTTAAAACAGAAGCAAGTTGTCGAACCTCAATCACTTCAAATGGTTTTTTTAAAATTAAAAAATTATCAGAATGGTGTAAAAGAATAGAGATTTCTTCCCATGAATAATCGGAATAGGCAGAACAGACAACTATTTGTATATCAGGATCAACTTCCCATATTTTTTTAATAGTAATAATTCCATCCCAACCTGAAGGCATACGAATATCAACAAATGCAAGCGCATAAGGTTCGTCGTTATGCAACGCGTCACGCACCATCACAAGTGCTTCTTCTCCTTGGCAGGTAGAATCGATAAGGTAAGATATTTTTTCTTTTTTTTCAGGGGAAATAGTTAAACCAAATAAATTTTCTTCTGCCTCGTTCACTATAGGATTAAGAATGTCATTAGCATTTAATCGTAATATTTTATAAAAATCTTCATGTATCGTAATGTTATCATCAATTAAAAGTATTTTTTTTAGCTTTATGTTTTTCATAATTTACTCTTTTATAATATGAATGAGTCACTATTCTGTCATCGCGAGCAATGATGGTTTAGTTGTTATGAGTTATTGGGCAATATGATAATAAATGTTGCCCCTTGGCGTATCCCTTTGCTTTTTATAAAAATTGTGCCACCCATTTCCACGATAGTCATAGCGCTGGCATGTAAACCAAAACCATGCCCACCTTTTTTAGTGGTAAAGCCAAAAGAAAAAATCTTAGTTAGATTTTCCGGTAAAACACCTAAGCCATTGTCACTGACTTTAATCTGGAAGTTTGTGTCATTTTTTTGACGTAGGTAAAAAGTTATTTTTTTATGTTCAGGATTGCATTCTAGTAATGAATCGATGCAATTTTTAATAAGATTGATTAAGACTTGTTGTAATTTGACTTGGTCTAATGTCACCACTTTAAGTAGTTTATATTTGTAAATAATTTGTATATTCTCTTTTTCATATATAGCTTTATGCGCGATTAAGGAATCGTCAATTACCTTCGCGATGATGACTTCTTCAGAAGAAGGAAACTGGCCACTAAAGGATTGTTGTTTTGCAATAATTTTTTTAATATGTTGAAGATTCTTATTGAGTCCATTGACTTCATTGATAAGATACTTTTTATCATGCTCCCATGCTTCAGATAAGATTTGTAAATATTTAGGAATATACTGACCCTGTTGTGTCTCAGCAATAAATGGACCAATATTCTTTTTGTTTTTCTGTACTAGCATAGCCAGCTTGGTGACATTAGATATTTTAGAGTTTTTGATTTTGTCCCCTATCATCGAAGCGGAGACATTAATACTATTTAATACATTTCCCACATTATGTAATACGCTATTTGCGACTTCTGCTCTGCCTGCAAGTCGTGCTACGGATACTCTATTTTTGAATTGTTGACGTTCATTAAATCTTTCTAATTGTAATAAATCTTGTAATTTTTTATTTGAGATTAGAGATCTAATAAAATCAAGAGACTTTATTTCATTGTCTGTCCATGGTGATGAGTTATCACTAATGGTTTCTAAAAAGTTATGCGGTAAATCACGAGTGGGTTCATTAGCATGATGCGGTTTCTCTGCTTCTCCTGCCCATGAGATAGTGTGAGTCACTTCTGCCCTGTAAAATAATAAGCAGTGGTTTTGGAAAGCTGTAATGGGAATTGCTAATAGTCCACAAGCTTTGTCCTTGTAATATTGGCTCGCGCTAAATCGTTTAGGTAGAGAGGATGTTGCATACGGCTTTGATAATTGACTTGTTTGCAGCCATGCAATTAAATAGGTTAATTCATCATTAGTCGGTGTACGGCCAAAATTTAACAGATCACCTGAAAAATAAATTGACATACCGGTTGCTAAAACAAGTTGTGTTAATTGTGTATGGTGACTTTCTAATGCATGGTTGAGAGAGTCGGCTTTGTTGAAATCGTTGGTTAGGCTTGCCTGTAATTCTTTGTTTGTTTCGTGTTCAAAATAAAACTTTTTATTTTCTATTTTTGTAATTTTTGCAGCAATTGAATTAGCTGCGTTCATGAGTATCAGTCTAAATCTGATTGATAAATATTTAGTATCTTGATGCTGGCAAGCAATTAAGCCCCATAATTTTTTATCATGGATAATCGCTATGGTGATTATCGATTTTAGCCCTAATTCAGTGATGTATTGAATCATATAAGGCGGGAGTGAAAACAAATTTGTATTGCTTAAATCCACGTAATTCTGTGAAAGGGGATTAATTTCTGGAACAATGCTTACCGGTTTTTTGTGTAGGGCTGGAGTGTATTGTAGGGGAAATTGAAGATACACTTTTGGTATGGTTTTTGGGATCAAATTTTCAGGAAAGCTCAATCCGTAATAGGATAGTATACCTTTTTTTAGTGATTCGTTGATCACAACACCCGATTGGTCGTATTCATTAAATCGATAAATGAGAACCCGATCAAAGTCCGTTGCCTTTTGAATTTCTTCACAGGTCTTCTGTAATATTTGAGGTAGACTTTTTTGTGTGAGTTGTAAATTAGAGATAGTGTATTGTAGGAAAGTGACAGCTTTATCATTTTCATCTTTTTTAACAATATTAGGTTCAATTTCAATTATTATCTCTTTTGAACTTATGTGTGCAAAAACCCAAATAGATAAGTTCTTTTTAGATGATTGCCAATACATTTGTTTATATTTATTACCTTCATGCGCTAACCAAGATTTTAGGTTTTCCTCGTTTTTTTCGAGTTTCAGAAAGGTGGTAACGGGTTGGTTTAGTAATTCTTCAATTGGAGTTTTAAGTATTTTTTCAATGTTACTACTGCATTGTTGGATAATTAAATCTTGATTGAGAACAATCAAACAACCATGAGGTTGTATCTGATTAATTTCAGTAAATGGAGTTTTTTCATAAAAAAGTTTATTTTCGTCAAAGGTAGGCAAGTCGTCATACATAGTTTTTGAAACTCAATGTTACTTTAGTGACTGAGCAGGATATACGCTTTATATAAACACACATACAGACAGGTAACACAATTTTTTTTCAGTTTTAATTTAGAGTGTAGGAGGGTAACACAGATAGGGTGGACAATAGTAAAAAATATTAATTGCTGTGTTTATATAAAATATAGGACTTACGCATTGACAGCCTGATGTTTTTCAGGACTCGTAATAAAGCTTCGAATTACATCCACAAATAAATTTTTCTGCACCTCATACCAGTGCGGAATAATTTTATTAAATCGCATAAATTCCAAGCGTAAAAAAGCTTTTAAAGCACAATATATGTGGTTTTTTATTGGATTTTCTCGCCATCTTTTATTTGAAAGACCGGCATTTAATCTCTCATAAATGGAATTGTTTACTCAGATAGAGCGTCTAATATGTTTTTTGTTTCATCTAGCATATCTTTTAATGTCTCAGTGAAGGGCATTAAATTTCCCGCATTTTTGTGTGTGGTTATTTCTATAAAAGTAATAACGACCCCATCGATAGTATTAGAGGTTGTTCGATAAGGTAAAATTCGCATATGATACCAATCATCATCTTTGGTTTGAATATCAAAAGTAGTCTCTACTAGAGTATTTAATACTTCTTGAATATCTTCAGTTAAGCTGTTGTTTTGAATGTTAGTCGCGAAGTGACTAATTGATCTACCTATATCCGTTTTTAATAAATAAATAAAATCCTGTGCTTTCGGTGTAAACCGTTTGATGCAAAGATCTTTATCTAAAAATATTGTTGCAATGCCAGTGCTATTAAATAAGTTGGTCACATCATCATTTGCTGATGCAAGTTGATCTATTTTTTGCTGAAGATCTATATTAAGCGAAATAAGTTCATCGTTAAGTACTTGCAATTCTTCTTTAGTTGTAACAATTTCTTCATTTGTGCTTTGAAATTCTTCTTTAGTAAATTGTAATTGTTCGTTGGTGGATTCAAGCTTCGCTTTTGAATCATGAAGTTCATGCTGTAATTCACAAATTTTATTTGATAAAACCAAAGCAGAAGAGTTTGTTGAAGGTTTTATAGGAACAGGTGTTATTAGCTCTTCAAAGACAATTAAAAACATATCTTCGGAATAGTTTATTCCCGTCATCGGTAACACTTTTAAGTTAAGTGTAAATAAAGTGTCGGTACTTTTTATTTCTAGGCTTTCATAGATGATTTCTTTTTTATGAATAGTTGCTTTATGAAAAGCGATAGATAAAGCATGCTTAAGATCAGTATGCGCCAGAGAGAAAACATTTGAGAATATAGGATCGGTGACAGATAGTAGATAATTATTTACTTTACCCTCGATGTAACACACATCACCTTTATTATTCACCACCGCGCAAGGTGATCTTGGGTAATCTAGGAAAAATTTGTTAATAAACCCAATAAGAGATTCGGGATTATTGTTTAATACATTATCATTTTTGCAAACAGGTTTTACATCAAAGCTACGGACTAAATCAGGAAAAGTTTGTAAAGCAGCAAATGGCGCATCTTTTCGTTCGAATATTTTCCATCTTGGATCAATTAACTTGAAAAGATTACCCGATCCCCCTATTGATTCGGACATGCCTAAAAAAAGGATTCCTTGAGACCTTAAGCTGTAGTGAAGTAGAGGTATTAATTTTTTCTGCAATTCAACGTTGAAGTAAATTAGTAAGTTTCTGCAGCTAATGAGCTCAACCTTAGTAAAAGGGGGATCCTTAAGAATATTTTGTTCGCCAAAAATTACCATTTGTCGAATTTCTTTTTTGATCCTGTAGGTGTTTTTTGTCTTTATAAAAAAACGACTCAAACGATCTGGAGTAACATCCATGGCGATCGTTTCTGGGTAAACGCCAGCACGTGCGACTTCCAATGCAGAAACATCAATATCAGTTCCAAAAATTTGGACATGATAATATTGCTTAAGTTCATCCATGCATTCATGCAGAACCATAGCGATAGAATACACTTCTTCGCCTGTGCTGCAGGCAGGAACCCAAATACGAATACAATAATTCTGCTTCTTGCTCTGTAGTAGTTTTAACAAAACATCAAATTTTAATCCATCAAAGGCATCTGTATCTCTAAAAAAACTTGTTACACCTATTAGCAGACTTTTGAAAAGTTCATTCACTTCCTCTGGCTTCTCTTTAAGCAAGCATACGTATTGAGATAAATCCAAAATATTATAGTTTGACATGCGCATTTCAATACGCCGATAAATAGTATTTAATTTATAGGAAGAAAAGTCATGTCCTGTATAGGTGCCTAATATACTAAAAATTTGTTGAAGATCAGAGGAAAATTCTTCCTTTAAGGAGTTGACAAAATGCTCAGTACCGTGAGGCTCTTCTGAAATACTTACTGGTATGGGGATAAAGTCTGTTTTTGTGTTTGAAGAATCCAAGTTATTCTTTTTGTATTTAAAAGCTGTTGATACGTGCATCATCTTAATGATCCTTCATTTAAGCCATATACAATTGCTAAAAAATATCGTTATGCTAAGTTTGCGGCATCATATCATATACAAACAGAAAAGCATAAAAAAAGCAGCGAAAACGTGGTAATTAAACAACCAGTTTCGCACGTGAATTGAATAACCTAGAGTCAAAGTTTTCAGCTGAGTTTACGTATTGAAATATATAGATATTTAGCACGTTTACATAAATTTAAAACATATATTTGCGAACTTCTGGATTACTACCTTTCCATATTACATTATCAATAAAATAATGATGAATATTAATAAAAATCGTAAATCCAAACATGTAAGGTAAAACGCAAAAAACTAAAAGAGTTTTGATCTTATCTTTTCATCATGCAATTTATTTTCTAATAATATCATAAAACTATTTTGTCATTTAAAATTTATCTTACCCTTGTCATAAAGAAAAAAAAATAACAACACTTTAATTAAATTTTTTTTTACTTTATTAAGGAAGTTATAATTTATGAAAGATGTCTAGCTAGGGTATCTACGATAAGAGCAAGGGTATTACCATTTAAAAAATTTGTGATACATGCACGACTCATTTAAAGTTTTTAACTTTAAATAAGGAGTTACGATCATGTCTAAACTTAAATTTATTATACCAACACTCGTTGCATTAGCTGTATCTTCCAATGTAATGGCTGCTCAAACTTTTAAACCGCATGGATGTCCTAGTGCTGCAAAAATTCAAAATGGAAACTTTGTATTTGCAGGCTTAAATGAAAATAAATATACTGCGCTTCAATTCAGTAATTATGGTGGTACAGTATTATGGGGCTTTGGAGTCAGTAAAATTGAGGCTGACACTGCTGCACAGGCAATTCAATTAGCAATCTTTGCTTTAGGTTCGCTTTCTTACGCTTCAGGACCTACTTTCTCTGAAGAAACTCATTCATGGGGTTGTGTTTACAATATTGGTCATGGATATAAGGCAGTTGCTTTAACTTCAGCTTCTCCAAAATTTCAAGAAATTAGCGCCTATAAACTCGGTTCCGCAGTTTTTA
>DHXK01000018.1 GCA_002413665.1 Legionellales bacterium UBA5158 | reverse complement strand
AGTGTGCCGCAGCAAGCGGTTTAAGAGATGGAAGTAGGCCTTCCGCAATCGATTTACAGGAATAGATTGCAAACCACTGTAAGCGGCGTTGATCAAAAGTCTATGTCGTGAGCGTTACAGAAAAGGCATAGCAATATGTCAGGTATGGATCAAAAAGACGAACACAAGTGAACCACCGTTCAAGTGTCGAAACAGACCAAATGATGTCAAAACCAAGGAGGTGATGTTGCCTTGGGATAAATTTAGCAGATACCTGTTTACTGGCTAAGTGGCATCCGGCATAGAGGTGGCGTGAGTTTGATTCGGGCTCTTAGGCTGAACTGCGGGAACCTGTATAGCAATGGTAAGAGAACGGCGCAAGTAGAGAACCTACAAGGCCAACAGTATCAAAGTGCTATGCAGGGACGGACAAGTTCGTAGTAGTGATGAAGTTGCGGTAATAGCAATGGAGCGAAGGGACTTGGCCACTTGGCTGTAAACAAATAATCAACTAGATATTTTAGGAGGAATTTTTGGAAGCAGTAAAACCGTTTGAAATATGCAAGAAGCTAGTGTGGCAAGCATACCAAAAAGTGAAAGCTAATGGAGGCGCAGCCGGCATAGATCAAGAGTCAATAACTGATTTTGAGGGAAATCTAAAAGATAATTTATATCGATTATGGAATAGAATGTCGTCAGGTTGTTATTTTCCACCAGCTGTAAAAGCTGTCCCTATTCCGAAAAAGACAGGAGGCGAAAGAATTTTAGGAGTGCCAACTGTCTCAGATAGGATTGCACAAATGGTGGCGAAATTAAAACTTGAACCAACACTCGAATCAATATTCGACGAAAATTCTTTTGGCTATCGCCCAAATAAATCAGCACATGATGCCATTGCAATAACAAGAACACGATGTTGGAAATATGACTGGATTGTTGAATTTGACATAAAAGGATTATTCGATAATCTTGATCATAATCTGCTGATGAAGGCATTGCGACATCATTGTGATTGCAAATGGATATTGTTATATGTTGAGAGATGGCTTGTAGCGCCTCTCCAAGACAGAGAAGGAAGTATCACCATACGCACTCTCGGCACGCCGCAAGGCGGGGTCATCAGTCCAATTTTAGCAAATTTATTTTTACACTATGCATTTGATACATGGGTAAAAAGAGAAATGCCAAATATTTTATTTTGCCGCTATGCAGACGATGGTTTGTTACACTGTCGTAGTCAAAAGCAAGCAGAGTATGTATTGAAACGAATTGCACAAAGATTCCGTGAGTGTGGCCTTGAAATTCATCCAGAAAAATCTGGAATTATTTATTGCAAAGATAAAAATCGTAAGCTTGAATTTAATCGAGTTAGTTTTGATTTCTTAGGCTATACGTTTAAACCGAGACGTTGCATAAATAAACAAGGAGTATTACATCCAAATTTCTTGCCTGGAATGAGTAAAACATCTAAGAAAGCAATTAATCAAGAAATAAGGAGTTGGCACATTCAGATAAAGAATGATAAATCCTTGCTTGATCTTTCTAAAATGTTTAATCCGAAGTTAAGGGGTTGGTTTAACTACTATGGAAAATTCTATCCATCAGAAATGTCTGCTATATGGCGAAGACTAAACTGGTATTTTGTCCAATGGGTGCGAAGAAAATATAAACGCTTTGCAGGACATAAAAGACGCGCAAGAGATTATCTTAACCGCGTAGCTCATGCAAATTCGCATTTATTTCTACACTGGAAACTTGAGGCTTTCCCATAGGTTTAAGTGGTGGGAGCCGGATGAGTCGAGAGGTTCATGTCCGGTTCTGCGAGGGGCTGAGGCTGAAATGCCTCGGTCTACTCACCCCTACATTGCAACAGCAGAGGGTTGGTTGTATGTAGCAGCTGTATTGGATTTGTTTTCGCGCCGTATCGTGGGGCTGGCAATGAGTGAAAGAATGACTGTGGATTTAGTTTTAAATGCTTTAGATCAAGCTGTTAATCATCGAAGACCCAAGCCTGGATTATTGCATCATTCTGATAAAGGTAGTCAATACACATGTAAAGATTTCCAAAAACAGCTCACTATGTATTGCATGATTGTCAGCATGAGTGGCACGAGTAATTGTTATGATAACGCAGCAATGGAAAGTTTCTTTCATGCACTCAAAACAGAACATACCTATTTTGAAAGCTATGCTACACGCAATCAAGCTAGGCAAAGTATTTTTGAATATGTAGAAGTATTTTATAATCGTAAGCGATTACATTCTACATTGGGATACTGTTCGCCGATGGCGTTAGGGTGCATGATTTAAAACACACCTTTGGAAGGCGCTTAAGAGCAACAGGCGTGAGCTTTGAGGATAGGCAAGACTTGTTGGGTCATAAGTCAGCAAGGATTACTGCTCACTACTCAGCTGCTGAAGTGCTTAACTTGTGGGAGGCTGCTAACAAAGTTTGTGAAGGTCGTGGAAAGCCAACGCTAACATTGTTAAGGACTCTAAGGTCTATTGATAACGTAGGTCACGCAAAAGTCACGCAAGGGGTTTTTTAAAAGAGTCGGAAATCGGTGTAACCACTTGATTCTATTGGCTCCCCGAACTGGACTCGAACCAGTGACCTAATGATTAACAGTCTATATCTTTTCGTTATCAAATCATATCAAATAAATTTAAATACAGCAGTTCAGCCTTGATTTACAGAGGTTTAATCACTATCATCGCTATCAATCGATATCACTTAAATACACATAAGAACACAATTAAGTGTACCCAGAAGTGTACCCCAAGAACAGGATATAAAAAATAAAGTGTTTTTAGGGCGTCACAATTGTCACTTTCGTCACCTTTAGTTTAATGAGATATTAATGAGCAACTTCACTGATACTTACATCAAAGCATTAAAACCATCTGCCAAGCGCTATGAAGAATATGAGGGTGGAGGGTTTGGAATTCGTGTCACCCTAACTGGCGTTAAAACGTGGATCTATCGTTACAAGATAAACGGCAAAACGGATAAGCTTACTCTTGGGCACTACCCCACAATGAGCTTGGCTAATGCTAAGAAACGTTTTGCTGAGTTAAGTGGTTTGCGCAGGGAAGGGAATAGCCCAAAAGATTTGATTCAGCAGCAAGAACAGAAAGAAACTAACACCATGAGGAAATTGATAATTGAGTGGTATACAGGTTACGCAGAAAAATCCCGCAAGAAACCCCTACAAATAAAACAGCAAATTGATGGTGACATTATTCCGTTACTAGGAAATATGTCGCTAGATAAAATTCACACTAGAGATATTACCAAGGCCTTGGATGCCATTGTAGCGCGTGGGGCGCCCATTCACGCTAATAGGGTGCTAAGCACTATCAAGCAAGCGTTTAACTATGGAGTAAGCCGTGGGAGCCTTGAGCTTAATCCTGCGAGTAATATTCGTGCTCGTGATATTGGGGGCTTAGAAAAACCAAGAGAGCGTTTTCTCACCATGAATGAAATAAAAATACTGTGGGTATTTCTAGATAGTGATAAACATCAACTGCCGCTTCACACTAAGAATGCCATTAAAATTATTTTACTTACAGGTGTAAGAAGCTCAGAGCTTCGGCTAGCTCAGTGGGGTGAATTTAATTTTGATGAATCATTATGGATAATTCCAGCAGAGCATTCAAAAGTGGGGGCGGTTATTAAAATACATTTAAGTCAGCAAGTAAAAGTGTTGCTAGTAGAGATGAAAGAGGCGAGTGATTCCAGCTATGTTTTGCCTAATATGGATGGTAGCGGCACGTTGACAGAAAATGCGTTACCCCGAGCAATTAAACGTATTCAAGATCGCGTGGGTATATCCCAGTGGACTGCTCATGATCTGAGACGAACGTTTAGTACACAGCTTGGTGAGGCGCTTCGCGTTGATCCTGTAGTAATTGAGAAGTGCCTGGGTCACAAGATGCCAAGAATCATGGCAACGTATAATAAAAATGAAATGCTATATGAGCGCAAAGAGGCGCTAAACAATTGGGGGCAATATATTGAAAATCTAGTCTCAAATTCTAATATTATTCCCTTCGGGAGGGCTGTATAGCCTATCAGCCAAGCTCGTTTATGTAAAAAATAACACCAAGAATGTGGAAATATGGATCACTAAGTGATACACTTATTATGAGGGGCTTAAAATGCGGATTTTGAAGTATCGCGCGTTTCACCAGTGGGCAAAGGCTGAGAGATTAACTGATAGCTCCCTGAAAGTTGCGATTAATGAAATAGAACAGGGACTTTTTGAGGCAAACTTAGGTGGCGGCCTCTACAAAAAAAGAGTCGCTAGAAAAGGACAAGGGAAGCGAGGTGGATATAGAACTATTGTTGCTTTTAAACAGAGTAATCGTTTTGTTTTCATGTATGGCTTTGCTAAAAACGAATGCGATAACATCAGCAACAAAGAAGAGATTATTTATAAAAAATTAGCCAAATATTATTTAGAAATAACTGATAGTAAGTTGGATGTTTTAATAAAGAATAGCGAGTTATTTGAGGTGATTCCATGAAAACAAAAAAGAAAGAGAAAAAGCAGACTATGCTAGAAGTAGCCCATGAAATGGCTAAAGGTCTACATGAAGCAAATGTTATTGACGCTACTACAATGCGAGAATTTGATACATTATGCTTGCCGCCCGTTGAGGATCTTTCAGCAAATCAAATAAAGAAGATTCGTTTGCGCGAACATGTTAGTCAACCGGTCTTCGCCAAATATTTAAATACAAGTACATCGACTGTGAAGCAGTGGGAGCAAGGCGAAAAGCATCCTAGAGGGACATCTCTTAAATTGTTAAATCTTGTGAAAGATAAAGGTCTCGCTATTCTTGTCGCGTAAGGCAATCGTGATTTGGTTAACAGGTAGTTTGCTTCATTGCCAAAAATTTTAGGAACGAGTAATGCTAATGAAATGCTTCGCGAGCGTAAAGAAGCTTTAAATAGGTGGAGTGATTTAATTTGAAATTTAGTTAACGATCCATCTAATCTCATTTTTTGAAAGGATGCAATTTAAGTTTTAAAATTTTAGGGTTAATCGCACTCCAAAATCCTTCACTGAAATATTGATAGTGGTTTTTTTCAAAATTAGTCTCTCTGCCTTCCCAATATTTAAGTAAATAATTTACTATAATCTTGGCTTGCGTGACCAGGTAGGTAATATAATCCCAAGATATTTTTAAATTCTCATATTCTTTGTGTCGTTGTTTAGCTGTTCTATTTTCATTATGGGCATAGTATTTATCAGCGAAAGTGTTGAGCCTTTTTTCATATTTTTTTTTAATTTTTTCTATTAGTTTTTCTAATTCATCAAATAGTTTTTTTTGTTCAGTCGAAAATTTAAGGTATTTTTTACTATGTTTGATTTGCTTGTATATTTCACAGACTGAAGTTGTTTTGTATCCTCCCTTTGCCACATCAAACCAACATCTTGCTGTTTGCCCGTACACATGAAAGATTAGTTCTGTTAGCACCCAATTTAGTGGCTGGGCATTTATAATCGAATACTCATAAAAGTAAGGGTGTATAATCTCAGTTAATAAGCTTAATTTAGTCAGTCTTTCCTCTATATGAGTAAAGGCTTGTGTGATTTGTCTGTTAGTAAATTGCTTCCTGCTCATGGCATCACCTTGTCAAACGAATCTAGCCCAATAAATTTTGAGTATAACCATTTATTATTTATTAACAAATTATAATGTTCAGGTCATTTCGAGTATAATCCTTAAGCCAAGCTATCCTTCGCGGGGAGAACTGAAGAATTCATCACTCTTCTTGCTTGGCATTAATTTGTGATGATATTGCTGCGATGGAGTGATGCTTATGAGTGACATACCTAGACCTGACTATTGGAGTATAAATCAATTATGTGAGATGTGGGGCTTTGATTTAAATCAACTTCATCACGCGATTGTTAAATACAAAATGCGTTTGTGGATTAATATAAAAAATAAAAAAAGTTATCTCCATGATAATGTTATTGTTCGTGAGGCCGAACATAACGCGGTTACCTTTGATGAAATAAAAAGATGTGGTGATTTAACCTTTGCTGAATTAAGAAATGAAGGTTTTACCATGGCTTGCTGTGATGAGCTAGAGCCAAAACTTCAACCTCTCCTAGCTAGCAGTGAGACGTCGGGCTCTTATTTTAAGCCGGTTCTTGTTAGGAAAGGTAATATTAAATTTTTCATCTATTTTGGGGCTGGCGAGAAGTATCTTTCAATTCCGGATTTAAATTCACAAGCAACCGATGTTATTCACGACAACTTTGTTGAGTTATGTGAAGAAAGCGTTATTGATCCCCGAAAAAGTATCGCCAATTTATTCCCTGAAGGCGAATTGTATGTATTGTTGGTAAAATGCGAGAAAGACGGGTACGTTAGATTTTTAAGACCTGCATGTTCTATTACTTTACATGACATTTATATACATAGTGATGAAGTAGAAAGAATCGAAGAAAGGCTTTTTAGAAAAGCGCTGCCTGTTTTATTGACTGCAGAATACAATTTTGAGCAAGTAAAAATACTCGTACATAAATCTTTAGAAGTTGGTATTGCCCTGTGCGTTCGAATTGATGCGATTTCACCAAATAATATTCCTACAGCGCGAGATATACGATTATCACCCGATCAATTAAGACAGGTTTGGCAAGAACAACCCAAACCTGTGCTGATAGGTCTGGCTCTTTCTGATAATAAAATCATTGAATCTAATGTGGGTATTAATGGATTGTTGGTTGATAAAGCTCAAGCAGATTGTTACCTGGGGTTGATAAAAAGCAACCAGCTTGAATCTCAAGTAAGCGAAAATATTTTATTAATTGAACAATCAGAGCAAGGCTATGCTGTAAGGATTAAAGAATCATCTTTCGCTACTTTGAAGGCAGATGCTGATGAACAAAATGATATAGAATTAAATAAAACAAAGCTCAAGGATAGAGTGATTAAAGAAAGGTTGAAGATGAGTTTAAAAAGTAATATTAAAAAGGCTAACCCTAAATATAAAGGTGACATTTGTAATAAAACAGGTGAGCCTCAGGCTCTTATATTGAAAGTTATGTGTATCATGATTGAATTAAAGTATTTACTGAAAGACGTGACTTGGAGTACGGTTCTGGAGTTTATTGAGGATCATATTTCAGGGATTTCTGAGCTTGAAACGTTAAGCTTGCTTACTGAGGTTAACGACTTTCAGCTCGCGGTAAGTGGTGTATCAGTAGATAAACGAAACTGCCAGAATCTCGTTTCAAGATACAAAAAAGATGTTTTCACTTCATGATCTAGCTTATCCCTCTCTAAATAGTATCGCCACCCCTTAATGACCATTTTTAATGGCCATTAACCGTCGTACATTATTTTTTTATAAACGTGAATTATCGCGTGAATCGCGTGAACATATTCGTGAATCGGCCTGTTAGTCTTTTGTTTGAACGCTATCACTTAGTTTCAAATGGAGAATATATGGCTACGAATACAATTTCACTCAAACCAAAAATTTATTTTATCAAAGATGCTGAGCAAGTCGTTGGGCGTAATCGCTTAACACTACGTCGCATGTGGGAATTAAATAATTTCCCTAAACCAACGCTAATTAATAACCGACTAGCTTGGCAGGTAGAAGTCATTGAGCAATGGATTAATCAAAATGTACAAGGAGTATAAAAATATGATGACCAATAATCAAGTATGTAAACCACGTAAACCAGTAAAAGCCGAAGCCAAGGCATCTCGGTGCCTTAGAGTAATGCTAGATGGGGTTGTAATAAATCGAAAGACGTTGGGACAAATGAACATCGCCGCTAATAATGATTCAGCTCATTCATTGATGTCCATACTTAGAAATGAACGATACATCCCAATTGAAAGTCATCGCACGTCAGACGGGACTTCTGACTATTTCATGTTGCCTGATGAAATTGCGCGCTTTAAAGACCCAGTTCTTAGGCTGCAGCAACGCGAAGAAATGAAACTATTTGTTGAGGAAAAGCGACTACGTAGGATAAACGCCCTTCTTGCTAAAAGAAAAGGCGTTAATTAAAGCTAAATTAAAATTAATCAAATTAGGGGTGACAGCCCCTATTTTATAAAAGGAATTAACATGTCAGAGTTTACAGCAATACTAAGCAATACTGTAGGCGCTTCATCAAATAATAGTGTCATTATAAATAATGGATTCCAAAATATTAATGGGATTGAGTTTCTAGCAAAACTTAAAACTGTACCTATAGGTGATAAAGATGGCAGTCATTTTTTAAGAAGCACTCTCATAACTGATGATAGAGGTAAGAGCTTGCCACGCTCTAACGCTAACACAGCAAGCCACGCTAGCGTTCTCATCTTGGACTGCGACAAGCGCATCGACTCCAACGGCGAAGTGCTAGAGGGTTCGCCAGACCCTTACAAGATAAGCGAAATTTTACGAGCTCATAATATTGCTCATGTACTCTATGGCTCACATTCTCATTATGTGGGCAACAAGGGGCATCGTTTTCGTATTATTCTTATAACGCGAAATCTCTATAACAAAGCACAGTTAGACCCCACAGTTGAGTCAATTATTTCACTTATTAACTCTGGTCTTGATGGTGATCTTTTAGCAAGCGCAACAGAAAATAATTGTTGGGCGCAACCATGGTATTATCCGCGTAAACCAGCAAACAGTAGCGTTGATAGTCTTTACTTTGAGTATGTAGAGGGGCAGGCAATAGAAGTAGTTGATCCGCTAGAGTTACCACCTATGAATAAAGGCGTTAGAAAAATAGTGCTAAGTAAAGTAGGTGAAATTTCTGTAATAGGTGCTTTCAATGAGCAATACAAAATTACTGATTTATTGGTTCAATATGGATACAAGAGAATTTATGCGGCCAAAGAATATGAGAGGTGGTTAAGTCCAGATTCAACATCTGGTAAATCTGGTATCACTGTCAAAAATAATAAATTTTTCAGTCATCACGGAAGCTGTCCTTTTAACGATGGATATTGGCATGATGCTTTTGACCTTATGCGTGTGAGTGAGGGATTATCTGAATGTGAAGCTATCAAAAAAGCTGCGCAAAATACTTTAGCATCAGGTGGTCTGACTGTAGATCAGTACAATAAAGGCTTGGTGAGCAAGCATCGTCAAAATAAAAAGTCTGTTCCATCACAGTCAATACCTCATACTGAAATATTAAAGCAATTAAATACTAAAATTATGGCGGTAAATTTTAGAGAAACTGCAGGCATTGTTGAAAACGAAAAATTAAGAAAGTGTCATTTTCAAATTATAGTCATTGAGAAAATTTTAGATCTTGCCAAGTTTCACAACTGGGGCATCTGTAGGAATCATGATTTTGTGTATCTGTACAATGGTGAATACTGGAGCTTCATTGATGAAGATGAGTTAAAAGTATTTTTGGGCGGGGCTGCTGAGAAGATGAGCGTCGATAAATTTTATGCTAGGTATTTCAATTTTAGAGAGCAGTTATACAAGCAGTTCATAGCATTAGCCCATCTGCCTAAGCCAGAGCAACCAAAGGATGTTGTATTTATTAATCTGAAAAATGGAACGTTTGAAATCACCCCAGCTGGTACGCGTTTAAAACCCTTTAATAGTGAAGACTTCATTACTTATCAATTACCATTTGAATATAATCCTTCAGCCAGCACGCCTCTTTTTGAAGCCTGTCTTGCTAAAGTTTTACCTGATAAGCAGCTGCAGAATATACTTTCAGAATATTTAGGTTACTTATTCATTCATCCAAGTATTTTAAAATTAGAGAAAGTGCTTTTATTATATGGTACAGGAGCAAATGGTAAATCTGTGTTTTATGAAATAATAAGAAGTTTACTAGGAGATCAGAATATCTCTCAATATTCATTAGAAAGTCTTACTGATGACACGGGTTACTATCGCGCAATGCTTGCTAATAAGTTGCTTAACTACGCTTCTGAAATAAACGGTAAGTTAAAAACATCTATTTTCAAGCAAATGGCAAGTGGTGAGCCTATTGAAGCGAGGTTGCCTTATGGTAAACCATTCGTTATTACACAATATGCTAAGTTAATCTTTAACTGTAATGAGTTACCAAAAGATGTTGAGCAAACTGAAGCTTATTTTAGACGTTTTTTGATTGTTCCTTTTGAGGTAACTATACCAGAGGCTGAACAGGATAAGCAGCTAGCTAAAAAAATTATTGATGCTGAATTGTCAGGTGTTTTTAATTGGGTCTTGGCTGGACTTAAAAGGTTGCTTGAACAAAAACGGTTTACAGATTGCGACGTAGTCCGTCAAATGCGCGTACAATATGAAAAGGAGTCTGACAGTGTGCGGCTCTTTATTGATGAGATGGGATATGTAGCTAGTGCTACTGGTTATATCACTATAAAAATGCTTTATTTTGAGTATAAAAATTTCTGTTTAGAGGATGGTTTTAAATCTGTAAATAAAACAAATTTCAAAAAAAGATTAGAAAAATGTAAGATCACAATTGAAAGAAGGAATGTTGGGCAAGTTGTTTTTGTTACAAGAGCATAGACATATGGTTGTCACTTTAGCCAAGCTTTTAGGTCGTCATTAAAGTGCTAAAGTGACAAACGTGCTGCTCTAAAAACAATTATTTTTTAACTAGTTTTGAGGTATATGATTATGATGGATAGGCTTCATGAGGTCAGTTCAGAAAACACATTAGATATAAAACCGACTCAGGAAGAAAATACTCAACACACAAAAAGGATGGTTAGGCTTAACGCGCTCGCGTGTAATACATTTGGTGGTGATAAATTTGACTTGGTAGAAGCTGAAATCTTGAGTCAAGAAGGTTTAAAAGAGTTAAGCACTAAAGAGGGGCTTCAGGAAATGTTATCTGCTCAGATGTTATCTATTCATCAGCTACAACAAGTTTCAATAGCTATGGCAAATGGGTTGAAAGACATCAGTACGAGGCAATACTTTAGTAATACCGCTATAAAGCTAGCTAATACCTTTGTTCAACAAGCCAATCTATTAAGTCGGCTTCAGGGTAATGGTAGCCAAAAGATAGTTGTTGAGCACGTTGAGGTTCATAGCGGCGGCCAAGCTGTTGTTGGCAATATTAATAGGGGTTCCTGTACCACTGACAAGGCTGAAAAATGAAAACGACCTCTTGTAACGAGCGTAAACACTATGCTTTTGATAATGCGCCAAGATGCGGTGCCAAGACTAAGCGTAATAATGGCGCGGCTTGTCTCAGTCCTGCCGTTCGTGGCAAGAAGCGTTGCCGTATTCACGGCGGTAGTAAGGGTAGCGGCGCGCAACGAGGGAACAAAAATGCTGTTACAAATGGTTGTACCACAGCAGAAGTGAAAAGTTTTAGAAAAGCTGTGAAGCTAGTTATAAAAGAGAGTCACGAGCTAGTAGCACAGCTTGGCTAAAATGGTTTCATAACTTACCAGGTATTGGAATCTAATATAGATAATTTATATTCTATTAGGACTTACGCATTGACAGCAATGTGATACTATGTCGGGCAAAATAATCCACGGATAGGATATGAGAACCTTAACAAAGCCATCTACCGCTTGCTGTAATCAAAATATGTATATTTCATATCTTCTCAGTGACCCACACTACACTAGCTGTACACGGCTATCATATATATTGCAATCTGTGTCACACGATAGTATTAACCGATTTTTAGAAAGAGAGCGCTATGAATCAGCTGATTTATTTGATGAAGTAAAAGAAAAAATAGAGTTGGTAGGTGGAACATTAGGTGTGGATGACTCTGTGCTTGATAAGCCATACAGTGATTCAAGTAAAGCTGCTTTTATTGATTATTTCTGGTCTGGAAAGCACAAACGTCCAGTGAAAGGAATAAATTTAATAAGCTTGTTTTACACTGATATTCAGGGTATTTCGGTGCCTGTTAATTTTCGTATCTGTGATAAAAAATCAGGAAAAACAAAAAATGATTATTTCCGTGAAATGCTACTTGAAGTCATATCCTGGGGATTAAAACCAGCATGGATTACTGGTGATAGCTGGTATTCTGGCAATGATAATTTAAAATTTATTCGTAAGCTGGATATGAATTTTTTATTTGGTATTGAGAACAATCGTCTCATTTCAATAGAGCGAGGAAAGTACATTCAAATACAGACATTAGAAGACTGGCCTCATAACGGAAAATCTGTTTATTTAAAAGAATATGGGATGGTAAGGGTGTTTAGACAGCTATACAAAAAAGTATATCGCTACTACATCCTTGGCGTAGCAGTGCTAGATGATCTTGATGGGCTTTGCCATGCAGACTTTGAAAGAATACATGACGCACATTGGTGCATTGAACGATTCCATCGCGCCATTAAACAAGTCTGTAATATTGAGCGCTTTCAAGTAAGGCGAGAAAATCCAATAAAAAACCATATATACTGTGCTTTAAAAGCTTTTTTACGTCTGGAATTTATGCGATTTAATAAAATTATTCCACACTGGTATGACGTGCAGAAAAATTTATTTGTGGATGTAATTCGAAGCTTTATTACAAGTCCTGAAAAACATCAGGCTGTCAATGCGTAAGTCCTATCTATCTACAAAAGTAATACTTTGTTGAGTAAAAGGAGACGCGCTTAAATTTGAATTAGGATTAGCATAGTAACTAAAATTAATATTACCACTGGAAGAGCTCTCCATGCGTACCAAGGAATAATCACTTAAACCACCTGTTTTGTTTTTATCAGCAAATCCCAGAATGCCTTTATACAGTCGGCAATCATTATCCCCATGTAGTTCGAGAGAAAATTGAAATTGCTGATGAGAGGCAATTAAGCTTCCTGAGGCACCCTTTGGATGAATTGAGCATCTTCCTATGTCAACATTCCAGCCCACATCATTAAACCAAATGTCATGGCTAGAGTTATTGATAATTGTGAAAGAAGTATCTGCAAATATAGCAGAGCTAACGATTATATTTATAAAAAATAATACATACTTTTTTTTCATGATATGGCTACTCAGCTAAAGTTTATATTGAGTTAATCAGTGCTAACTTGTGCTTACGCGTAAGTCAGGGGTTAGGTATACAATATTTGTTACTAGTGATAAAAAAATTACGCCAGTTTCTTTTGATGTGGCTGGAGATATAACGACAGTGACTTTATTCCATACTCCTGGGAGCAAAGATTTGTTAATATCGATTTCTTCTGACTTTAATGATCTGATCCAATCAGAATAATTTTTATCGGGAGTGTATGCTTCACCCCATTGTACTTGAACTTTTATTCCGTTAAAGGTCATGAGATTAGGATTGCCTATGCTAAATGTTGCTCGGTAACCATTAGCGTATTTACTTAAGCTATCCAAAGAAACAACAAAGGTACCAACATTCGCATTAATGGTGGAGTATCCCTTAGAGCTCGGAGTAAATAAAGCATAGCTTTTATTCATTTGAGAGATTTTGCTGGATGTTTGATTTGCGTCATTCTGTAATTGGTTTATCTGATTCTGTAAACTAGATATCTGAGTATTGAGAGAAGATATTTCTTCGTTTTGGTTACTATTACTTTGATTCTCGGGAGTACACCCACTCAACATAATTGTTATTACTAAGATGTAAATAATTTTTTTTAGCATAAATTCTCTCACGTAAAAATATTTTGTATCTCCTTATATTGACACTCACATTCCATGACTTGATTGATGACATCTTGCGGCTTTTTTAGTTATATGAGAGGCGAGATTATCGCCACTCAATTAACGTTTAGTACTTTTGATGCTATCTTTAACAGATTTTATTTAAGGTTATTTTTGATAGTTACTTAATATCACAGCAGCATCGTAAGCTTGTGGATACCCTTTATTGTTATGAAGGATTTTTATAGTCGCACCAGACTTATATTTATTAATGTTATATTGACCGCCTGGATTGATAGTGGTGTAGCTATTTGAGCTACCATTGCCAGAAAAGTTATAGTTGCTAGAAGAGCCGCTACCAAAGTATGAGGTGTTGCCATAACCATTTCCGTGGAAGCTTCCAAAGGATTGTGTTTGAATTGTTGCGGGTGTTCGGACTACTTGGGTATTTACAGAAGTACCGCCAGTTACTATAACAAAGTATTTATATCCTTTGCTTAAAGTAAGTTCGGCAGAGCGCCTTAAAGTATAACTTTGGACTGTTTCAGCGGAAGTGAATCCATTGCCACGAAAAGTTATAAAATATGTGTCTTTATTTAATGCCATATCAGTATAACCACCGGTAAACCCTGATGCCTGATAAGGTGATGTACAACTAATCAACGAACATGAAGCCAAGGCTAAGGCAAAAGATTTCTTAAGCATTAAAATTATTCCTATAATATTACGAGAATCAAATGATCAATATTCTTACATGTGTAGATATTTAAGTCAACATATAATCTTTTGTAAATATAGGCATCAAGCTTTAGATTGTGGTGAGTAATGTGATGCTCTTTCTGGATGTCATGTGAAATGGTGAAGCCACGGGATAAAGCTAATACTTAAAGATGAGTTAATAGATTTAAAAATTTTGGAAATTATAGGTTAGGAATTAGAGTGCTTTGATTTTAATAGAGGCTCGCTAAAGTGGGAGAAATCTTTGATCACTTCATGCTAAGTGTACCCCGAGGTGTACCCCAATAATTTTAGGCTTTGTACAGAATGTAACAGAGTCTTGATTTGATTGGCTCCCCGAACTGGACTCG
>DHXK01000064.1:27311-30168 GCA_002413665.1 Legionellales bacterium UBA5158 | reverse complement strand
AGATGTGTATAAGAGACAGGGCAAATACACCCTATTGTGTACTAACACTAAGACCAACTCGGCTACCCCAATACTACATGATGTTGAGCTTATATGCGCAGCACCAGTCATCTGGATTCGCAGAAGAAATCCTGAAATTTAATTAGAACTAATTCCACATTTTTTACCCATAAAGTTTTTATGAGATAAAATATTTTCTAGCTCCAATTGGGCATGCGGATGATTATTAAATGTTGCATAATAAAAGCCATTTAAATTAGGGAGTACATTAGCAGGATGCAAATATTGACCCCATTCAGAAACTGAAACTTTTTGATCTGTCTCAGTAAAGAAAAATGGTATTTTTTGCCTTTTAAAAAGGACTTTAATCACATCATCTGGCGCTTCATTATCAACTGCAATATTATAGTAGCTCTCTATTTCTTTTTCTGACTTAACAATCATCCACGTAGGATTTCCAAAAAAATCAATAAACAAAAAACTTCCGGATTCATCAATCAAGTAATATTCAGAAAAATTATTTTCTAAAAAATAGCTATTAACATATTGCCAAAAACCAGGCTCTTCTAAAGGAGAAGAACCTTTCGGCATAGAATGCATTAATTGTGAGGTTACTTGTTCAAAATAAGCATATTGGGCTTTACGTATAGAATCATTTAATTGTTCAGCCATTTGTGGATTATCTTTAATAATAAAATAATCTATCAACCCTGAATTAAATAAATCAACAGCTATATTGTAATCTGCTGCTCCTGTTAGCATAATTTTTTTTATAGGGTTATCTTTTAATAACTTGCATAATTCAGCGCCATTTAATCCAGGCATTGAATAATCAACTACTAATGTGGAAATATAGGAAAAGCGATTAGGATCATAAATTTCTTGATATAAATGTTCAATGTTTGTTTTCATCACCCAGCTAGCAGGAAGATCTGCATTTTCATTATCCCAATGGGATACTAATTTCTTAAGCAAGGATCCTACCGATAGTTTTTCTTCTAAAAGTGCAACCACATGACGAGGTTTATCACAGGATTTTAATGGAATATTACTATCAATTTCAAAACCTATATTTGATAAAAAAGCAGGATCGTCATCGACAAATAAAGTAGTTGTTGGAAAATAAAATAATACTGGCTTTATAACATCCATAAAAATATCTCTTATTATTTAGAATTACAATGATTTATAGGGAACATAATATCAAACTCAATAAACGAATTTTCTTCAGATCGACAGGCAATATCGCCATTTAAAGCTAACATAAGTTGCTTACAGAAAAAAAGCCCCATACCTAAATCATGTTGATGCAAACGATTAAATGGTGTAAAAATCATCTCCAACTCAGACAAAGCTAATGATTTAGATGTATCGGTAATGTAAAGATGATTTTTTCCAGCCTTACATTGAGTGCTGATAATGATTTCACCTTTTCCAACATCTTGTATGTTATAGATAGCATTTCGAAAAATATTAACCAGCATATTCACAATGAGTGCTTTATTGCCATCAAATAAAAAGTCATGCCCAGCCTGAATAGCTCTAGACAAAAAAGACTCCTGCTCATCTGACCTATAAGGATATTGATCTACAGCCGATTGCAGGCACTCAAGCATTGAACATTTATGTAAAATTAACTTTTCACTATCCACTTTTGTCATATTCATTGAAAATATATTAACGTAAGCACTTGCGCAATGCGCTGCTCTCTCAGCTAGCTCCAATGCACTTGCTAACATTTTAATATGCCTTGCCTGAATATCAGGAACGTCTAACTGATGATTAACGGCTTCTTGATAGGCCTCTACTAAGGATGGCATATAATCTTTCACACCTCTTATTCCTGACTTAACAGCAACAAGAGAGGTTTTTAACTCGTGAGCAAGATTATTAGCTATTAGCTCTAAATAATCACTTTGAATTTGATCAGGATACCTTGTCATATAATGCCATGCTCTATTTTCTGTAATATAAATTTATTAAGTTAAAGATACGTTATAATACTTCCCAAGGTGGAACTTTTCCAACAACTCCAGAAAGCCAAGGAAACATATCAACTTGGTGCATATCTCTTCCTGTTGCTAGATAAATATTTTTGAATCCTTTCTCATAAATACTTTTCGAAATTACTTCACCTTTAATACCATTACCCAATTTTGAGTCTATATAAATAACAATCTCTCTGGAAGCCAACTCATAAACAAGCAAAAAATCTTGAACTCTAGCAAAAACCTCAAGTTTTTTGTCATGAGATTTCGCTGACAACTCCCACATAGTACGCACTAGCGGATCATCATCTATTAAAATTACTTCATTATCGGAATTATATTTTTCTAAAACTTGAATTGGAATATGAGCAGATATTAATTTAGGGAGCAAACGAATATCATGATTTACACATCTTTCAGTGATATAGTTTTCATCATAGTGACTAGTAACAAGTATTGCATTCTTATGCAATTCTAGCTCTTCAATTAAATTAAGGCCTGTCTGAATTTCTCCAACCAACTCATAATCCATTAGGAAAATATATTTATTTAAATCTTCTTCTAAACTACCAACAAAACTTCTTAGCTGACTACAAGAAGAGAAATGGAAAACCTCTATCGAGCTATTTTCAAAACTAACTTTCCCAAAACGTTGGGACCAAACCTGATGAATTGATGCATCATCATCAAACACTACAATTTTATGCCCTTGAGGAACATTTATAACCTCGGGAAACCAAGAGGGAGGGCATGTAAGAGGCAAATAAATATTAACTAAAGTACCTTTGTTGTGTTCTGAAATAACTTCAATTTTGCCACCCATAGATTTCAAAGTTGAAGAAGCATGCTGAAGACCAAGCCCATATCCG
>DHXK01000064.1:22595-27147 GCA_002413665.1 Legionellales bacterium UBA5158 | reverse complement strand
CTGAAGACCAAGCCCATATCCATCTTTTTTCCCAAAACTTATATCGGAGGAAAATAATTTTTCTAAAATTTCCTTAGGAATTCCACAACCATTATCAGAAATTTCAATTATCCCGTAGTTACTATTTTTTCTTAATGCAACTGTTACAAATCCGCGTTCATGAGTTGCCTCAACAGAATTATTTATAATATTTGATATCATGCGTTTAAATTCAATCGGATTTACTTTAGAGAAAATTACATGAGCCCCTTCTTCGATATTCAAATCAAATTGAATCGAGAGGCCAGCATACTCAGCACGCTTTTCAGACATAAGCGTGTCTAGCATGCTGAAAATTAATGAGACTTTTTCTGTAGGAGCCGACATATTAGAATTTTTCTCAACGCCGTCTTTTCTACGCTGTATTAAAAGATTGTTGGCGATATCATTAATACGCTGTGTTGCATTTCTAATAATTAATCGCTGCTCTTCCGGAATAAAGGAAATGCCCGCCGCAGCTACATCTAAAGCTGCAAGCGGAGACCGAATATCATGAGCAACTTGAACTGCCATTTTCCCTATAGCTGCATCATGTGAGTCTTTTTTGATTTTTTCTATCAACTGAATAATCTTGCACTTAATCTCTTCTACTTCTGTAAATTTTTTCGAACTTTCACTTTTAAAGTAAGATTCAGGGTTCTTTAACAATGATAAGATATCAAATATAGGATTTAACAACATTTCTTTAGGGATTTTCTTTGCTAATGGCAATAGCAACATAAGCAGAAAAATAAAAAAAGATAAAACCAAAAGGCCTCTTATTAACAACTCAGAAATAAGTACCTTATCTTTACTAAAAGAACCTGTTATATGGATATCACCAAATTCTCGTCCATCTAGTGATTTTATATTCTGACGATACTCCCAATCAAAAGGAAACTTCCATTGTATTCTTTTAGGGGAAGGAACAGTATGACTTGGGATCCATTCTACTTTAAAAAAATTTGAATTATTTATTTCTTTTATTTTTATATCTATGCTCTGCTGACTTCCTATTAATACCTGACTAATAATAAACTCTTCTAGATCAAGGCTAATTGAGTCCAACTTTGTATCAAGAAGATTTAAATTATTCGAAATATCGCGAAAAGTTAAAAATAAAAGAGTTAATACTGACAACAAGAGACAGCCTAATATTCTAATACCAATTTTAAATCGTATTTGAGATACAAGAGAGTATTTTTTATTATTGTTCATAATGCCACTATTTTTTTGTGATACCAAAAGTTACAGAGGTAGCTTGATCGTATCAATCAAAATATCACCTGTGTTATCGGTTTTATAAAATTTATATTCGCTCTGCCTGTACCAATTTTTATCCATTTTCAGAGCACTCATATAGCTATTCAAAATTTCTGTTTTTATATCAGTTACTACGGCATCAGGATATTGATTTAACGCAGCAATGATTGAGCCTACCGTTGCATAAGCTAGCATGCTAACAGCGTCTACTGGCATTTGATGATGCAGCTTTTTAAAGTTTTTAAAAAACTCATCTTTAAGCTTGTAAGATGAATCTAAAGACCATGCAGTGACACGTACACCATAATAAGGATAGTCTGCTTTTAATTTTCCAACTTCTGAATTTCGCCAACTACCCCAATCATCCGCGCCAAAAAATATCATGGGACGCGCTAAATAATTAGTAATGCGCACCATTAAAATGGTTGATGCATAGGAAGTATTAGGTAAAAAAATCACATCATCCTTTTTATACCCATTAAGAGTTTTTTCTATATTCAAATCTTTAACCGATCCTTGAAGGAAAAAATTCTCAATAAAGCTAATTCCCGGAGAACGCTTATGATAGATACCATTGAGCTCATGACTAATGTCAACACAATTCTTACAGTCTGCTTCAACAATACTGAATAATCCATTTGTAGGATATTTTTTCTGGAGAAAAACTGAGATAGCTTGAGCCGTATATTTATCTGGCAAAGATAAACTATAATAATTTTTCGGCATGTACTCTACGGATGAAGAGCTAGCGTAAGGAGACAGAACTAATATGTTTTTAAAGCTATTCTGAATAGTCAAAAACATATTTGAATTTCGTGGACCAATAATCACATCAGGGCGCCATGAATTGACATCCGGAATAATTTTTAGTATTGCCAATGCGTCTCTGGAATATCTAAATACCTTATACTCAACTTTAATTTTCTTTTCTTTTGCCGCATAAACAGCAGCATCAATTCCCTCTAAATAGTATTTATCATATTGATTTGTAATATTTGGTTGGAAATTAAAATTATCTAATATAGCTATGCGAATTAGCTTCTCATTTTCTGCAGAAAAACAAATTGACGAATAAAAAAATAATGATAAAAGAATAACAAATATTTTTTTATGTTTTTTAATTAATCTCATAACCTTTTACTCTTCAATTAACTTAGCTCTGCATTGCAGCAATATTTCTTTTATAGCAACAGAAGGAGAAAGACTTAAGATATAATCTACAGATTTAACAATATCATCTGTTTGAATCATTTCATGTCTTGCCATGTGAACATCTGATGTCATATCAGTTGCAACCAAATTTGGACATATAGCTGTAACATATATTCCATATTCTGCTAACTCTTTATAAATGGATTCATTTAAGCCTATCATTCCAAACTTAGTTGCTGCATAACCGCCTAATTGTTTTCTTGCTATCTTTCCTGATCGTGATGCGATATTTATAATCCTTCCACTTTTTTTCTCTTTCATGTGTGGAACAACTGCTTGAATGAAATTAAATGCGCCAATTAAATTAGTATTAATCATTTTCATGAATTCGTCATATGGCAGCTCAGAGGTACCTCTTTTAACGTAGCCCGCATTATTACAAAGAATATCAATTTGACCTTGCTCTTCAACAAAATCATTAACAACGTTCTTTACTTTCTCATGATCAGAAACATCGATTGCAGCTATAGATGGCTGCAAAGCTACGCCAGGAAATTTTGCAACAATCTCATCAGCGCTTGTTTGTAATTTCTCAAGCCTTCTAGCGATAAGAAGTAACTTATATCCTTTGCTTGCTAAATATGTTGCGATTGCATAACCAATTCCTTGGCTTGCTCCTGTGACGATAGCTACTAATTTTCTATTATCATTCATTCTTTTAAATACCTTATTATCTGCATTATTAAGTCAGATAGTTTTTATTGCCGAGGATTATTGCTTGTAATACAAACACGTCAAGAAGACCTTACCCATGGGTATGAAATCTTATTTACGAGAAAATTATTATAAATATGAACTTAAGATAACTAACTAGGTAAGTACATAGCTAACGATGGGCAAAATTATTACAAAGATTGGCATAAAAGTCAATCTTTAGCTAATTTAAGGTCGATTATTGTTCAATCCTGAATGGGGTATAAATAGTTTACTAGCAAAACAATCAAATTCAACCGTACTCACCCTGCAATACTGCTAGAAAGTGAGCACCATGAAAACATGAAGTATTATCCCTGCTCACCAATCTTTAAAACAATTTTACCTATTGTCTTACGTCCTTCTAGAGCCTTCTGAGCTTCAGCTGCTTGCTCTAGAGGAAAAATATGATCAATTCTAAATTTAAGCCAACCCTCCCGCACTCCGGCAAAAATATCAGCTGCCCGCTTGAGCATTTCTTCTCTAGTACTAATATGATTTACGAGACTTCCACTGCAAATGCTAATTGATTTAGCCTGCAATGAATTAGGAGCAAGCGATTCTGATGGACCACTTGATGAACCAAAGAGAATAATACAACCACGAGCCTTTATAGCCTCTAGATCTTTAGTAAATGTTGTCTTCCCAACCCCATCCAAAATAAAATCTACTCCTTTACCATCGGTTAGCTTCTTAGCTTCCTCAACAAAGTCTTGGCTTGTGTATAAAATAACCTCATCTGCTCCAGCCTCACGAGCAATTTTAGCCTTTTCATCTGTAGATACAGTGCCAATTACTCGCGCACCAAGATGTTTCAACCATTGGACTAGGAGCAACCCTACTCCGCCTGCAGCTGCATGAACCAATACAGTATCATTTGGCTTAACTCTAAAAAAATCATGAAGCAAATAATGAGCCGTCATCCCCTGGAGTGGAAATGCAGCACCTTGTTCAAAGCTCATATCCGAAGGTAAAGGAATAAGTAATTTAGATTTCACCACATTATATTCTGCGTATGAGCCTATACCTTCAGCATAAGCAACTCTATCCCCCACCTTCACCTCAGTAACACCTTCGCCTATTGCTTCAACTATGCCAGCTCCTTCACGTCCTGGCGTATAAGGAATCGGGGTGGGACGTCTACCTTCTCTTTGATAGATATCAGCAAAATTGATTCCTGCTGCTTTTATGCGAACAAGAGCCTCACCTAAACCTGGAGTTGGCAATGGAATATCTTCAAGCTGTAGTACGCTAGCATCACCATGTTGATTGATTCGAATTGCTTTCATGAAATAGCCTCACACAAATTTTATGTGTTATTAATTAGCACCCTAAAATCATACCATCCATAGCGGAGATATCAGAC
>DHXK01000064.1:20313-22567 GCA_002413665.1 Legionellales bacterium UBA5158 | reverse complement strand
GATATCAGACTTGCCTTGTTTGGAATGTTAAATCATTATAAAACTTATTTAAATGTTTAACAAAATTATTAGGCTGCTCAACCTGGCTTGCATGACTTGTTGGCATTATAACTAGCTTAGCCTCAGGGATACTGACAGTAAGCTCTTGTGATTCTTTTGGCGTAGCAAGCTTATCTTCTTCTGAACCTATAACAAGAGTTGGAACATTAATCGTGTTAACCCAAAGTCGCGAATCAAAATCATAAAGCGCTTGTAGTTGTCTCGAATAATTAGATAAGGATTGAGGGTAAAGGTTTTCATCAGAAGTTTTGCGAATAATTTTAATAAGCTCAGGACTAAGAAACTTCTTAGAAAATGCCCACGGTATAATACTATCCATAATATCAGCGGGAGATGCATTAGCTTGATGCAACATCAAAATATCAGAAAAAACTTTTCTACCAACATCATTAAATTTTGCAAAAGTATTGCATAGAGCGATTGAGCTAATCTCATCTGCGTATTTTTTTGCAATTCTCTGAGCAATCGCACCACCTAATGAATGACCGACTATATGTGGTTTTTTAAGATTAAGTTTATTAATTAACTCCATAACATCATCCGCCATTGTTTCGACGCTAAACGGCTCACCAGAATCAATTGTTCGACCTACACCTCGGTTATCAAAAATTAATACTTGATACTGCTTAGTTAACTCATCTAAAACAGGAATCCAGTTAACATGCTCACCTTTAAGACCTGCGATTAAAACAAATGGAACTCCATGTCCATGTAGCTCATAGTAAAATTTACTGTTGTTAATATTGAGAATAGCCATAATCAAACCCATCTAATTCTAAATTTTTATTTATAAAATTAATATCGCTAAACTTAATTTACAGTTTAGCGGTATTAATAAATATTTATCATACTGTTTTAAGCAATGCGAAATCAGGTGAAGTAACTTTACAGTCGAAATCGATCACTTGATATTCTGCAACTTTTTCTTTTACATAAGAATCTTCTGCAAGAATTTTATCGAGTATATCTCTATCAATAGACTTCACTAAAATAGCACCACCAAGTTTATTTTTCTTTGGTCCTGCAAACAGAAAAATTTCTTCATCGATGTATTTCTTTACCCATTCAGAATGGGTGGCAACGTGCTTTGAGACTTCATCAGTAGGTTGGATATAGTTAACAATTAATAAAAACATATTAGTTCCTCATAAATATAATTAAAGTTAAAAAAATTTAGTTTGTTACCTTCATTTCTATAAATACTTCTTTCGCAATTCTAAAAGCATTGCTAGTTAGTGCCATTCCTGCATAAATACTCATTTGTAAAATCACTTCAACTATCTGTTGTTTAGTTACTCCTATTTTTATGGCCGATTCTATGTGAGCCTTCAACTGTGCAGGAACATGCCCCAATGTCACACATGAAGCGATAATGACAAGCTCACGTGTTTTGAAATCAATCCCTTTTCGGCTTGCCACCTCCCCAAAAGACCATTCGACTATCATCCTTACAAAGTCAGGACAGACGTCCTCAAGGTCTTTAACCATTTGAATTCCAACATGGCCACCATGCAATTCCTCCAGTGTTTTCAAGCCTAACTCGTAACGTTCGTTATTTTTCATGGTGTTGCTCTCGCTGAATGTGGATAAGATAAAAACATTTTAACTGTTGCCTGTATCGTATACAATATCCATATAGATCAATAGACTGTTTCTAAAATAGAAATAATAGGATAATCTTATGCTTGAAGACATAGGCGCATTCTGTGCCATCGTTAAATTTAAAAGTTTTTCAAAAGCCGCTAAAGAACTAGGTATCTCTAAACCTGTGATGTCTCGTAGAATTGCGCGGTTAGAAAAACAGCTAGACACGCGCTTGTTACAGAGAACAACCCGCAAAGTCACCCTTACAGAAGAAGGTAATTTATATTACAAAGAAGTTAGCGAAATTTTGTTGGCGTTGGAAGCTAGCAAAAAAAACATAAAAAGCTTAAATAAAGAAGTCTCTGGTACTTTGAAAATTGGAGCGCCTGCTTCTATCAGTAATTTATATCTCACTCAGTATATAAATAAATTTATTATTAAGTACCCCAATCTTAAAATACAAATAGTAAACGGGAACCACCTGTTCGATTTGCTTGATAATGGATTCGATTTAGTAATTTATTGTGGGGAGCTGCCAAACTCCAGTTACCATTATAAAAAACTTGGGACTTGGAATAAAATTATTTGTGCATCACCAGAATATTTAAAA
>DHXK01000064.1:16017-20178 GCA_002413665.1 Legionellales bacterium UBA5158 | reverse complement strand
TGTTCCACAGGACCTTCGAAGTCATAATTGTTTAGATCATTACGATAACGTTAATCGTACATGGAAATTTTTAGAAAAAGGAAAAGTAAACGAATTACAAATAGAGGGGAATGTTTTAATAAATAGCAGCATGGATTTAAAAAATCTCGCAGTAAATCATATGGGCATTGTTTATTTACCAAGTTTCACAATTTCAAATGAGTTAAAAAATAAAATATTAGTCCCGATTTTAAATCGGTATCAATTACCATCACTTGGAATATATGCTGTTTATCCGACAAGTAAATTCTTAAGTAAAAAGACAGAGGTTTTTATGAAATTCTTAACTGATGTTTTTAGTTAATTGAGTCACTTGAATACTACAATGCTATAGCTGACTAGAATACAACTTTTTAAGGTGTAACAATGAAATCTAGATATCTAACGAAATCCAAATTTCAGCTTGCTATGGAATGCCCCACAAAGCTTTATTATTCTGATAAAAAAGAATATTCAAATCTAAAATCAGAAGATTCATTCTTAAAAGCCTTAGCTGAGGGTGGGTTTCAAGTCGGTGCATTGGCTAAATGTTACTATCCTGAAGGTGTGGAAGTAAAAGCAACGGACATTGAAGAAGCTATAGCTGAGACTCAATCATTACTTCTTCAGGAAAATGTAATTATTTTTGAAGCCGCTATTCGCTATAAAAACCTGTTTATCCGTACCGATATTTTAATTAAAAATGGTGACCACATAACTCTTATTGAAGTTAAATCAAAATCAATAAGTAGCAAAGAAAAGCAGTCATTTATAAATAAAAACGGAATTGTAAGCACTTGGAAAAAGTATTTTTATGATATGGCTTTTCAAAAATATGTCTTGTTAAAAGCTTTTCCTGATAAAAGAATTTCAAGTTACTTAATGCTGACCGATAAAGACGCCATATGCCACACAGATGGTCTTAATCAAAAATTTCGAATTACAAAAGAAAAAAATGGAAGAGTTGAAATTATTGTTGCTGATGATATTTCACAAGAAGATTTAGCAAATAAAATTTTATACAAAGCTAATGTAGATGCTGAAATAGATCTTGTCTTCAAAGAAGAATATCTGGATTCACGAACATTTTCTCAATTTGTTGATTACCTTTCTGATCAGTATCAACAAGACATTAAAATCAAGCCTAAACCAGGCGCTATGTGTAAAAAATGTGAATTCAAGACTAAAGAAAATTCTGATATAGACAATCTAAAAAGTGGTTTTAAAGAATGCTGGACAGAAGCGTACTCATTTAAAGAGGCTGACTTCTCTATACCTAGTGTTTTAGATATATGGAACTTCCCATTAAAAAATAAATTAATTAAATCAGGGATAGTGAAAATAAGCCAAATTGATGAAACTGATATTAACCCAGAACCTGATAAAAAACCTGGCTGGTCTGCTAGTCAACGCAGATGGTTACAAATTGAAAAAATTAAAAATAATGATAATGAAATATCTATTGATGCTGAAAATTTAAAAGCAGAAATGAATAGCTGGACTTTTCCTTACCATTTTATAGATTTCGAAACATCAATGTGCGCAATACCTCTAAGCAAAGATGAGCGCCCTTACCAAGGTCTTGCCTTCCAATTTTCTCATCATATTCTTCATGAAGACGGTAGAGTTGAGCATGCAGGACAATTTCTATTTCAGGAAGTTGGAAAGAACCCAAATATTAATTTTATCAGAGCATTGAAATCAAATTTAGAAAATGACAACGGTACAATTTTTCGTTATGCAACTCATGAAAATTCTTATCTTAATATGATTTATGATTTTATCCAGAAATCTAGAGATTTAATCCCTGACAAAGATCAACTGATATCATTTATTAAAACTATTAGTAAATCTAAAGAGGATAGCGTAGTAAAATGGAATGGGGATCGTAACATGCTAGATCTGTGTGAATTGGTAAAAAGATTCTACTATGATCCAAAAACTAATGGCTCTAATTCTATTAAACAAGTTTTCCCTGCGATTCTAAGTAGGTCTTCTTACCTGCAGAATAAGTATAGCACTCCAGTTTATGGGGCTGATGATGGTATTCCTAGTTTGAATTTCGAAAATTGGCAATGGATAAGAAAAGATGGCGATAAAGTTATTGACCCTTACACTCTGCTTCCTAGGCTGTTTGAAGATATAGATAGTAGCGAAGAACAAGTCGAGTTTTTGTTTGATGATGAGGCTATAAAACAAGGGGGAGCCGCATCAATAGCTTATGCTCGAATGCAGTTTAGTGAAATGAGCAAACTAGAGCGTAAAGAATTAACAAAAGCTTTGTTGAAATATTGTGAACTAGATACTTTAGCGATGGTTATGATTGTTGAAGCTTGGCGAGAGATGTTAACAAATTAAATTCCAGCGACGGAAGAGCTTATAATATATTCATAATCCTCCTTATTTATCTTTCTACAACCTGTCTGCATTGCTGCGCCCCACTTCATTCTGTTTTGAGGTATAAAACTAAGATGGTCTAAAAGTATTTTTATTGGCGTTACCGGCTCTAATAAATCAATTGTTTCAAACAATACAAGACTCGCTGGTGGTGTTGACAGAACATTCAATCCATCAAGGTCGGCATATTCTTTTGAAACAGCAACCACTTCTTTTATTGTTGTATGTGCGAAAAAATTCTGTGCCAGCTCACCTTTACCCGCTAGATAAATCAATCCTATATCACCTTTTTTAATTGCCAAGCGATGGTTTGTATTCGCATATAACGGCCAGCACGATCGACTCAATCTACGTTTTGCCAATAGGCGGGCGTCAATTCGCCTTCCACTAACATCCTCGACATCATTCACAATAAAAATATATTGGTTCGTCAATTTATCTAGGTGTTCTAATTTATATATCATTCTTGCTCTTCCTTACTTTTAAACCCCGCAGACTTGCTCAACAACCCAGAAGACTTAACCACACAAACATGATAGAAATTCATTACCTTTAGCTTCAATCAAATTTCTCAACGGGCAAAAAAGACTTTCTGGCAATCTTTTAATATCAAACCACTCCCAAGAGTGTACTTTATTATGCTCCAAATTTATAATTTTTTGCGTATCTAGATATGCCGTGCTTAAAAATATAGATACATAATGCTTGCTTTCTTCAGTAAAAATATCGCTAGTGATTTCAACAAACTTCGGATTACTAATAATTAAATCTGTTTCTTCATTTACTTCGCGGATAGCGCATTGTTCAAATGTTTCTCCAAATTCTAAATGTCCACTGGGTGTCGCCCATATAAATGCGCTATGAGTACGGTGCCGTTTGCCCAGCAAAAGATGCCTTCTATTAAGGATTAATACTCCAATACCAACATTAGGATAGCTCATGCTTTTCTGATTCTATTATTCTTAAAATAAAAAGATAGCACCAACTTAGTGGAAACAATAGGTAATACGGAATATTAATTCATCGACATTGCATCGGATAACTTAATTAGATTTTCTTCTATATGTTCATTTAAAATCATCATACAAGCATTAATATTTTTATTTAATTCACACTCCCAAAACCTAATTACTAAATATCCTTTCTCTTTTAATATCAATGTGTTTTTAATATCACGTTCAGCATTTCTCTCCAGCTTTTTTTTCCAATATCCATGATTATTTTTTGGCACATGGCCGCAATTAGGGCATCCATGCCAAAAACATCCATCTAGGAAAACAGCAATATTGTACATTGAAAAAAATAGATCGGGATTACCAACCATTTTCTCATGTGTTGTCCAACCCAACATACCTGCATTTTCAACAGCAGCGCAAAATTTTAGCTCGGTGCTTTTATTACCTTGACCCTTCACTGCCCTCATCATTTCTGAACGCAAAGCCGAGACATTATCGAATCTACCATTGGCTAATTTTTCACGTAAAACTCGTTCCATAACATAATCACTTAATATCAGTTAAAGCTCTGCAATATCATTTAATAACTTAACAATAGATCGCCCAACCGCATACGCAAGATTTACAGGAACAGCGTTACCGATCTGCTTATACACACTCGATTGTGAACCCTCAAACACCCAATCATCCGGAAAAGTTTGTATTCTTGCATACTCCTTAACGGTCAATGGTCTCGTTTCTTCAGGATGACAACGCTCAGTTTGTTTTTGAGCAGGGGCGCACGTCAGAG
>DHXK01000064.1:9666-15886 GCA_002413665.1 Legionellales bacterium UBA5158 | reverse complement strand
AAGTAAGAGATGGCTCTTCCCATGACAATCTTCTTGCCATACCAGTTTTTCCACCGCCAAGATAATAACTTTTTTGCATAAACTCAAGTTGCAAATCTTGTGGCAAATCTCGCCAATAACCACCAGGAGGGACCTGCGATAGTATTTCTTTTTTTCTTTGTGGGTATGTTTGACCAGTGGAACTTGCTACATCTGATGGATAAAGCTCTCCAGCTTTCAATGCATCACCTAAAGTCATTACTTTTTTATATGGTGATGGATAATTAAAAGTGACTTTTTTAGCAAGATCATTTCTAATTCCGATTAAAATTAATCGTTCTCTTTTTTGTGGTACCTGATAATAAATTGCCTTTAAAACTTTCGGTTCGACTAAGGTATATCCAAGAGATGCAATAACTTCTTTCATTACAGCGAGTGTTTTACCTTTATCATGATTTAGTAATCCACGAACATTTTCAGCAAAAAAAACTTTAGGATTTACCTCTTTAATAGCTCTGGCAAATTCAAAGAACATTGTCCCTCTTGTATCCTCAAATCCAAGCTTATTGCCTGCATAAGAAAATGACTGGCAAGGAAACCCACCCGTAATTAAGTCTACTTTATTTTTATATTTTACAAATGAAAGTTCTGTAACATCTTGCTGTATGACATTCCAATCAGGCCTGTTTTTTTTAAGAGTCTTACATGCAACTTTATCAATTTCGTTTAAAAGCACATGCTCAAACCCTGCTTTCTCAAGGCCTAATGCTAACCCTCCACATCCGGCAAAAAGCTCGATTGACTTGTATTCTCTGCAAGGCTTAATTTTCATTTCTTTATCCCAGGCAGTATTAAACATTAACCGAGCTTCATCAAAAGCAGTCAACTGCTCTCGATGATAAACATTTATTTCCTGCGTCGGATGGCATATAGGTACTAATTTCTTATCCCTTTCCCAGCATTTAATTGTTTTTTTAGATACGGAAAGCATATTTGAAACTTCTTGTAGTGAGAAAAATTCTTTATCCATATTGAATGTCTCAAAATTAAATTATGATTAATGAAAATACAGGTTATGGACTACATTATCCAATCCGCCGGCTCTACCAATATAGTGGAATATATTTCGATGTAAATAGACCGAATGATTGTTTGGAAATATAAACATTTATCATTCTACAGCAGATGGTATATATGTGTATTTAATCGGCAATATGGTACACATTATGGGTTTATGCTTTATTTTAAGCTAAAGTTATTATTCTCATCTAAATGAAAAAAAATAAGGCAGTAAAATAAATTTTCAGATTGATATTTAGAATATTTTAAAACTACTCTAAATCACTTTGAACTCGGAGGGACTCCTCCGTGATTAGCTGTATAAATATGAAACCATAAGTACCTGAAATAATTATCTTGATCATCTATCAAGCTACTTAATTTTTTATTTGGATCCTCGAGGTTTATACAATACGCCAAAAGCTTAGGAAATACTTGATATAAATCTAATAAGCTATCTTTTCTGCCGGTTAGTAGATCATAAAAACTTAATCCATCAATTTCTCTTATGTCTTCACGAAGTGGGCGACGTTCTTTTTTCTTTGATGGTGTGAAAGATTTATCTAAAACCCTATAACCCTTACTTTTTATTGGTTTAGAAATAATGCAAACATAATAACCAATATACCCGCTATAATCAGACTCAATGAGCCGAGCAAGTTTATCATAAGGCTGAGTTTTATCATCTCCTTTCGTTGTATTCCATTTGTTCTTCAATTCGGCGATCAATTTAAGACCAGGACGCTCGACAATTAAGTCTATCTCACCATTCAATCCAGGATTAGTGCAACCATTCAAGTGTCCTAAGATGTCTTGATGAAAGTAACCTATCGAATTTGATATCGTTTTATCTATCTGCCTTACTTTCTCGACTTCAAGCAAATGATCTTCAATTGTTTTTTTCCCGCTCACTATAGTTGACACTATAGTTGCAAATGGATCAACACCATTTTTCCAAAAATTCCACTTATGCCAGGCCTTACCTTCACTAATTTGAACAGTTGTTGCATGTACAACTCGAAAAAGTCGAGTTACACATGTAATTAAATTTTCATTATCAATGAAATCAAGAATACGTTCCCCATTAGAGATTTTTGTTTGAATTTCTTGCGCGGCGTCGCCAATAGTAGTCATAAACTGTATCCCTTCATGGAGCCACAATATAAGAGCAAGGATGATTCAAGGTTATTGTTAATATTATAACACTATACTTCCTTTAATTAGATTTATTGGTGCACAGATCTATACCCTTCTATCTTTGAGCAGCAAAATTAACGTGCTTTATGAAGTTTATCGATTAAGCATGCAGTGCATGACAAGGGTAATGGCTGACACTAGCCACGTTATTTATTAATCAATTAGAAGGTTAATGAATTATAATTACACGTATTTATGAAGGCGGTAATAATGATTGAAGATTTAAAGAAAGAGGCAATATTAAGTGCAGTAAAATTATGGTTTAGAGACGTATCGTAAAAAAACCACATTAAAAATGCCCTAGGCTCAAAAAACATATTAAGAGGCTTTTTACGCAATTTTGCCATGTTTATGAGATAATGACAAAAAGCAAAATTCAAGAACAATCACCCCTGAATCAATTACAGAAAACAATTCAAAGCCACCCGTATTTTGTAAATGACTTCTAAACTTGCACTCTTTGAGGTTTTCAATGGTACCTGACGCTTTAAATGATATTTTGAGTTGGTCTAAGGATAGGCCAATATGGCAACGTCACGCCCTCCATAAGATATGTGTCAATAATGACTTAACCAGCGAAGATATAGTATCTTTGACTGATATTTGCAAACTCCAAACCACAGCTCTAGCTCTGCTTACTAAAAATGATATCCAAGCAGAGAACATCGTAGGTAATGTAACACTGAAATCTATTCACAATGTTGCTAATGTTAATGCATTAGCTAAAAATCAAAAACTACAATTTTATCCCACGGGATTGACAATTGTTTATGGGGATAATGGTGCTGGAAAATCAGGTTACACGCGAATACTTAAACAAATTTGCCGTGCCAGAAATCTAAAACGTGAATCAATTCTAGCTAATATCTATGAAGATAACCCCGGCTTATCAAAAGCAACCATTACATACTTAATTAATAATAAAGTATGTGAAATAGAATGGACTAAAGATCAAACAACAGATGCCGCACTATCCTCTATTAGTGTATTTGACTCATCAACGGCGAATGTACATGTAGAAGCAACAAACGACGTTGCTTATGTGCCCTTTCCGATGGAACTATTACGAAAGTTAGTCAGCGCATGCCTATTAGTCAAAGAAAAGCTTCAAAATGAAATTGATATACTCAAAGGACAAACACCAAACACATTAAAAACACCACAATGCTCTCCCAAGACTCCCGTCGGGATAATAATTAATAACCTAAAAGGAAATACTTCCGCTGATGAAATATCAAATTTAACGATATTATCAGACGCAGATAAAAAACGACGCGAACAACTAGCTATTGATCTTAGCGGTGATCCCAATAAAGCAGTTCGAGAGCTTCAAGCCAAAGTAAACAAATTACAAGAACTAATCTGCCTAAAAAATAATTTAGAAAAAATTATTTCTGATGATTATATTTACGAATTGAAAACATTAAAAAACCACTATGCTACATGCAATAAAGCCGCGAATACTGCTGCAAGCGAATTATTTAAAAATGATCCCCTTCCAGATATTGGTAATAACCTATGGAAAATATTATGGGAATCAGCTAAAAACTTCTCTGAAAAAGTTGCGTATACTGACAAACCATTTCCTGCAACAATAAATGCAAAATGTGTCCTATGCCAACAAGAAATAGAACCAGAAGCAGCTGATAGATTGGATCGATTTCATGAGTTTATCGCAACTGACACAAAACAAAAAGAAAAAAATGCTCTTTTAGCTTACAAGTCACACCTAGAGATAGCTTCTAAGCAAAATATATCAATTAAAGAAATTTATAAATTAACCTCTTATATTTGCAACGAGCTCAACAATAAAGAATTGTCTGAGACATATCATGATTTCATTATAAAAGCAAAATGGGCATTACGTTCTATTGTAAAATTAAAATCAAATATCCCTTCCAAACCTGTTCTAGCAGATTCCATTTTCAACCAAGAACTTAATGGCTTAACACAACGTATTACTGACCTGTTCAAAATCGACAACGCAGAATGTCGCACACGACTGCTTGGAGAAAAACAAGCATTAGATGATAGGGTGTGGCTTAAAGTTGTAGAAATAGATGTGCTTGCCGAAATTCAACGAAAGAAGAAAATTGAAGCCTTAGAAAATTTAATCAAACAAACATCCACATCTCCGATCACATCTAAGATATCTGATATTTCTGAAAAATTAGTAACAAATGCATTACGTGCACAGTTCTCTAAAGAAATAGCTTTACTTAAAATTAGCTCTCTGGCAATTGAATTAAAACAAGAAAAATCTAGTTATGGAGCTGCTCAATTCAAAGTTATAATGACTAGAAAACCCACTGTAAAAGTAGGCCAAATTTTAAGCGAAGGTGAGTTTCGCTGTATCGCATTAGCTGCATTTTTAGCTGAATTAGCCACAACGGAAACTCAGTCAGCCATTATTTTTGATGACCCAGTCTCTTCACTTGATCACAGTCACAGAGAAGCTGTTGCAAAACGCTTAGCTAGCGAAAGTTTAAAGCGCCAAGTAATTGTGTTTACCCATAATTTAGAATTTCTATATTTACTTGATGAAGCGTGCCGCCACATTAGTGCGGATATTAATTATCGCCATGTCACTAAGCTACCGGATAATAGTCAAACCGGTATATGTCATAATGATGTACCGCCTAAAGCACAGAATGTACATCGCAGAATAAAGTCTATTGAAACACGACTTAATAACGAAAAAATTCATCACCAAAAAGGTGATGATGCGAGCTGGGAAAAAACAATCAGAAATTTACAGGATGACTTAAGATTCACTTGGGAGAGAGCTGTTGAAGAAATATTAGCAGTAGTATTATCTCGATTTTCAAATAAAGTTGATACAAAAGGACTTTCTCAATTGACTGCTCTAACTTTAAATGATTGCACAACAATGCGCGATGCTTATGGGCGAATTTCTAGTTGGATGCATAGTGACGGCATTGGTTTAAATCGAAATCTCCCAACACCAACAGATATTGAACAAGAAATTTCAATTCTTAAAAACTGGCATCAAGATTTAAAGGATAAACAAGCAAAAATATAAACTAGAAAATTGGATTTTGATCTAGGCTTGCAAGAATTACTCTTTATTTAGAAGCCATCATTATGCTTTAACACTTCAAAAGCAGCTGTTATTTACCTGTAAATAAAGTGAAAAAAAGATGTTCAATCAAGCCTAATATATAAGTATTTTAAAATAGTAATTGATATTATTGAACCCCGTCACTTTTATCTTATAAATCATGGGTAAATGAAATGAAATCACAAAATGAAATAATCACTGAAACTGAGATGGTGGTAGAACAATGCAGACAGGATGTGGCTCAATTTAAAGCGAAAATAACTGATTCAGGTGCAAAAAAATGTTGCCTTCACTTAGAAAACATTTTGTTCGAAATTGTGATAATGTTTTATACTCACAGAACAGTATGGTCACAACCAGAGTTTTGGGGAAGTTACGCGGACACTGCTTCTTTAATTGATTTTTCTAATAGTGCTTATAATCAAATGCTTTTAAGTACGTTGGGGAGTTGCTATTTAAAATTATATTTTTGTATTGAGGGTTCGTTATTTTATTATTTATCTTTAAAAAATATTTACTCACGCAATAATAATACTATTGAAAAAATGTATTCAAAATTGAAGAAAGCACAACTCCCTAACTATGATGAAATTCAAAAAGGGTTGCATATTTTAAAATATGTCCGAAATAGTTTTCATGGGAATGATGGAAATTATATATTTTCATATCAAGATGAAGAGGTATATTTTAAAAATAAAAAATATTTATTTAAAAAAGGCGAGCCGACGTCGGTTTCTTATGATTTTCTTAGAGACTTTCTTCCGAGTGTTAATGAACTTCATAAGTCGTTATTTGAAACTAAATAAAGAGCAATTGGGTCAGGCTTGCATAGCTGGATATTTCTTTAAAAAACGCAACTATAGAAGCCCGCCCCCTATTTTTGATAGATGATTAGAATAAACA
>DHXK01000064.1:0-9623 GCA_002413665.1 Legionellales bacterium UBA5158 | reverse complement strand
ATAAACAACAAGGAGAATTACTTAATGAAATGGATTAAAGTTGAAAATCATCCTGAAAACTCATTCAATCACTATTATGTATCTGGTGAAAAAAATAATTTATTACTTACCATTCAGAGTGCTAATGATGAACTTACATGCAAATTGCCAGATGGATCAGAGAAAAAAATGAAACTAAATTTTAAATTATTTGAAGTTATCAACTTCGATAATTCTGGTACTAAATTTATTTCTACTACAAAAAAATGGTTTGTAAACGATGATATAAATGAATATCCAATTGAAGAAATAGAGGTGTCAAAAGATGATATTATGCAATATAATTCTCAATCTTAAATAGTTAGAGCTGAATCTTGGAATGAAACTAGTAATTATAAAAAGAAACTAACGAAAAAATGTGTCAGGCTGCAAAGAAAATAATGGGCAAGCTTGATGAGATGATAATCACGCTTCGTAATTCCAGAAATAATAAATAAGAGGTATTGCTATGACAAAAGTTAATGGCTATAACGATTACCCTACTCATGTGCCACCAAAGGATGATTATTATTTGGTTTCAGTCAAGCATCCGTTAATATTGAAGATCGGCTTGAGTCCTTCTCCAGATGTTTTAATCGCGCGATACAATCAGGCTAATCGAGAATGGACAACTGTCTTTGGTTCAAGTGGTGTCGGTCTTGGTAATATTGCCAGTGATGTACTTGCTTGGCGTGAACTACCCAAGCCGTAGTTAATAGATGGCTCTTATGCGCCATTTCCGCTATCCGCTCCATCAAAAATGTCATGACCTTAATCTTTAGGTTTGCGTTTCTTCATTGCGCTGATTACAGCTTCAGCATACTTTTCACTTTCATTAAATTCTCCTGGAAGGTATTGATATTGACCTAATGCACAATGAACTGCATTGAGAATGACGCTTTCGTTCTCAAGCTCAAACTTCGGTTTGTTGATTTTAATAAATCCAAATGCAGTATTTGCCACATCCTTATCATCGCGTGCGTAGTGGAAAGGGATGTTGGTGTAAACTATGGCGTTTGGTAAGTTATGTGGATGATGTTCAATAAGTTTTTTATGTTCTTCCTGTATTTTTTCTATTTTTTCATTTTCTGCATAAACATTCAGCTCTGGAAAATTTAGGTCTACAAATATTATGTAGGGTTGCTCTACATCTTTTTCAATTGCATCTCTTAGCTTGTCATATAAGCGAATTTTCATCGCCCTGCCTTCTGTTGCCCCAAGCACGTTTTTAACATTCCGTGTTTTAGCTTCTACTTGAATTGTGACGCCTGTTGCTATGTGTTTTGCTCTGCATTCCGTGACCTTTCCCACACCAAGTGTTTCATCGAATGGTTCGAGGTCGAAGCCGGCTCTTATCATGGTTGCAAGAACAAAAAGTTCATAGCGTACACCATTAAAGTTTTGGTCGTTAGATTTCAACCTTGATATGAACTTGTCAGTAACATGGCCTTTGTTGTGAAGAACAAATAAATCATATGCCAAGTGTAGATAGGCTAATGCACTACCATTAAGCTTTCGTGATTCAATTGGTTTATCAGTATCAAGTACCTCATACTTACCGTCAATTGCCCAATTTAATACTATGTGCCTTTCCTCGAGTGATTTTTTAGATTCTTCATCAAACCATTCGTTACCTAATGTTGTTTTCAAATGGGAGGTCAAAAATTCAGAAGGCTCCTGCCAATCTCTATCGGGATTGTCAGATTGGACTAAGCCACCGCCAAGAGCCACTAACCTTCTCCCGTTAAAAACTGTGCTAACTATTTCTGGTGTTTGTCCCATATGATGATTGTGGTATTGAGTAGCAATTTTATGTTTCAACTGAAGATCACGCATCATCTCTTGTGTTTCATTCGGTAGATCATGGAAGCTTATGGTTTTTTGCTTGCCACAACAGTTGCGATATTTTTTCTTGCTACCACAAGGGCATTTGCGATGAGGCCTAATAGTTGTTTTTTTAGACATAAGAACGGGGCTCTATCCAATGATCTCAAATATTCCGAAATTATAGAGTCAATTTATTCAATTGTTAATGTTTTTATAGGCCAGAAGAGTTCTCAACCTGTAGCAAACGAATTACAATTCAATGCATATTTGTTGGTATATACTAGATACATTCAATGTGATCTAGCCCCGACTTCACGGACACCTCACAAAGACAGTAAACTTAAAAAGATATTTGATGAAAAATAGCTTATACAAATTTTAACTATTTAAGAAATCTTAATAGTTAAAAAAGAAAATGAAAGAGAGTCTTGCTCAGTGTTGGACACTATAATAAAAAGTACTATTCAGCATTGAACATGCTTAAATTGTAAAATCTCCACGACTCACCAAAAAAAATACCAACACTACAACAAGAAAAGAGACTTTAACATGAAAATCGACCTAGCCATTTTTGAAGAATTTAAAATTCGCCGTCTATATGATGAAGAAAATGAAACCTGGTATTTCTCAGTGATAGATATAATTCAGGCCTTGACTCAGCAACCTGATTATCAAACCGCACGAAAATACTGGAACAAACTAACAGAACGTTTAAAAAAGGAAGGCAGTCAGTCGGTGACAAATTGTCACCGACTGAAATTAGAAGCAGCTGATGGCAAAAAATATCTGACCGATGTTGCTACTGCTGAAACACTACTACGTTTAATTCAATCCGTTCCCAGCCCCAAAGCTGAGCCTATAAAGCTATGGCTAGCCAAAGTTGGCTATGAACGTATGCAAGAAATGGCAGACCCAGCCAGATCGCTCGACAGAGCCCGTGAGACATGGCAAAAGCATGGGTACAGCGAAAAATGGATTCAACAACGTATGATGGGGCAAGAAACCCGCAATAAGCTCACTGATTACTGGAAAGAAGCTGGAGTTAAGGAACGGGATGAATTTGCCATACTCACCAATATCATCCACCAAGAATGGGCTGAGATAAGCGTCAAAGATCATAAAAATGCCAAGGGGTTAACATCTCAAAACCTACGCGACCATATGAGCGAAGCGGAGCTAATTTTCACCGCACTTGCAGAATTATCAACTCGGCAAATAGCAGAAACTATGAGCGCAAAAGGAATGAAAGAAAATAAGATCGCCAGTAAAACAGGTGGTGGTATCGCTAAAAAAGCTCGCATAGAATTAGAAAGTAAAACAGGTAAAAAAGTTATCACCACTAACAATTATCTGCCACCCCAAAAAGATCCAAAAAAGCTCAAAGAGAAGTAATTCTGATAGAGCTACAAACACAAATATCAACACTAAAAGCACTGGTATTTGATGTAGCCAATTTGTACCCTTTCTACATCGGTTTATACCCAATTTAGATAGGTTTAGATAGGATTTAGTACAGCTAAAACATTGCAAGGCTATGATTATATTGAATATTTAAAATTAAATCTCTGGCTTCGAACCAGGTGGTCGGGGGTTCGAATCCCTCCGGGCGCACCAATAAAATCAAGCACTTATAAAGAAATCCCGCCGGCCATAACAGGTGCGTGTACCCAATTTGTCACACTCACTCGCTCGAGGGCACCCTTCAAGTGGTCACTACTCAAATGTGCGTAGCGTAAAACCATCTCGAAACTAGTCCATCTTACGATTTTATGTCTAATTTTAATAATTGAGTCAGCGCCTGCTCTTGAACTGGTTTACTAAATAAGTAACCCTGAATAAGATCGCAATTTTTTTCCTTCAAAATTTCTAGCTGTTCCTTTGTTTCGACACCTTCAGCAATGATGGATAAACCCAAACTTTTTGCTAATGCAATAATTGCTGTTACAATTTCTAGGCTATCTTTTTTTGAAGCAATATTTTGAATAAACGATTTGTCAATTTTTAATACGTTAATCGGAAAAAGATTAAGGTAGCTCAAAGAAGAATAACCCGTACCAAAATCATCTAGAGATATTTTCGCACCCAAGTTTCGTAACATTTGTAAAAGGGTAATGTTAGTCTCCATATTACTCATGACTAAACTTTCCGTAATTTCTAGCTCTAAGCAATGCGGTGGAATTTTAGTTGCTATTAGGGTATCGCGAACTGAATCAAGAAATCCAGAATGATCAAACTGAAACACTGAAATATTAACTGCTAAAAAAAGTTCTGTAAATCCAAGTTTGTGCCATCGCTTGAGTTGTTGACATGCAGAATACAACACCCAAGTACCAATAGGGACAATTAATCCAGTTTCTTCACACAAAGGAATAAACTGATCCGGAAACACCAACCCATGCGCAGGATGTTGCAAACGCAATAACGCTTCTACCCCTTTAATCTTACCAGAACTTGCCTCTACAATGGGCTGATAGTGGATAACAAACAGTTCCTTTTCTAAGGCCTGCTGTAACTCTACTTCCGAAACCAACGATGATGCAGACTTATTAATATTCAATCCTGTTAATCTAGCATAGTTCATGAGTCGAATAAGGGTCTGTTCTTTTTCTTTTTGCTTTGCATTCATCAAAAAAGCTTCATGTACTTGCTTTCGTAATTGATTTTCATCCCATGGTTTATTCAGAAATTTATAAATAGCTCCTTCATTGATTGCATCTCTAACTGCATTAAAATCAGCATAAGCACTTAATATTATTCTAATCGTTTCTGGATATAATTTTTTGATTTGGGTAAAAAATTCGACTCCGGTCATGTTTGGCATTCTATAATCTGAAATAATAACTTGTACCGGATGCTGCTCTAATAATTTCAATCCATCTTTACCACTTGTTGCAGTTAATATTAAATAATTATCCTCCTCAAACATTCTCTCAAGAGAATTTAATATGTTTTTTTCGTCATCTACGATAAGTAAGGTAGGTTTCATCATTTAACTCACTAATTACGCCATGAATAGTTTATTAATTACTTGCAGTAATTGTTCTGGTGTAAAAGGTTTTTCTAAGACAGGATTTTTAATCTTCTTCATAAATTCACTCATCTGAGAAGTGTAAGAACCTCCCGTTATAAAAATCATATGTTTCGCAAGATCGTCATAATTTTTTAACACGTATCGATATAAATCTATGCCGCTAACATCAGGCATGTTGAGATCAGTAATGATTGCATCAAAATTTTTACCTTGTTTAATAAGCAAATCAAGCGCAGCCCGTCCATTACAAATGGTGACATCGTGATTTTTCTCTAATATGCGTTTTATGACCGTTAATAAACCTATCTGATCATCCACTACCAAAATTTTCTTGTGCATAAGAAATGTTGCAGCAGGTGTTGCTATAGATTCATCAGAACGTGCTACTTTTAATTGAATAGGCAAATAGATATAGAATGCTGTTCCTTTTCCTAGTTCACTTTCAACGCTTATTTTTCCGCCTAAGTTGTTTATAATATCGTAACAAATTGATAAGCCTAAACCTGTGCCTATCCCAACTGGTTTTGTTGTAAAAAATGGATCAAATATCTTAGGCAAAACATGTAGAGGGATGCCTTTTCCAGTGTCAGAAATAGTAATGAAAATTTGATTTTCTTTAAGCTCAGTTGAAATTCTAATTGTATTGTTCTGAAAATTATTCTCATCCATAGCTTGAGATGCATTAACAATCAAATTCAAAAAAACTTGTTGTAACTTACTACTACTGAGCAATAATAAAGGAATATTAGAAGAAAGATCTGTTTCTACTTTTGCAACATTTTTATATTGAGGATAAGCAATATTGATAGCAGTTTTAAGATCATTATTCACATCCACTGAAGTCATCTCATCCTGTTCGATACGTGCAAATCCTTTTAAATCTTTCACAATGTCCCGAATTTTTTCGGCTCACTGTATCGATTCATTAATAACATCTGTTAATTTTGACTGAAGGCTTCGTTGACTTTGATCGTTCCCTTGCAAGAGTTGAATTTTTTCTTTGAAATAGTTTAAATTTGATAATATCCATGTCATCGGATTATTAATTTCATGGATATTTCCAGCAGCAAGCGTTCCGACCGTTGCAAGTTTATCGGCTAATAATGTTTGCGCGCGCAGCCGATTACGTTCTGTGGTATCAGTTAATATACTAAATATAAATTTCTCTTGATCATTTTCAATATAAACTGCGCTGAATTCTACATCATAGAGATTACCATTAGGTTGTAGAATATGCCTTTCACTAGGTTCAATCGTTTTTTCTATTAATAATTTTTGAATTTGCACATCCGCATAATCTTGTTCTGTGGGTGGTATAAAATTCTTAAAATTCTTACCAATAATGTTCTCACGAGAACATCCAAAAATAAGTTCTGCTTGTTTATTGAGATCAGAAACAATGCCATCCTGATTCATAATAAAAATTCCACAAGTTGCTCTTTCCATAACGGTGTGATAACGACGCTCTGCAGAAGCAATTTTTAACTCTGTACTACGCTTAAATCGAGCCACTTCAATTGCAATACGGAGATCTTTCGTTTCAAATGGTTTGGTAACATAACCATAAGGAGCACTTAATATGGCGCGACTAAACGTATCTACATCGCTATAGGAAGTAAGAAAAATGATAGGGATATGGTAATGGCTGGATATATGTTTTGCTGCAGCGGTACCGTCCATTATTCCCTTCAAAACGATATCCATTAAAACCACATCAGGCTTGAATTTTTCAGCCAATGAAATAGCTTCTTCTCCCGAATTAGCTATAGCGGGAACTGTGTAACCTAATTCTTCTAAACGACTTTTAATATCCATTGCTGTTATGGCTTCGTCCTCAACCACCAGAATGTTTACCATTTACCCGCCCTCCCGCAAAGTTGGTGAAAAACTCAGAGTAAAAGTCGTGCCGTTACTGCTGTCTGATTTTATAGTGCCGCCAAGTTGCTTCGTTAAACTATTTATTAACTGCATCCCAAGCGTCTTGGTATTTAGGAGATCAAAGTCTTGTGGTAAGCTGGCTCCATTATTATGGACCTTTAAAACTATTTTATCTTCACTTTGTTTAATCGATATGGTGATTTCATCCGATTTTCCTGATGAAAAACCATGCTTAAATACATTAGAGATTAATTCATTTATGATAAGACCACAGGGAATTGCATCTTCTATACTTAATAAAATATGATCCGAATCAATTATTGCTTTTACGCGATGACTGTCAATATGATAAAGATCACTAAGATGCTTTAATAAACTATGTGCATATTTTCTCATATCTATCTGTGCTAGATTATCAGACTGATAAAGTAACTCATGAACCAAGGACATTGCCTTGACTCGTGATGAGCTTGTCATAAATATTTTTTTTGTCTCAGGATTTTCAATTTGATTTGCTTGCAAATTAAGAAGGCTTGATACAACCTGCAAATTGTTTTTTACTCGATGATAGATTTCTTTTAACATCACTTCTTTTTCTACAAGAGAAGCTTTTAAGTGTTCCTTAAATTTTGCGCGGATACTGATATCTGTCGCAATACCGATTATACCAATAACGCCACTTTCATTTTCTTTTAAAAGAGTCGCGCGAGCACTAATAGTACGAATATCACCATCTGGTCGCTTAATCCTGAATTCAACTTCTAAATTTTTGATATTATTGCTAGCCATTGAAAAAAATTCTTTTGCTTTATTTTGGTCTTCAGACAATATTGATTCTGTCCATGCTGAGCCATTCTCATATAGCTCACTAACTGGATGCCCCCATATTTCTTCATAGGCAGGACTCACGTAAATTACTTTATCAAAGCTGGGGGTTGTTCTGAAAAAAACTTCATTCATATTTTCAGCAAATTGCCGAAATAATATTTCACTGGACTTCAAGGATTCTTCAGCTAATTTACGTTTATTTTTTTCTTCTGCTTCCTGTAATGCCCGCGTAATAGCCGGTCCTAGTCTCTGTATATTATCTTTAGTAATAAAATCTGTTACCCCTGCCTCAAACAATTCAATGGCTTTTTCTACACCTACAGATCCGGAGAGCACAATAAATGGTATGTCAGGACTGTTATCTTTTGTGTACTTGAGTGCAGACATACCGTCATAGTTTGGTAATGAATAATCACTCAAGATAAGATCGAATTCGCAGGCTAATAATGAGGTTTCAAATTTTTCTTTTGTTTCCACCCATAAAACATCACAAGCTAAACCAAAATCTTTTAGTGTCCTCTGAACAAGAAATGCGTCATCAGGATTATTTTCAAGATGCAAAACGTGTATTGTCTTCATATACCCCCCCCCCAACACACTTTGGCTATTGCGATAATTCTACTAATCAAAAAAATATTTTCTACGTTTTCTACTTATGATTTTGGAAATTGATTCAACAACAGCCAATATAACCCTAGTGTGGAAACTGCATTGGTAAATTTCTCGAATTCAACTGGTTTCATTATATAACTATTAACACCTAACTTATAACTTTCGACGAGATCTCTTTCCTCTTGAGAAGAAGTTAGAACAACGACGGGGATAAATTTAGTATAATCATTAGATTTAAGTCTTTTTAAAATCTGCATACCATCAACTTTCGGTAATTTTAAATCAAGCAATATAAATTTTGGCATTGCATTATGATCCATGCCATCCTCCGGAAAAAGATAATTTATCGCTTCTTCTCCATCTTTTAAATGGAGTATATGATTAACAACATTGTTTTTTTTAAGTACTCTCATCGTCAATTCCGCATCATTAAGATTGTCTTCAATTAAAAGAATTTCGATGTGTTTTAATTCGGTTTCCATAGTTTAGTCCTTTGGTAATGTAAAAGAAAAAGTGGCTCCTTCCCCAATTTTTCCAATGCCCCGCACTTGTCCCCCGTGACGCATAATAATTCTTTTTACATTGGCCAACCCGACACCCGTTCCTTCAATTTCTTGGCCGTGTAAGCGCTGAAATACACCAAATAATTTATCTGCATATTTCATATCAAAACCTAATCCGTTATCTTTTATATAATAAGTCACAAAATTATTCTCATCCTTACTACCGCCTATTTCAATTAAAGCTTTTTTCTTAGTTTGAGTAAATTTAATGGCATTTGAAATGAGATTTACCCATACTTGGCGCATGAGTGATTTATCGGCAAAAGAATCCGGAAGTTCTTTTATATCAATCGATATTTCTCGATTGGGATGTATTGCTATTAATTCTTTGCATATCGAGTCGATAAATAGTTTTGGGTTTAGATGCTCTTTTTTGATTCCACATCGGCCAATACGAGAAAGAGCTAATAAATCCTCAATCAATTTCCCCATTTTTCCAGTGTTGTCGCAAATTATCGAAATTAATCTTTTGCCGTCATCACCCATTTTTTTGGAATAATCCTCCATTAATATTTTTGAGAAACCATCAATTGCTCGTAATGGTTCTTTAAGATCATGAGCCACCGAATAAGTGAAAGCATCTAGTTCTTGATTGGATGACTCCAGCTGTTGTATATTTTTTTTGGCACGACTATTATCACGTGCTGCTGCGAACACACCCAACACATTTCCTTGTTCATCTTTATACACAGAGGCATTGTAAAGGACATCTGTGGTACGACCATTCGCATGACGAATTGTCAGTGGATAGTCAGTCACATTTCCTTTTGAAAAAACTAGTCTATAACCTTCCATCGCTTTTCCAGGCTCGGTAAAATAATTTGAAAAGTCGCTGCCGATGAGTTGTTCACGCATCACACCCGTGA
>DHXK01000086.1 GCA_002413665.1 Legionellales bacterium UBA5158 | reverse complement strand
TTAGATAATTTGCTTAGGCTGAAATTGAGCGGCTCCTGCGCACTGAGTTTCGGAAAACCTGAACTCTTCAAGCTTGGCGTTGTACTGTTGATGGAAGTCTCTAAGCAGATTGAATCGGCTACAAATTCCCGAAAGATGCTCAACAAGTCCTTCGTCTCCCTTATTTTTAGTAAGATTCTTTTGCACATCTTCGACTATTCTTTTATTTGCACTAAGAATGTTGCAATCATTAACATTTTTTGCTCGTAGAGCATCGACATCTTTTGTCAGGTTAACAATAATTTCGCCTCCCGACTTAATCAGAGTATTCTTTTCCTGAAGTTTAAGATCTAGATCTCGTACTTTACGGATAACAAGTAGAGTTTCTTTTTGCTCAACCTTGTTTTTAGCCAGCCCTTCGCTCGCTTGTTTCACAGCTTCCTCAGCATCCTTTACCTTGTCATCCAATCCTGGAAGCGCTTGCAGACATTCGCCATGGTTCTTACTTTCAATTTCATTCTCGCGGCGTAGCAATGCAAGCTCTGCATGCTCGCCAGCCAATTCTAGCGCTTGAGTTGCACGTTGAAGCTTTACAAGCTCAGGCTGAAACGCTTCCTGACGAATCTGCCAGTTTCGTTTGTGCTCTTCGATCAAGCTTAGGTCTTTTTTGAGATTTGCAATTCCATCGATCCATGCAATTGCAAGATTTTTCTCCGTAATCTGCTTATTAAGTTCAGCTTCCTGAAGAAGTTTATGCTCCATACTTGCAATCAATTTGCGCTCATCTTCTTCACCCAACAGTTGTATTCCGCCGAGTTCAGCCAATAGCATATTGAGCTTTGTACGCTCTTCTAACCGGCGCTCATGAACTCCAATAGAAATTTGGCTGTAAATCTCTGTTCCAGTAATTTGCTCTAGTATTGGAGCACGCTCATCAGGAGCCGCCTGCATGAATGCCGCAAACCCACCTTGAGCAAGAAGCATCGATCGAGTAAAACGGTCAAAGTTCATGCCGGTGGCTATTTCAATCTGTTCAGCCACACCGCGAAGCTTCGTCTCAAAAATATGTCCAGTATCAGCATCCGCGATCTCATGTTTTGGGATCTGAAGATCTCCATCGGGTTTTTTTCTTGCTCGGTGCTGGCTCCAGTGACAGCGAAATCTTCCGGCTTGTGTTTCAAAACTCACTTCAGCAAAACACTCTCCCGTTTGTCGAGACATGATTTCATTTTCAGTCTTGTTAACTTTATTAAGTCGAGGTGTTTGGCCATATAGAGCTAAGCAAATTGCATCGAGAATGGTTGTTTTACCTGCACCAGTCGGACCAGTAATTGCAAAAATACCATCAGATGCAAAAGCAGGATGTGTAAGGTTAATTTCCCACTCTCCTACGAGTGAATTCAAGTTTTTAAAACGTATCTGCAATATTCGCATCGACTACCTCTTTATTCTGCCAAGGGATCTTGTTCAAAAATAGATGTTACAATCTCCTGGTGGGCATGCAGCAATTCGGATCGCTGCTCTTCGGGCACATTATGACTAGACAAGCAGCGCTCAAATACATCATTGATATTCAAGTCATCAAGTGTCTCGTCATTATGAATTTGACTAAGCACACGGTCGATAATCCGATTGTTCTTCACTCGTAGAATTTCCATCAGAGTGCCCGAAACCGCAGATTCCAAACGTTCCCGTAAATCACCGATCACTTCCTCATCTTCATACACAACTTCCAGCCATGCTTGGCTTTGAGTGGCAGAAAGCTCTAGAATTCTGGCTGAAATCTCTTCCCATGATCCATGAATGCGCTCAAGCCGTTGGAAAACAGGCACACTGAGAAGGCTTATCGATACATCTGTATTGGCAAATTCAACTAGGCAAACACTTTTTTCTTGTCGAGCCTCCCCAAATCCCATAGGTAGAGGAGAGCCGCTATAGCGCATCACTTCAGAATTATTAAGCTTCTGAGGAACATGTAGATGTCCCAGTGCTAGGTAATCGATGCAATTTGGAAAAATCGCTGCTGTAACATGCGCGAGTGAACCTACATACAGCTCACGTACGCCATCCCCATCAACTGTCTTACCACCAGCAGTAAAGAGATGCCCCATGGCCACGATGGGTATTTGGACACCCAGTTTCTTGCGCTTCTGTTCAGCCAACTCACAAACCTCGGCATAATGATTGCGGATACCATTAATTAATTTACGCTCTTTGTCTTCTATACTTTCACCAACTTCAGCTACTCGAATATCTCGATCACGCAGATAGGGAACAGCACAAACGATAAGTTCTGGAGTACCATCCTGTTTATTAAGAAGAAGAACTTCGTCTTCACGATTTTCCGTAGCAGCACCAATCACATGAACATTGAGAGCTCGAAGCAACTCTTTAGGGGCATTTAGAAACGAAGGTGAGTCATGATTACCTGCGATCACGACAACATGACGACAAGCAGAAGCAGCGACACGGCATAAAAATCGGTAATAAAGTTCTTGGGCGCGGTTACTCGGAGCGCTAGTATCAAAAATATCACCTGCAACAAGGAGGGTATCGACCCGCTCTTGTTGAATTGTCTCAACCAGCCAAATTAAAAACTCTTCAAATTCCTTATAACGCTTTCGACCGTAGAGAGTACGCCCAAGATGCCAATCTGAGGTGTGTAGGATTCTCATGAAGCACCTCTTTTATAATAAATACTGCCCGCAACTATTTATTTGCATTTGAACACCCCATAAAACTCTTAAATATTATTTATTTTCTGTAATTAGCGCAGCATTATCTTCAGAATTTACTCCGATAATTTCAAGTGACGAATCTGAAGTTCCAACACCAAATTCATCCGTAAGAATCGATAGCATATTTAAATAGCTTTTTATATTAAGAACGGAATTTTTTTCGACATAACTTTTTAAGTTATTCAATGTTTGGTTAGTTGAAAATGATTCGGAACAAAAATTAAATTTCATTTTTTTGCCAACAAAGTTACACCTTTCGAGTGTTTTTGATGCTGATTCTTCTCTTTTTAGTTTCCTATCAAGACTTTCTTGACCGGAATAAATACTAGATTTTCCAATAAATTTTTGAAACCGTTTTTCTAATATATCAATGATGGTTGCACCAATATATTTTCCTTGAAGAAAACGTTTTTCATTTAAATCTGTAATATTATCGTAAGTATGGCATTCAACTTCAAGTTTTGTATCTTCAACGTAAAAAACATAACTTGGAACAATTTTATTATTAATTTTTTCGATACTAGTCACCTGACATGTGTCTAATAAGTAATACAAAACACCTCCCATAATTTGATCGTCAAAGAGATCAAAGACAGCTTCTTGATTTGGCTCCACTACAAAGTCTAGTTTAGATTTTTGCTTTTTTTCTAAATTAGCTGACATAGTATTCCAGTCACGGTAACCATGTATTTTTGCTATTGCGTGCAAACAAGATGAATGTGATATACCGCTGTTATTTTGTTTAAGATATTCTTTAAGAACCGCAGCTTGATTTTTTACTTCGGTAAGAGTGATCATTTAAATTTCCTCATAAGTTATGAGCTTAAACCAGTGTCTGCGTTATGGTGCTCAAACTAATCAGAATTAAATGATTAATGAGGCTCTTCTACGGTCTTATGAG
>DHXK01000042.1 GCA_002413665.1 Legionellales bacterium UBA5158 | reverse complement strand
GAAAGGTTGGGAAGACGCTTACAATTCGCCTGAGGAATCTAAGATTAATACGCCTATTGCGACTATATTTTTTTTCTTTAATTCAGTACTCTTTTTTAAGTCTAAACAATCTGCAGCACTACCAATAAATATCTTTAGATGCATTTGATTACCATTTTCTTTTTCTTGAATGAAACAAAAAATCCCTCCTTTCTGGGTATATGAAGATACCCTCAAAAATGCTAAATGTTGAGGTCTGAAAGACTCATACTTACCACGCCTTACACTTTCTCTTCGGCCAGCCCATAACAGTGGCTGATCAGCAACAGATGACGATGGTATTTGATGTAAGGGTAGCGCAGGGCCTAAGGCACTTATCGCGGCTCTCTTATGGTTAAGTTTGGGGATTCGAGCCTGTGACATAGCGTTATCTCTAGGAAATAAAATGATTATACCCAGGCTTTAATTAAGGAAATCTTAAATTTGAATAATATTTGAACAAAATGTGCGTCACGTGACTGTGCACTAAAATCTGGCTAAACGACATACTTTAAAGCTTGCAGAAAAGTGGAATCAGTTTTGACTTTTAGCAATAGTGATTGTGTTACAAATTAAAGAAATAATATGTTCTAAAGAAATAATACGCCATTATTTAAAAATATTAATAAGATCATTTCGAATAAAACGTTTGGGAACAATATCCATATAACCCGATTGTATGGCAATAACAAGTAGCTCAGCTTTGGAATGGCAAGATAATTTATTTTTAATATTTTCTAAGTAAAATTCTACGGTGCGTTTGGAGAGACTAATTGTTTAGCCGACTTTTTTTGCTGTCATACCACGCAAAGTACAGAATAAACATTCGAGTTCACGTGCTGATAGTTTAAAAGAATTGTCTTTAGGTTCAAGACAATAATGTGTTGCATGTAAGTCGACCTGACAGAATTTTTTATCTATCTGTTTTAGACTCGGTAATATATTAAGGCTAGTTGATCATATTTCCGGTAAAATTTCAAAGATTCTTCTGATGTTTCTAAATCCTCATCGGCTAGACCAACAATTTCGTTGGTATCTTTTAATTGTAAAAGTCGTGCTAAATTAGTATTACAACCTAAATACTGAAAACTTTTGTTTTTCCAAGCTAAGTATCCAGGAAGTTGGTTAATGAGATTAATGTTGCTTATCATAAGATTTAATCTTCATAAAAAAGTTGGGTCACAATTATTTTAAAATGTATCAATAGTTATGAATATATTTTTTTGAAAACAGAATCTTCGCTTATTCAGCATAAAGAATTAATCCAGTCACCTGAATCAAGCGGTTGGTATTTATTTTGGGTTTCAGAATAATTAAAAATTTGTCCCATTTTAATGTCAAAAAACCACAAGTTAATCACTAATTTATTTTGCATAACCTTTTCATTAATCCAAGGGAAAGTGAGGCAGTTTTGATAAGATTGATTGAGGGCTAACTTTGCATATTCATCAGCATCCTGGACATATGGATGTGTTTTTATTAGCGAAACCCAGTTTGTTATAAAATCGTCTTTATGAGTATTGTCACTGTTGAATAGCGTTTGAATTCCACCGCACTGACTATGCCCCAATAAAATAAGATGTTTTACTTTTAGGACACGTACTCCAAATTCTAAAGCAGCACTAGTACCATGGTGAGCTTCATCTTTTTCGTAGGGTGGGATAATATTCGCTACATTTCGCACAACAAATAAATCTCCTGGGTCACATTGAAGAATCAACGCGGGATCAACTCGTGAATCACAGCAGGCGACCACCATAATCTGCGGCTGCTGTCCATGATGAGCTAGGTAGTGCATGACAGATTCATCGCCAAGAGCATATTTCTTTCTAAATTTTTGATAGCCTTGCAGGACTTTGATAAAACTTTTTTCCACTCGTCATCCCTCTGTATACGAGCCGATTAAGCATAGTCTTTTTCATGTTTCCAAATGACTTTGCTAATTATTCTAAGCTCTTGATACCGCTATTATAGTAGCTATGCTAGTTTAATTTGTACAAGGTTGTGCCATTTTAGTGTTTGGGTTATAATATAATTACTAAGCCACTCGCTTAGACTAACCCGCAAATTGAAACGCAACTGGCCACTATTGAATCATTTCTATAAGATTATTGCAAATTTTAATAGTCAATTGATGATCTTATTACTGGATTCTTAAGGAGGAATTCCATGATAACAAAACACTCACCGCTTTTTTTAAATTTATCCGAATTGCAACAAGCTATTAATCGCATGCTTGAAAGTGTGCTCCCAAAAAGGAGAGCTTATGATAGATTTCACGTTAGAGACAGAGCATCCTGTCATTATTCCAAGTGACAAGGTTCAACTTAGTGGGCTTTTACATATTCCAAAAGATGCTAGTGGTTTAGTGTTATTTGTCCATGGTAGTGGGAGCAGTCGGTTTAGTACCCGTAATAAGCATGTTGCAAACGTTTTAAATAAAGCAAAGCTTGCAACCTTACTTTTTGATTTACTGACACCAGAAGAAGAGAAAATTGACATGAGAACGAGTGAGTTTCGTTTTGATATTGAATTTCTTGCTTCGCGCCTAATCGATACAACTGATTGGTGCTTAAAACAACTCATAACACAAAAATTAGCATTAGGTTATTTCGGCGCAAGTACGGGAGGAGGTGCAGCTCTTGTTGCTGCTGCAAAAGAAGTTAAAGCTGTGAAGGCTGTAGTCTCTCGAGGAGGCAGACCGGATTTAGCAGGGGAATCCTTACCGCTTGTGCAAGCGCCAACTTTATTAATTGTTGGAGGTAATGACGAACCTGTCATTGAAATGAATCAAAATGCCATGTCAAAAATGCATTGTATAACACAATTAGAAATTGTTCCTGGTGCTACGCATCTTTTCGAAGAGTCGGACACACTAGATGAAGTCGCACGTTTAGCAAGAGCATGGTTTGTGAAATATTTAGGCTCGCATTAATTTCTAAGCCAAGGAGGAACTTCATGAGTCATGATATTAATCAAAAACTAATTGATTTACTGAATGACGCTGCAGAACCTCTTTCGGAAAATGAAGATAAATACTCGTCTTTATTAGATAAGATTGGTGAATCACGTTTTGTTTTGATCGGTGAAGAGAGTCATGGAACTCACGAATTTTATAAAGCACGTGCTGAGATTACCCAACAATTAATTAAGAAAAAAGGTTTTATGGCTGTCGCTATCGAAGGTGATTGGCCGGATGCGTATCGCATTCATCGCTATTTACAAGGTGTGGGAGATAAAAATGAGTGGCAGCAAGCGCTATCTGAATTCAAGCGATTTCCTACTTGGATGTGGCGTAATGAAACACTCGTAACGTTCCTTCAATGGTTACGTACATACAATGATAACTTAACCCCTTCTACAAAAAAAATTGGCTTTTATGGATTGGATTTATATAGTTTAAATACTTCTATGGAAGCGGTTATTGATTATTTATCGAAAGTAGATCCAGAAGCGGCAGAACGCGCTAAAAAACGATATGGGTGTTTTGATCATTTAGGTTCTGACCCTCAAACATATGGTTATTTAATCAATTCAGGTTTGAAAAAATCTTGCATCAATGAAGCGATTGAGCAAGTGATTGATCTTCAGCATCATGCTTTTGAATATGTACATAATGATAGTGCAGCAGAGGATGAATTTTTTTACGCGACTCAAAATGCACGCTTAGTTAAAGATGCTGAAAAATATTATCGTTCTATGTTTGAAGGAAAAGTGTCTTCGTGGAATGTACGCGATATCCATATGTTAGAAACTCTAAATACCCTTGCTGATCATTTAGAAAAAAAGTTTAGTAAGCCCGCTAAAATTGTTGTCTGGGCGCATAATTCTCATGTGGGTGATGCACGCGCGACTGAAATGGGTGCGGGTGGAGAAGTCAATATAGGACAATTAGTGCGAGAAAATCATGGTGATACAGATACTTTTTTATTAGGTTTTTCAACTTATAAAGGCTCAGTGACAGCAGCCTACGACTGGGGTGCACCTGCTGAACATAAACTTGTTAATCCTGGTTTGGTGGGTAGCTATGAAGATTTGTTTCATCATCTTAAATATAAAAATTTTATCTTAGATTTAAAACGCAATGAGCAACTTGAACATTATTTTAAAATTCCTCGTTTACAACGTGCTATTGGTGTTGTATATCGTCCTGAATCAGAACGCCTCAGTCATTATTTTTTTACGCATTTAAATTATCAATTTGATTGTGTTATTCATTTCGATGAAACGACAGCAGTGTATCCACTGGATAGAAATATTGAATGGCAGCTTGAGAATCCATCATAAGGTGGGGAGAATAATATGGAGAAGTTTTATGATAGGCACGACGCAGGAAAAATATTAGCGGAAGAACTAAAGCCTTATGCTAATAATGCAAATGCTATTGTATTAGCACTACCACGTGGTGGTGTACCTGTCGCTTATGAAGTTGCTAAAACACTGTCAATTCCCCTTGATGTTTTTATTGTCCGAAAGTTAGGAGTGCCAGGCCATGAAGAGCTGGCTATGGGGGCAATTGCTTCAGGAGACACAGTGGTGTTTAATGAAGAAATTGTAAGTTCTTTCAATATTCCTGCATCGGCCATTGATAGTGTTATTCAATCTGAACAACAAGAATTACAACGACGCGAATCAACATATCGCGATAATCGCCCTCTGCCTATATTGACTGACAAAACTATTATTCTAGTTGATGATGGTATTGCAACAGGTGCTACAATGCGTGCCGCCATTAAAGCTTTACGCAAACATAAACCCGCTGACATTATTGTCGCCGTACCCGTTGCAGCACTTTCTACTTGTGAAGAAATGGCAGGACTGGCTGATAAAATTGTGTGTCCGTTGAAGCCAGTTAATTTTTATGCTGTTGGTTTATGGTATGAGAATTTCTCTCAAACAAGTGATGATGAAGTAACTGAATTATTAGCAAAAGCTAATCAAGCAATAAATCAATAAACGTACTATTTAAACATTAGCGCTTACCAGCATTCAGCTAATTTTTTAAAAAATGATAGGATATAAGGCAGTTTATTGGTTTTGAAGGCCCTCTGTCTTTAAATGAGAAATCGGAGTATTATCTATAGATTAACGTATGGATTTTTTTTGAAGGAGTATGTTTATGATATGGGTTATTAATACTAATTCTAATGCTTGTCATATATATGAATATCATAAAAAACCAGAAAAATTAAGTTTAGTTAAAAAGATAAATCATCCAGAAAATAAGCTAAAAAACAGTGAATTTTTAACTTCTGATAAACCAGGACGTTATCAAGCCGCAAATTCTGCGCAGGGTGCGTTTTCTCCCCATACTGATCCTAAAGATGTGGTTATTGATGATTTTGCGCGTGAAATTGCCAGAGTTCTTAATCAAGGCAGAACATCTAATTTGTACGAAAAACTTATCATTATCTCAGCACCTCATATGAATGGTCTTATCCATCAACATTTAGATAAGCATGTTGAAAGTTTAGTGACGCATAACATCCAGAAAGATTATATGCATTTAACCGATAATGAATTATTAGATTTCCTGCGGGAGAATACTCAATTTCCTGGGTAACATATTGATAGATTCATTTATATTTAGTTGATGAAACTCATATTTATGGATAATGATGTTTGCATCCATATTCTAATTAAAAAATTTATTCACCTTCAGCTTTCCCGGCTGGCCTACGTTTATCATTAGCACCATATAATATATTTTTATTTATTTGGATTGCTTCAAGTGCATTCCATTCAGGTCGTTCTTCAATATGATAACCGTGGCTTTGTAATTTTTTTTTGATTAGCAATGGCAATGCGTTGGGCTCTACATAAACAATATCTGGTAACCATTGATGATGAATTCTAGGCGCATCAATTGCAGGTTGTAACTCCATATGGTAATCAATTAAATTCGTTATGGATTCTAACATAGTTGTGGGAATACGGGCGCCACCTGGTGTGCCTAGTACTAAATAAAGTTTTTTGTTGTGAGTTAATATAGTAGGCGTCATTGAGCTGAGAGGTCTTTTCCCTGGCATGATTTTATTATTAGATCCTTGGATTAAACCAAATTGATTAGAATGATTAGGGGCTAGGGTGAAATCATTCATTTCATTATTTAAGAAAAATCCCGTATGTGACGCTATCACTTTAGCCCCAAAAAATCCATTAAGAGTATAAGTTACTGCAACAGCATTACCATATTTATCGACTACAGAGTAATGTGTTGTATCATAACCTTCTGCATTACCACGTGTCGTGCCTATTGATATACTTGCTTCATTAGGCTTAATTTTCTTATTAATAAATGAGATATGACTAGGAGATAAAATAGTTGAAATAGGATTATCTACAAAATCTGGATCACCTAAATTCGTTCTATCGTAATAAGCATTACGCATAGCTTCCACTAAATAATGAATGCTTTTTGTAGAAAAAAATCCAAAACTAGACATAGGATAATTTTGTAAAATTTCCAACATTTCACACAATACTACTCCACCACTGCTAGGTGGCGGCGAAGTATAAATTGTGTAACCTCTATAGTTGCAAGTAAGAGGTTTTAATATTTGAGTTGAATAATGATGGAAATCTTTTAGTGTGAGTAATCCTCCGTGAGCTTTACTTGCAGCAACTATCGATTCAGCGATACGTCCATGATAAAAAACAGTTGGGCCATGATGCGCAATTAAAGTTAAGGTATTTGCTAAATCATTTTGAATAAATCGTTGCCCTGCTTGATAAGGCTGGCCATGATTTAAAAAAATACGCTTGGCTTCAGGATCTTTTAAAAAATATTTTGTAGCACTTTGCATGCGCTCAGCTTCAAACTGACTGAGAATATAACCCTTGCGTGCTAATTGTATCGCAGGTTGCATAACTTTTTTTCGTGACAAAGTTCCATAATGCAATAATGCATTATCTAAACCTAACACTGTTCCTGGGGTTGCAACCGCTTTATAACCTACTAAGCTTTGTTGTTCATCTACTTTGCCTGTATGATTTTGATAAAGATTAGTGTGTGCTAGTAGAGGTGCTTTTTCTCGGAAATTCATAAACACAACTTTGCCATTTGCTTGGTGAAGCAACATAAATCCACCACCGCCTATATTCCCACAGCAAGGCTCCACGACAGCCAGTGCATAACCTATCGCAACCGCTGCATCGATTGCATTTCCTCCTGATTTAAGTATCGAAAGGCCAACGTCAGTTGCTAAAGACTGAGAAGTGGCAACCATGTTTTTTGTACTTTGCGCAGCAAAGCTCACTTGATTGATGGCTAAATATAATAATATATAAATCGTAGGTTTAAAAATTCTTAAAAATTGAATCATGTGTTGACTTATAAACAAGGGATCATGGGCATCCATAATTTCTATGGGGCAGTTAGGCGCTGCAACGTTGGTAGCGTCGTGATACCAGATATATCGAGAGGAAACCCAAGGGATAAGATTTCCTGTCATATTACCGCTAGATAGGATTTAAAATAAATAATTGATTCCCAGTCCGCCTGATCCAAAGAAAGTATGAGTCGATGTTGAAGCCCCACCTTTTTTTACATATCCATAATTATAAGGTTCAATCCAACCCACCAACATGACATGCATTGTTAGCATTTGTTCTAAAGAAATATAGGGAGCAACATTATAACTCGAATTGATCTCAATTCCGTTATCACGCCCCAAGGTATTCACCCAGTTTAGGCCATATGCGAAATAAGTTTTTTCACCTAACGATTTTCTGAAGCCGCCAAAAATGACAGGGGTTATTGTTTTAGTTTGGTTTGAGGCGTTGTTGATTTTTCCAGATAGACTGAAACCTATTTCAGTGTTTTCTGTGAAATGTTCCAAGCCAATTCCGAAGTTCCCACCGGTTGATATTGCGCTTTGTATTCCTATGCGACCAGTATTAAATGGGTTGGAAAATTGCTCAGCTTCAGCGGTGACTGCAAACAAAGTTAAAATACTCATTAAGAAGAAAGAACGAACGACCATTATTTATGTCCCTATATATGAAAAAAAAACCATATTACATTAAGCATTAACATCAAAGCAATCTTATAAAACTTGTTGAAAAAACTAAGATTTAGTATATGTCCGCTTATGGTGCATTGGTTCATTATGGGCATACCGGAAGGTGGGGCTTCGTTTTAATCACGGCAGGAAGCAGCAGTGTAGGTATTGCGCCTATTTAAATTGCTAAGGCTAAAGGTGTCGTGAGCTAATTTAGGTTTAACTTAAATTTAATGTTTAGTCGCATGCCGTGTATATTTACTTTTGGTTTTTGTTAAAGTGCTAGATCTCATTGCAGTAATGGATGATTTCTTTGCTTTCTTTTTCGCACCAGATTTTAGACTTTGCTTTAGTAGATCTATGAAATCAACAGCTTTCATAGAAGTGGTAGGTTTATTTTTCGTCTTAGCGTGGGGCATGTGATGGACGGTTTCTTCAATCCATTTATGCACCGATGCTTGGTATTCATCGATATATTGAGCTGGTTTCCATTTGGAGGTCATAGATTGAATAAGTTGCTTTGCGATATTGATTTCTTTTTTATTGATTTTATAGGAGCTTAATTCTTTAGTCGGTATATCAAAATTAGAAAGCTTTGTTATTTCATTATCATATTTTAATAAGCATAAAATTAAAGAATTCTCATAAGGCTACACTGCGGCTTTATTAGAAAAAATGATCTACTTTTTCTTTAATGGATTAATTGTGTTTTCGTTAGCGATAAATACTAATTTTGCGGAAAAAGTTCTGAGTGAAATTTCAAGCGAGACAGCTAAAACAACTGTTGCGGAATCAGTTGAAGATTCGGGAGCTGTTTTTTCATTGATTAAAAATGCTTATGCGCAAAATACTCAAACAAGGACTACGACAACGACTACAACTAGGGGTGGCCGTGATAGAAATTCAGATAGGCGCGCAGAATCCAGAGATAATGAGTCTGATAATTCTAATCAGCAAAGAGGCGATAGGAAATTTTTTCAACCTTGGTTAAATAATTAGTTATTTGGAAATGAATAATTGGTGCATGTGCATCTACGGTTCTGTTGTTGTGATATTGCTAAGGAGCAGTGGCTATCATTCTGTAAATTTGTATATTACTTTATTTTATAAAATCAGTTTGAGGATTAAATAATCTAAATAAGAAATTTTAAGTAAGGAAAACTGAAAACTCAAACTCTACACACTTTTACTGTAGAGCTAGGTTTTCATAAATAGAGTTAATGAATTGACGCAGAAAAATTTTTTATTGTCTTAATTTGCTTGTAGTTTCAATACAACTTTAATTCTATTCATTGCATCAAGTAGCTGACTACGAATTTCTTCGCCTTCATTCATGCGCGTAATAAAATCTTCAGAAAGAAAAATGAAGCTCTTTTTACCTTTAATGGAAATATCTACTCGAATGTGTGACGCAGGACTGTCAGCTTTAATGGGTACACGCGTATAAAGATCAATTTGAACATCTTTAAAAATAGGATTGTGATGCATGAGCGCAAGTACATTGGGGTCAAATGCTTTTATTGCATCTAATGTTTCTTCATCATATACATTTTGAATGAAACTCATAACGTCACGGTTACGCATAAACGACACTCCAGGATCTTACGAAAAGGATATGCATTATGGCTAAACCGCGCTTTTGCAGCAACCTATTCTATAATAGTTTGTTCAAGGAGAAATAATATTGATAACCGATATATAGCGACTCTTGTTTAAGATTCCATCACAGTGTACTTTATTCTGCAGTAAAATCTTCTCCTACCTTTGGAACAACGACCCAGGAACATTTAGCGCCATAATATTCCAATGTGCGGATATCAGGATCAGCAGGCCCTTTAGCCGTTATCACAAAAACACATGTTTTAGTTATAAAATCAGCGGTATCCTGGTGTGTAAGCGTTAAAGTATAGGCGACGTCAAAATCATCTTTAGGATCAAATTGAAAACCATATATCACTGGGTCATTAGGATTCATAGAAAAAGTAGAAATAGGTGAACCATCTGCTCTGACAAAGCTTGCTTCTTCATTGATGGCTTTTAGGCTAGCACTCCAGACTCCGTTGTTAACTTTAATAGTATGCCACGTATGTACTTGTGCATAGGCTCCGGAAGCTATGCATAATAAACCTAGAAAAACGCTTAATTTTTTAAAATACTTAATCACAATTGCATCCATATTGTCGTTTGAAAGGTAATGATAATCATTCGCGTTTGTAATTGCAACTTTACTTTTGGGTAGTTATTTATGCGCAATTATCTCCTGACTCATAATAAGCGTTTGATCACCTCGTGATCATGATGGTTAATGAAAGCGATAATTTTATTTAGGACTAGGAAATGAAATGGAATTAGTAGAATGTTCTTGTAGTGTAGTTGATTTGGATTTTACAGAAAAAATCCTATGCGGGTTTGAACGTTGACCGGATAATGAATTTATTCTGGTTTTAAAACCCGACAATGAAAATTTATCCATTGATTTTTCAACCAGCTCAAGAGGATTATTATATAAATATTTCAAAACATTTGAAGCAATTTTTTTAGGTACTTTATCCAGTCGAGTATTGACTGTTTTCCCACCTCTTACTTCAAAGATTAAAGACTCGATAATTTGCTGCGCAGTTTCGTTTTTCTTATTAATAGGCAGTTTTTTTTCTTTCTCATTTCTTTCTGCAATAGAATCAAACACAGATTGAGGCTGGGCTGTCATCATTAATGATAACGGTATATTTACTTTAATAACACCAGGATCCTTCGGGTTAGACCCATCAACTTGCGTAATAGAAGAATATAATGAAATATTTTCTTGCTTGGCTTTCTTTAAATAATCAAAAAGATCCTCATAACTTTTATCTAAATATTTTTCTACAACTGTTAAATGCTTCATATCATCTATAGAATAATGCCAACAACCCTTTGGTGTGATTTGTCGCCGTTGATCAGATAAATAAATAGTAGCTTCAAGAAAAATACATTTACATTGCATAATTAAATCTGCAGTACTCGGCATCATTTTATGGGTACCCGCTCCGAGGGAATCCAATATAAAAATATCTACATGGTTGTTCTCAGAAATTTTAATGTCTCCCACTAACCAATGTTCATCACAAATAATAAATTTCTCTCTTGATGTTATTTCTGCTTGTTTTAGCGTTAATAAGTAATCAGAAAATTCTAAAGATCCTTTCAATACAGTAGGAGAAAAAATATAATCTTTCTTTCGGGAATTTATTTCTGCGCAAGCTAAAAGCCCGCCAGTATAAGTTAGCTCATTTTGAGCATTGCTGGCTTCAAGTGCAAGTCCAGAAAATTTATCAAAGATTTTTATTGTGCTGTCACTCAACCGAGATTTCTCTTTAATATAATTTTCTGGACACTTTAAAATTATTTCTGCGAGTAATTCCGGATTCCATTCTTTAGCGCATAGATCTAAGGCTGATGTAACTGAGCTTTCAATAAAAGAAATTAAATTCTCCTCCTGAAAATGAACAACTAATTCATTAAATATTTTATCCAATTTCTCATGATCATGTTTTAAAAACTTAAAGTAAGATCGAAGAAAATCACTTTGATGCTCTGTTAGCATCTCAGCAATTTCTGACTCTTTTAAAATTTCTCTAAAACTATCATCATGAGAATGCATAGCTATGTTTATCCTTTTGCCATATTTAAGTATAGCTTAATTTCAAACTTATATAGAGATCTTAAGGAATATTCGTACTTTTGATTCCCTCTCAGCTTCTATTGGTAAGTTGTTAAATATTTTTCACTGTTGGGTAAATCAGTTAACGATAGAATCAGGAATCATAGCTGCTTCTAGGTATGCTAAAGATGCGGCGAGCAAAACAACCTTGAATGATTTTCGTAATGATTTCAGAAAAATTGCTGAAGTTAGAATTCAAGAATTAGCAATAGTGCATAAGGTTATTGAAAAGAAAAATGAACAGACAGTGTCAGCATGGCTTAAGTATTCTAGGCCTGGAATGTTTGGTCTCTTTTCGCAACATCATTCTTCTTACGAGGGCTATAAAATGCTCCGGAAAAATCAGCCTCAAGCAGATCAATATTTTATAGCTGAAAAAGAAGAGTCTGCTGCTGAGATTAATATGAAACTCAGGCAATCAGGTGAAGAGGGAAATTTTAAATTTAAAATCTAAATAACTATATAGTTAAATTCGATAAATGAACGGGGTTACGGCATAAATACCGTAACCACCAAATCAAAACTTTTTAATGATGAGTAACATTCACAGTAGGTTTCTGATCTTTTAATGTGGTTCTAATGTAAAGATCATCAGATGATAGATAGCCAGAAAAAGTAAGATAACCATCTACGTTTCGAATGACTTTCAGATAAACGCCATACTCAGGTAGTGTTATCGGAAATAGAATGGATGAACCTGCTAATGGATAAGAATTTAGTACCATTACATAATGTCGGCCAGCACCGCGTTGATCCATATACGTTGCATCGACAGTATAGGTATAATTAGTTTGATTATATAAATTGACTCGTGATGCAAAAGGACTAGTTGAGTTCATATTATAGGTGGGATTTGCAGCAAAAGATGTAGATGCTGCGCTTAGTGTAAATAAAAATATTGCCATAATTTTAATAATTTTTTGCATTTTTAAAACTCCGTTTATGTGAAAAACACGCAGAATAATAACTGTTTAAAGAGAATTAAGAAAGAATTTAATGTGAATTAAGTTGTTGTACTTTTAACAAATACATTAATATTTTTTTTGAAAAAGCATTAAGCCGCTAATGAAGTCCCCCCTTCCAAGAGGAGACTTTGTGGTAAATATCAATATTGGAGACTTGTCTAGATACCTATGTTTTCAATGGGAGATGGTGCATACTCTAGTTTTCATAGCGGATAGTGTTAGTTTTTTTTTGATCATCATGACAATATTTATTTTTAGTTAGGTCACAACCGAATTTTTTCTACTTCCAGTCTATTAATTTATTGTCTTCAAAAATTAATGTATTCAAAGTTGAACCATTATAAGTTAACTCATTTATTTCAACAGTATGTTTTTGTGAGGCTGTTGATGGGCTACCACAAGCGGCTTGAACATAAGCGCTGCTATTTCCCATAGAAATAGTCTGTTTGCAGATTGCTGTACTGGTAACAAAGACCTCATTAGGTTGGCAATTTGTCAATCGTGTATAGCCATAGGCATCCAGCGTAGCAGTATTGTCAGTAAAGCAGGTTGAACTACCATCCATAATTTGGATATTTTTAATTTGATCATTTACAAATTGAATCGTTATTTTAGCTTTAGTTTGATTGAAATTAATATATTCCCATTGTTCTTCTGTGATTTTTGTATAGCTTTTATCTGAATTAGGTTTGCCGCAGCTATTTAAAATTTCCTTAAGTGTGTCACCTTTATCGATAATATTGCCATTACTGCAACTCATTGCAAACATGAGAGGGGATGCCAATAGGCAAACAATTAGTAAGATGTGTTTCATGATCATATCCTGAAAAGATTAAATTGATCAAAATTATACCACACATTGCATTCAATTGGGTAAAAAATGCATTTACTTAGGTTTATATAACTAAGGAGCCTTAAGTTAACGCCTATGCGTGTTCAGGTCTTCTCAATGATAATTGAGTTTCAATCTCCTCTAAAATCCTAAGTGAGTTGATTATTTCCTCAGGTATTGCCAATTGTTGTCTATCTATCGCTGGGAGCTTTTTATTGTTAAAAAATAAAAATGCTGTTGCCGTATCTTCCAACGGTGGCACAGGAATAGGTAGGTTAGGTGGGATATAGCTATTGGATGTTGCGAGGTAGTCTTTAATAAAAAATTTCCATCGCGGATGTTGTTGAAGTAGTCTATTCCTCAAGCAGCATTGTTGAATGATCTTAAGATCATTTTCTGGTACTGAACTTAAGTTAATTTCAGTGATGGAGGTATTATTCAATATGAATTCTTTTAAAGTTTGGATGGCGGCAGGCTTGAAATAGTTAATGCCTAAATCAATTCTTTTTACCATCACTGGCATAGCGTTTAATACTTTCGCAAAGTCATCTGTGCTCAGTTTACCGAGGCTATTACTGCTTAAATCAAGCGATTTAACGGAAGGTGGGATAGCTGCTAAAGCTAGCGCTAGGTCAGCTACATTTATTTTATCAAGATCATTAAAGCTTAAGCAAAGTGCTTCTACAGATCTTGGAGTAGTAGCAAAAGCGAGAACTAATTCCGCCCCATTACGATTGCCAAATACGTTACCATTTAAATCAAGTGTAGTGATCGAAGCTGGTATTGCTCCAAGAATGATAGCTAGTTCATTGCCAGTTTTGTTACCGAGACCATTACCATTTAATTTGATTTTTTTTACAGTGGTAGGAATAGATTGCAAAACTTCGGCTAAGTCATCTGCACTGAGATTGCCAAGACTGTTTTTAAATAAACTAAGTGATCTCACTGAAGAAGGAATTGCAGAAAAAATTCTTTTTAAGTGAAAAGCATTTTTTTTGCCTAAAGAGTTATTGCTTAAATCAAGTAAAACTACTGAGGAGGGAATGATGCTAAAGGCTTCTACAATCACATTCGTACTGTTGTTTTCAAGTATGCCCCAGCTTGCTTCCAGAGATGTCACGGACTTATCAAGGGCGGCAATTTGCTGATGGATAGGGGTGTGCTTGTTAAGCTGAAATGGCATGAGAATGTAGGTTTACCATGTTTATAAGATTTCCTTTCAGACATATGTCTTACTTAGATGAGGTCACGATAGTAAGATAAATTTGATTAAATGTATACTTGCTAGTGTCACCTCTCAGATTATGTTGAGTCGTGAAGCATCGCATGATTATTACAAAATCGAGCTGGAGTTTAGCAATGTAGTGATATGTATTTATTGAATAAATTCATTATGCGTTTCATCAAAATTCTGTGAATAAATTATGACCTATTAGGTAATTTCTGCTATATTTTATAACTCCAGCAATGTATAATTATTTTTCATGCCGGATGCGCTCAATTAAATCAGACTTTCTCAACACTATGAAAATTAAAGAAAAATTTCCTAATTTTGCCTTTTCATTAAAGGATAGCTATCTTCTTATTGATGTGAAGACTACAGGATTACGACCTAATAAAGACAGAATTGTAGAAATAGATCTTATTGTCATAAAAAATGGAGTAATCCATAAGGAATGGCATAGTTATATAAATCCTAAAAAAAGACAAGATTCAGCTATTAAAAAATCAGCTAACATTGCAATTAAAAAAACGGTAGCCGCTCCTTCATTTGCTGAGATAGCTTCAGAATTGCATGAGTTGCTTAAAAACAAAATTATCGTCGCTCATAATGCATCTTTTATTTATGAATTTTTAAAGCATGAAATGCTGAAAAGTGACATCTTCTTGGATGAAAAAATTCTTTGTAGCATAAGCTTGTCACGTTTTTTATTTCCAGAATCTAAAGAGCATCATTTAGAAGCAATCAATGCTCGCTTATCCATAGATTCAAAAGATAATAGTTCCCTTCATCTTCTGCTTTGTTTCTTTAATGAGTTAAACAAAATTATTACTCCTATAGATTTAAAAAATGCTGTGAGTATATTAGCTCAGTCTCCTCAGCCTAGTTTATCTGTAGATCACAAAGAAGGTGTTCCTGAAACATCGGGTGTTTATTTTTTTTATGACGAAAGAAATAGTTTAATTTACATCGGAAAAAGTGCATCTTTGAAGGAGTCTCTCTCATCGCATTTTCAACTTAATAATGATTCACATAAAAAAATCCAACTGTCTAAACAAATTAAAAAAATTGATTGGATAAAAACATCAGGGCAGCTTGGAACTTCATTACTTGCAATGAAGTATATTAATCAACATAAGCCATTATTTAATCGTTTAGTGGAAAAAAAGAAAAGTTTATTTACTATTAAGGTAGTTAAGAATGGTGATTATCTTGCATTAAAAATAATGAAATTATCTGAAATTTCTGCAACAGAATTTCCAGAAACTTTTGGCATTTTTAAAAGTAAGAAAGACTTAATTAATTTGCTCAATTTCTTTATTAACCAAAGTAATCTATGTTATCAGATTAATAATTTTGAAAAAGCTAAAGGGAGCTGTTTTCGTGTTGAAGTGAACAAATGTAAAGGCGCATGTAATAAAC
>DHXK01000185.1:2123-8167 GCA_002413665.1 Legionellales bacterium UBA5158 | reverse complement strand
CCTTGGCTGATAACTTTTGTTGAAGTACCATCACTATTAGTACCTGTGCAAACTAACTGAATGATTTTATAATTATAAGCAATTGGATTACTATACACTATAGAAAATTTATTATTATTTGCCAATGTTACATTAGTAATATTGCTATCTGAATACGCTTGAATATATCCATTGTTAGGATTGGCTAAAATGGTCGCGCTATTCTTTTGTAAATACACAATTCCATATTCTAGACCCGCCTCTGCTGCTTCGTATGCTTGATTACTTTGATATTGATTCGAAGCTATTTTTTGTTGCATCATGCTGTAACTTGCAGCAAATATAATTATCATAGAAGCTGTCATTAACAATATGGTTGTTAATAAAAGTGTAGTAGCCCCTCTTTCTCTAAGAAAAATTATATTATTCATCTCATATTAAATTCATTGTGTTCCTACATGAGCGTACATAACAAAAATTGTGACGCTATTACTTTGTTTAATAACTTGTTGTTTTTCATTGATCAATGCAACAGAAACCTGATGAGAACCACGATCCGCCTGCAAAATATGCAATGTCGTACTCATTGAAGGTTCGCTGCGTGGAAGTCCATCTAACATCAGTTGCAGCATGTCACCTTTTTGTAATTTAGGTTCTATTGTGACTTCAACGGGAATATCGCGTTGATTTTGAAATGTTTGCTCATTAACCGGAGAGGTGATCGTAAGGCTGGTATAAGGTTTTTTTTTATTCTTATCTATTATAATTTCTGCAGGATTTATCTTAGTGACCTCATCTATCACTTTCTTATTTTGTACGGGTACACTCACCGCGGGTGACGTTGGAATATCTAATTGTTTTGCATTTGATGAAGGTGTGTCGGAATAAACAATACGACCATTAGAATCCTGGCTTTCGTAAACAGCAGCCTGCAATGAAAAAGAAATCATGCAGAATAAAAAAAATAATATGTTCTTCATGAATTCACCTTTCATCTTTTACATAATTTGTCCTGATAAGCTAGGATCTATACTGCCCACACGCGTAACTAATCGAACGGATTGTGCGTTATTATAACGATCTATCCATGATACAAAAATATCTATTACTTTATAGGTTGGATTGACAAAGGGTGTTACAGTCCACGTCAAGGTATACGTTGAATTTTCACCCGCTTTCGTACTCGTGCCAGAGATAATATCTTGATAAGCAAAGTAAGGTGACTGAGTACCAATGACTTGAAAATCACTCAACGATTCTAATTTACTTTGTGCCAAAATGGTTGCCTCACTTTGTTGCTGAGTGACACTATCACTATAGGCTACATTACTTTGAAATCGTGTTAAGGCTACAACACTACCAGCAATAATTAAAAAAGCTATCATGGTTTCAACTAACCCTTCACCATGGTACCTAATTTTTTTAAGTATTTTCATATTTACATGTCCTTCCAACTACCAGGCACTTTAGCGTAGTTGCTTAATGCAGGTATATTTTGTAAACTTTGCAAGATAGAAGAGCTATACTGTAGAGTGGTGTTACCAGAAGCGCCTAAGTCGCCCGTTGTAGCAATACCCCCATTAATTGCAACACTCCCAGTAATGTTAGTCTCGGCTGAAGTAGTCCCATTTACAAATACAAAACCATAAATTGTTACTCCACCAGAAAAATCAATATTACCATTTACGATTAGCAATACAGGGTGAGTCGGTGATCCTATTACGACATTACTATTTAACTGTGCATTACCGCCAGTTTGTTCGATCCAAATAACAGCATCCTCTACACCATTAAGCTGACTATTATAGGTAGTATTTGAATTATTTTGATAATAATAATTAGCAGTACTTTTTAAAGTATTCATAGAAGCACCAAATATACTTTGAAAAAAAACATCATTTGACATGGATTGAGTAGACGAAACATTTTGTTGAACGTCGCTTTTAATTGAGGATGATGTTGAGCTTGTACCTGAACTTGTTACCGTTTGTCCACTTCCGTTGAATGTTACAGTCCCGCCAGATTGAACTGTTTTATTAGTTTCAGTGTTGATAAATTGAGAGCTACCGCCAATCGATAAATTACCTTTTGTTGACACAGTTGTACTTGGGGGATTTAGAAGGAGTGAATTAAATTGTACATCCTGGCTTATTTGTTTAGTTGACGTACCATCTGCACTCGTTCCAGTGACTGTAATGTGAATTAATTTATAATTGTTAGCGATAGGATTAGTGTAAACAATCGTATATTTACTGCCATTTGGCAGAGAAAAATTGCTAGTATTACTATCAGAAAATGCTGGTATATAACCACCTACAGGATTTGCTAATATAATTGCACTGTTATTTTTTAGGTAAACTATTCCGAATGCTAATCCCGCTTCACTTGCTTGAAATGCTTGGCTGCTTTGATATTGATTAGACGCAATTTTTTGTTGAATCCTACTAAAGGTGGCTGCAAATGTAATGATTAGTGTGGCCGTCATTAGCAGCACAGCTGTTAGCAGTAATGTTGTCGCTCCTTTCTGAACTTTAAGGATTGAATTTATCATTTCTAATCCTTACATGCTGGGTTAATGTTTTTGTCACTGTTGGGTCATTCGTCAATTGGCCAGTTAGAGTTATATCTATACTACGCAAAGAGATAGTCGATGATGTCCCCATTACTGGTAATGATTGGGTGGTTAAGGTAAAAGTGAGTGCTGTCACTTTCACTAAATTTGGATCTGTCACATTTTCCCAGTCCGTGCCTGTGCAATTATAAGAACCGCCCCACGGCCTGGTTTGAATAGACTGGCCACTCAGCTTATATCCATAACGTTCATCATCTGAAGAACTACCAACACTGGGTAACGATCCATTATTATTTCTATCATATGCAAATAAAATACATGTATTGCTCGCTCCTATCGTTAAGTCAATACCGGCAGCCATAAATGGATTATTATTTTGATGAGTTCCTATATCGTTTCTTGCGTTCATCCAAAAACCTGCTCTACGGATATCACTTACCATGAGTTGCATAGAGGATTCTAGTTGCTGATTGAGACGGTTAACATTTATTATTGAGTTATAGTGGGTTAGATTGACAATAAATATGGACATTAAGGCTGTGAATAAAATTGCATTAATAACTAATGCAATTAATAACTCTACCAGAGTAAATCCTAAAAAATGTCGTCTTGTAATTATGTGCATGCTGGATACCCACTCACATTCGGCGAGCAAATTATCATATTTCCTAATCCAGTTATTTTAATACTCATAGTTGGCGTTTGTCCGTAAACGGTAAAAGTGATGACACTACTCGCACCAGCTGCGCCGCGAGACCCTTCAAATTGTAAAGTGTTGCTTGTCAGCCCAGTTACCGTAAGAGTCAGATTTTGTGTACGAGGCGCAGTAGTAGCACCTAAACTACAACCACTAGGGGTAGAGCAAGTACAAGCAGAGGCAGGATTAGTCCCATAACACCAATTATCACTTGTCTGGAAAGACACATAGACAGCTTGATTTTGCTTAACTGCTTCGCTGCGCGCATATTGCAAAGAATAATATAATTTCTGTACGGTAGCCTTGAGACGAAATTCATTCATAAAGCTAGTAAAGAGCGGAACAGCCATTATTGTTAAAATAATAACAATAGCCATCACTACGAGTAATTCGATTAAGCTAACACCCTTCTGTTGATTTATTCCTAACAAGAGTAGAAATCTCCGCTGTTGAGTGCGTATAATAGAAATTTAACTGTATTTACCAGTCACAGTCAATCTATATTGGCAAACAGGAGGGATCCTTTGTTCTTGCGCTGGTTAAAGAATCAAACCGAAAAAAAGATCGTAGCCCTAGATATTAGTTCTGATATGGTTAAATTATTAGAAATAAATTCTACTACGACGCCTTTCATCGTTGAAAATTTCGCAACTGCATCGATACCTGCCAATGCAATTACTAAAGATAAAATTGCAAATCCTGCTGCAATCATTACTGTCCTCAAAGAATTATGGAAAAACTTTGGCATCAAAACAAAAAATATTGCTCTAGCGATTCCGCGCTCCTCCGTCATTATAAAAAATATCTCCGTTGATAGCCGATTGAATTCTAGCGAAATGGAATCACGTGCATGGATTGAAGCTAGCCGACATTTTCCTGAAATGATCGGTGAAATATATTTAGATTTTGCTATATTAGGACCGTCTCCACTAGATCCTGCACAGCTTGATTTAATATTAGTGGCATGTCGCAAAGATCAAATAAATCCTTATATAGACTTATTGCAACAAAGTGGCTTACATGCCAAAGTAATAGATGTTAATTGTTATGCTTTAGAAAGAGCGTTATCTATTATCATGCCCCCACTGACAACGCCAGAAACCATTGCTTTGTTAAATTTAAATAACAACTTAAGCAGTTTGATCGTAAGACAAAACAACAATCTCATTTACACACAAGATCAAAGTTATGATGGGAAGCGATTACTTACCCAAACTCAAAAATATATAAGCGCTCTCGAAAATCCAGAATTTACACTTGCTGAACCCTATTCGGTCATCCTAAAAGAAAGTTTAACATCTCATTTACGACACACTATGCATTTTTTCTATTCCAGTCGTACTAATGTCAATATTCAAAAAATAATAATTGCGGGTGACTGCGCTACTGTGCCGCATTTAGCAGAATTTATTCGTCAAGAAATTCATATTGAAACTATTATTGCAAATCCTTTTACTGACATGGTCTTTGCACCAACAGTTGATCAAGCACAATTGGTGCAACTCGCACCTACTCTAACATTAGCTTGTGGACTCACATTAAGTTAGAGCGATCTTTTTTAGTAAGGTAAAGTTACTATGGTGAGAATAAATCTTTTACCTTGGCGAGAACAAGCCAGACGCGCGAAACAAATTCGCTTTGGTATTACTCTGGGTATTTTTTTAGTATTAACATTTATTATGCTCATATTCGTACATATTTATCTCAGTGGCTGGATTTCAGCAGAGCAACAAAGATCAGCTTATTTACGCTCAGAGTTTGATGCTGATCAACTTGATCTAACTGCTCTCAAAACAGAAAAAGATAAACAAGTTTTGCTAGAAGCACAGTTACATTTTGTAATGGATTTGCGTGCAAAAGGATTTCGAGCGATTCATTTGCTTTCTGCTCTTGTGAAAACAGTGCCTATATCACTTTCTCTAGAAAGGATTCTACGACGAGGCAATACCATTTTCATTAGTGGCAAAGCTCAATCGGATTTACAAATTACCTTATTTATGAAAAATATTGGTGCTGAAGGAAGCTTTAACCCACCAGTCTTAACTGAAATCAGCACACAACTAAATGGCACTGTTGAAGAACGACACTTTCAAATGAAAATCGAACAACAGGAATAAAAGATAAAATGAATTTTAAAAATTTTGAAGATTTCCCTGCTGTTGTGCAGAGCATAATCATTGCAGCTTGTTGTGGCATCTTTTTTTATTTTGGCTACATGTGGGACATTTCTAGTATCAAAAAAAAATTAGCCACAGAAAAAGTACTTGAACAGGATTTAAAAGTAGAATTAGAAGCTCTAACTAGTACTATTGCTAAGTTAAAAGATCAAGTATCTAAATCATCTAACACCTCTGCAATGCTAAAAGAATGGCAAGGGAAATTAGTTAAAGCCTCTGCATTACCTGACGTATTAAATGAAATATTAAAAATAGGAACAGTCAATCAATTACAATTTAATTTATTTACTCCAGGCGCTGAAATAAAAGAAGGTGCATACTTGAAAGTACCGATAAAAACAGTTGTGACAGGTGATTATAAACAAGTTGCTACTTTTATCAGTCAAATTGCGAACATGCAATCTATCATTGTAATAGGAGATTTCATTATTGCTAAACAAACTGATAAAGTCGTCACAGAAAGTAAATTACCAAGCGAGACAGGCAACAACATGTTGAGAGCAGAATTAACCCTTGAAGTCTATTACCTTCCAGAGAAGTAAAAATGAAAACTAAGAAATTGAGATTTTTTTTACTTTTAATAATCCTCACGCTAGGCTTATCTGCGTGCGATAGAAGC
>DHXK01000185.1:0-2077 GCA_002413665.1 Legionellales bacterium UBA5158 | reverse complement strand
ACTTAAAAGATTACGTAAAACAACTAAAGGCCGCTTCAGTAGTAAAAAAACCTCCAGTTACAAAAGTAATATCCCAACTTCCAAAACCCGTCAACTTTACAGTAGATACGGGTCGCTCACCTTTTGAAGACGCGGCACCTAAAATAAAAGATAGCAAAGCATTACCCTTACAAGCTTACTCTTTAAATCAATTACAGTTCAAAGGAACAATTATGGTAGATAACGTTATATCCGCTTATATTTTAACACCTGAGAAGAAAATATATCAGGCAAAAATAGGCGACATGATAGGCGATCACTATGGTAGAATCAAAAACATATACTCTGATCATATAGAGATTGAAGAACAAGGATCAGGCACAGATTCTGGGACGACACAGCAAATTGTAACGTTACAGCTAAAGGATGGCGGCTGACATGAAACCTTTTTCCATTAAAAAGCTTTTTATTACTTTATTTAGTTTAACCTTATTACCTTTTTTTAATATGAGCTTAGCAGAAAATCTACCCAAATCCCAAAATGAAATCGTTACAACTAGCGGGGCTTTATCATTTTATTTTCAAGATATTGAAATAAAAACCTTGTTACAACTCATCGCTAAAAGCTCTGGGCTGAATTTTGTTATTAGTGAAACAGTCAAAGGCAATACCACCTTAAATTTGAAAAATGTAACTTGGAATGAAGCTTTAAACATAGTGATGACATCGCATGGTTTAGCAGCTAGACGTGTGGGCAATGTCATGCTGATTAGTACCGTTGAAGATATAACAAACAATGAATCAAAAAAGCTTCAATCAGAAGAAACTTTATCAAATCTTGCACCTTTAACCCAGACTATCTTACAGCTTAAATACACCAATGCCACTGATATGGCGGCGTTATTAAAGGGAGCACAAAGCAATTTACTCACTTCACGTGGTCAAGTAGGTATAGACACTCATACTAATAGTTTACTCATTCGTGATGTTAAAAAGAATCTTGCAGATGTCACTAGAGCCATACGAAAACTTGATGTTCCCGCACGCCAGGTATTAATTGAAGCGCGAATTGTCAATCTTAATGTCGATTTTGAAAAAGAATTAGGCGCACGTTTTGGTATCAGTAATCCACAGCATTTATCTGGAACTTTCGCAGGTGCAAATTCTCTGGCTCAAGGTACCACTCTACCTAATGTAACTACTCCAGATGGAACCATAGATCCTACTCAACGTCTTAACTTTAATAATGCTGCAGCATCTATATTTGGCGCTGCTCCGGGCAGTATTGGGTTAGCTGTCGCAAAAGTCGCAGGTGTATATTTAGATTTGGAATTATCCGCTTTAGAAGGTGAAGATCATCTTGAAGTAATCTCTTCTCCACGAGTCATGACATCTAATCAACAAAAAGCTGTTATTCAAACAGGCGAACAAATCCCTTATCAAGAATCTACCTCCAGTGGCGCGACGTCTGTCTCGTTTAAAAATGCTGTGCTAAGTTTAGAAATCACGCCGCAAATTACGCCAGATAATAAAATTATTTTAAATGTAAAAGCGACTCAAGATACACGAGGCGCAAACACTGTTATTTCTGGTGGTGCAGGAACAACCTCTACTTCCATCCCCTCAATCAATACTCAAGCAGTCCAATCAAATGTTATTTTAAATAACAATGAAACAATTGTATTAGGTGGTGTTTATAAACAAACAAAACAACACACTATTGAAAAAGTTCCGTTCCTCGGGTCTATTCCAGTTGTGGGATATTTATTTAGGCACTCATCAGACAAAGATATTAAAACTGAACTATTAGTATTTATTACTCCCAAAATCATTAATCCACTTACCGGTACTCCCTTAAAAGAATAAGGATAATAAATGCTTAAACATGTAAGAGATTTTTTTTTCATTCTTTCATTAGGTCTATTCTCTGCTTGTAGTTCCGTGCATCATTCTACAGAACAAGATGCACAACTCACAAAAACTTCGCTTATTAATACTCAATTAGGTATGGCTTATTTACAAAATAATAATATGCAACGTGCAAAACAAAAATTTTTGTTAGCCTTAGATCAAGCTCCTCATTCTCCAGAAGCATGGT
>DHXK01000001.1:5276-13904 GCA_002413665.1 Legionellales bacterium UBA5158 | reverse complement strand
ATAAGAGACAGTTGTCACACCTAGTGGTTGCACATAGACCTCAGTATGAATTACCACAAAGTGGATTGATCGCTGATTTATTAAAAGAACGATATGTAGACAATAAGGATGAATTGCATAGCCAGTTAGCAGGCAAGATTTTACTGCATCCTGTTACGTCACTAGAAATTTCTGCAACCGTCATTCGTAAACAAATCGCATTAAATCAAAACGTACGCTTCCTACTGCCTGACGGTGTATATAATTACATCAAAACGCATAGCACCTATGGTGGGAATAGGATATAATCCCTCCACGCTTAATGTCATAGAATATTAATTGCTCAACTATTTATTTAAATTGGAACGAGAATGCAAACAGAACAATTACAAGAACTAGCTATTCAAGCTTTACACGATCTAAAAGCCGTTGATGTAGTCGCCATCGATGTGCATGACATTACGACCATTACAGATGTCATGATCATTTGCACTGGCCGCTCAAGCCGCCATGTCATCTCACTTGCGCAAAACGTAGCAACTACGGCTAAACACCAAAAAGTCACCCCAGTTCGTATGGAAGGTGAACGTGAAGGCGAATGGGTTATTGTGGATTTAGGTGATGTCGTTGTACATGTCATGTTAGCTGCTACACGTGCTTATTATCACCTCGAAGACTTATGGGAACCTATTCGTAAACAACGCGAAAAACAACAGGATTAAACCCACATGCTGCTGCGCTTAATTGCTATAGGCAATAAAATGCCAGCATGGATTAATGAAGGTTTTCAAGAATATGCAAAACGATTACCGCTAGGGTACAAACTTAAATTAATCGAAATTCCTGCAGAAAAACGCTCTAAACAAGTCGATATCAAACGCCTGACAGAATCTGAAGGAGAAAAAATTCTCAGTCTTATTAAGCCAGGCAATCTTGTTATTTCCTTGGATGTGTTGGGGAAGTCATGGTCTACACCACAACTAGCTGAAGGATTGCAAAAATGGCACGATGCTAGTCTAGATGTTGATCTGCTAGTGGGTGGACCAGATGGTTTGTCTGCTAATTGTCTGCAAAAATCCCAACTGAAATGGTCGTTGTCACCCCTCACTCTTCCCCATCCGCTCGTTCGTGTCGTGATTGCTGAACAACTTTATCGCGCATGGAGCATTATTCAAAAGCATCCTTATCATCGTTAGCAGGATATGATACCCATACTCCTACATAGAAGTAGATTCAATCACCGCCATTAAGGTATTCACTTTTTGCTGTTGATTTTCAAAATCTTGTTTAGCCGCTGCATAATTAGGACTGTCTAACGCTGTTTCTTTGAAGAGAATTTCAGCATTGGATAACTGCAATTGACTTGCTAAAGTCAGCTTGCCAAAGCCTTGTGGATCATCACGCCTCTCATTAACTAACTGCACAAAATACCCTATTGCTAGCTTTACCACATTACAATTAGGGTCACTAACATGCTGGCAACGCTCATATTCTTTCTCTAATGTTGTTGGATGCGTCACGAGATATGAGTAATCTAAGACGCTTTTAGCTCCAACCTGAAAGCTAGCAAATAAGGCTATTGCGATGTAAAAAATTTTATTCATAATGGATTCTTAATAAGTGTGAAGTTAGTGCGGCTGAAAGCCACTGTCAGTTAGCTTATAGGCTAATGGTAAAACCACTAAAATGATCCCCATCACAACCAATAAAACAACTGTGCTAATAGGAACAGCTAATGGGTTAATTCGGTGTTGAGAATACTTAATCACAGATGCAAACAGAAAGCTTCCTCCCAAAATGATAGAGGAAGTGCTCACAAATGCTGATACAATTTCTACTGGTTCCATTAAATTACCTGCCACAGCTCCTAGCCCTGTAGGATTTACAGCAGCAAACAGCATGCCAGGCAACAATACGACTAAAAATAAGAGAAGGAATCGATGCCCAAAAGGTGTCATAAGTTAGAATCTTTTAAAAAATATTTGGGCTATTCTACCATATTATGAAAATTATAATTAACGAAAATCCTATCATATTTGTCGATCCGGGTGTTAATTACCCCGATAACGATTTATCTCTGCCTTTTAATGAATATATAACCCGCTGCACAGCATGGGTGACCCAACACCGAACCGACCTTGCTGACCCTGTTAACGCTGCTAAAATCATTATTGCCAATACACCTTTTGAATTAAAGCCACCCTCAAAACCAACTGTGGGAGCGTTATTAATTCATGGTTTATATGATGCACCCCTCATCATGCGGGATATAGGAAATCACCTTTGTGCCCAAGGCCTTTTAGTCAGAAGTATTTTATTGCCCGGCCATGGCACCGTTCCCGGCGGCTTACTCAATGTGACTTACGAAGACTGGCTGCAAAGTGTCAATTACGGTATAGCCAGCTTAGAAAAAGAAGTTGAAAAAATTGTCTTAGTCGGATTCTCAACCGGCGCAAATCTAGCGCTTTATTATTTTTTAAAAAATTCAAATACTAAAATAACGAGCATTATTTCTCTTGCTCCCGCTATTAAAATAAATTCACCTTTCGCGTTTATTTCCAACTGGTATCCACTTATCAGCAAAACTTTTCCATCCACGAAATGGTTTTATAAAAGTGTCGAAAATGATTACGCGAAATACCAATCCATCACATTCAATTCTATTTATCAAGTCTATAGACTTGCACAAGATTTAAAAAAAATTAGCAAACAAATTCCTTGCCCTCAGTTACTAGTTATTACAGAGAATGATAAAACCATTAACTCGCGTGCAGCATTAAATTACTTTAAGCAATATGCCTCATCAGATAGCAAAGTTATTTTATATTCGAATAAACTTAAAAAATATTTAGATGAAAGAATGACGGTGCGTCCTGCAAAATATCCCACTTTAAATATTGCAGATTTTTCGCATGTGGCTCTGCCCACAGCTCCTGACAATTTTCATTATGGAAAAAATGGTGATTATATCCATGCAAGTCATGTGGAAAAAAACTTAAATGCAGTATCAAAAGTTATCTACGATACTTCTAATAATATTAAAAACGGAATTTTTTATCATTTTAAAATACAAAAAAAACCACGTTTACGTTTGACGTTTAATCCGGATTTTGATTTTTTGTGTTGCGCCATATCATCATTTATTAGTTTTTAAAATGCATCTGAAAAAAATTAAAATTTAAGTTTTAGATTTACGCGAAAACAAAGCATCTGCAATCAACATAAATGCCCCTATACAGATACCGGCATCGGCGATATTAAAAATAGGCCAATGCCATTGAGATACATATAAATCAATAAAGTCGATCACATGACCGTAATTTATTCTGTCCCATAAATTACCGAGAGCACCCCCAATAATCATGCTTAAAGCAACTGCAACCCACCACTGCTTGTATGAAATTTTTTTCAACCAAATCATTAGGATTCCGCTAACCGTAATAGCTAAAATACCAAATAGCCAAGTTTGCCATCCGCCTGCATAACTTAAAAAACTAAATGCAGCACCTTTGTTAAACGCCAATGTTAAATTAAAAAATGGCATCACAGGGCGTGGATCATATGCCACTAAATATTGTTGCGCGAGTAACTTGGTGTAATGATCAAGTGCGATTACAACAACTGAAATCCACAACCAACGTAAGCCACTTTGTAAAAATTTATATGTCATTTGTTGCCTTTTAAAAAAATAAAAATGCTTACCTTTTCCTCCCAGCCTGCAATTCTTCGCCTATCCCCTTGTGGGAGAGGCGGAAAACTTTTAGCTAAGCGTATTTTCTGGTTTCGCCAGATCCTTCAATATTATCAATACAACGATCACATAAACTAGGATGCGCTTCGTGAGATCCAACATCTTCGCGTCTATGCCAACATCTTTCACATTTTGCAAATGATAATGGAATGACTTTTATCCATAAACCTGGCACATCTGTCTCAACTAAATCTTCAACTTCTGTATCTTGCAAAAAGACTTCAGCATTTGATGTGATTAAAACAAAACGTAATTCATTCTCTAACGCATCTAATTCATCTTTTAAATGAGGTTGGCAATACAACTGCACATCCGCTTCTAGTGGTGAGCCTATCAAGCCTGCATTACGCTGTTTTTCTAGTTCTTTATTAACGGCATCACGTACCTGCCGTAATGTTCCCCAAAACTTTTGATTCATTATTTCATTTTTTTCCAGTTTCGCTAAATCAGTATACCAAGTGTTTAAGAAAACAGATTCGTTACGATCACCTGGTAAAAACTGCCAAATTTCTTCCGCAGTAAAACTTAAAATCGGCGCTAACCAGCGCACGAGAGCTTCACTGATATGAAACATAGCTGTTTGTGCAGAACGTCTGGCGGATGAGTTTGCTTGCAAAGTGTATTGTCTATCTTTAATAATATCTAAATAAAAACTTCCCATTTCAACTGCACAAAAATGATGAATCTTTTGATAGATGACATGAAATTGATAAGATGAATACGCTTGCAAAATTTCTTCTTGCATCAAACGGGTTCTGTCCACGGCCCATCTATCCAGTGCTAACATTTCATTAGGGTTTACCAAATGTTGTTTTGGATCAAAGCCATCTAAATTCGACAGAAAAAATCTCGCAGTGTTACGCAAGCGTCTGTAGGTTTCTGATGTGCGCGTTAAAATTTCCTGAGATACATTTATCTCGGTACGGTAATCAACAGAAGCTACCCACAAACGCAAAACATCTGCACCCAAAGATTGAATAATTTTTTCTGGCGCCATGACATTGCCTAGAGATTTCGACATCTTACGGCCCTGACCATCCACCACATAGCCATGTGTTAATACTGTTTTATAAGGTTCTTCGTTATTAATTGCAAGTGAGGCCAACAACGAAGATTGGAACCAGCCCCGATGCTGATCTGATCCTTCTAGATATAAATCAGCAGGAAAACGTAATGCTGGGCGCTGCTTTAAAACACATTCCTGTGTCATTCCTGAATCAAACCATACATCTAAAATATCGTTAATTTTTTTATAATCGGCTGTTTCATTGCCTAACAACTCTTGCGCATCTAAATCAAACCAAGCATCTACACCTTGTTGCTCAACTTTTTTTGCAACCTCTTCCATGAGTGCAATACTATTCGGATGAATCTCTCCAGTGTCTTTATGAATAAAGAGAGGAATAGGCACGCCCCACGTACGTTGACGTGAGATACACCAATCTGGACGATTGCCTATCATGCTCGCAATACGGCTTTTACCCCACTCTGGCACCCATTCAACGCGATCAATCGCAGTCATTGCCATAGCACGCAAACCCGCTTGATCCATGCTAATAAACCATTGCGGTGTCGAACGAAAAATAAGAGGTGTTTTATGACGCCAACAGTGTGGAAAACTATGTGTAATTTTTTCAAAATGCAGCAAGGCATTATGTGTGCGTAGCACTTCTATTATTTTATCATTTACTTTTGTGACATGTTCACCTGCAAATAAAAGTGTGTTTGCAGTGTAACAACCATCATCACCTACGGGATTTTCTACCGCTAAATTATAGCGTTTCCCAATAATATAATCTTCTTGACCATGCGCAGGGGCTGTATGTACTGCACCAGTTCCTGATTCGACAGTGACATGTTCACCTAAAATAACTGGAACAACTTTTTCGTAAAAAGGATGTTGTAATAAAACCCCTTCTAAAGTTGCACCTTTTGTTTTTGATAACACACGAAAGTTTTTTGCGCCAACCCGTTGCATAACAGTATCGACTAAGGCTTCTGCTATGAGTAAACACTCACGGTCTTCCATTTCAACCAATGCATAATCTAATTCTCCGTTAAGAGAGACAGCTTGGTTAGCGGGTAATGTCCAGGGAGTCGTTGTCCAAATAGGAATGGACATTAATTCCAATTTGACGTTTTCTACTTTTAATCTTGCCAGAAAATCTTCTTTATTAATAACGTGAAAACGGACATCGATAGCTGGGGATGTTTTATCCGCATATTCAACTTCAGCTTCAGCAAGAGCTGAGCCGCAATCTAAACACCAATGAACTGGCTTGTAACCTTTTTCTAAATGTCCGTTTTTAATTATTTTTGCAAGGCCACGAATAATATTCGCTTCGAAAGAAAAATCCATGGTCAGATACGGTTTATCCCATTCAGCTTGTACGCCCAAACGTTTAAACTCTTCACGTTGAATATCAATTTGACTAGCAGCATAATCTCGACAAGCATGACGGAATTCACTCGCCGTAACTTTATGACCTGCTTTACCGATTTTTTTTTCGACGTTTAATTCAATCGGTAATCCGTGACAATTACAACCTGGGACAAAGGGAGCATTATATCCACTAAACGTTTTGGCTTTAACGACTATATCTTTTAACACTTTATTAAGCGCAGTACCCATATGGATATGCCCATTCGCATAAGGAGGACCATCGTGCAACACGAAAGTTTCCTGACCTTGACCTTTTTCTCGCAGCTTTTGATAAAGGTTTAACGCTTCCCATTTTTTCAAAATCTCGGGCTCACGCTGAGCAAGATTAGCTTTCATGGGGAAATCAGTCTGCGGTAAATTTAGTGTTTTCTTATAATCGCTCATAAAAACCTTTTTCATTGCGTAATAGGGATATTCTTAAAGAGGTTGATTATATGCATATGATGGAGTCAATGTAAGTCCTTTAGAACCTTTTAGAGGTAGCAGTATGCGTTTTAGGTGCTATAATTTATTTAATAAGGCATTTCTATTCAGAGGCTTGATATGGCTATCAGCAGAGAAGCACCCCCAATAACGCCGCCCTTTACAGAAGGCGTAAATACAGCCGGAATACTGCAACGCTTGGCTGCTCAAACTCCCCAATTATTAGTCAAAATAAATAGAGTCTTCGCCGATATCGCTATTATAGATAATGAGCTCACTAGTACGGGTAACAATATCAAAAAGTTAAGTTCTCCTTTAAAACAATGGAGTAATGTCATACAAAAAGATTTAGCAGCCTTAATGAAAGAGATAGACGCTCAAACAGCAGCACCCGCTAAAGCTAAACTTAATGCTGAGTTACTCGCTTTTAAAGCCCGCGCTACACCCTTAGAAACTGATTTTTTCAAATTAAACAAGTCCTTAGATGAATTAGATGCCTATTACAGGAATTTAAAAAAATTAATGATAGATGTTAAAAATAATGCGCATATTGATTCGTCGTTGAAGGTCAATACCGAGATAAAAGAATCAGTAAAAGCTGGTATAAAGTTGCTAGAGCCCAAAATCAAAGAGATAGAACCTGCAGAACTAAATCTAGCTAGCCAGTTTGAAAGGCTGCATGAGGATATGAAAGTCGCTATTCCTAAGGGTGTTCAGCCCGCAGCTCCAACTCCTGGACAAACTTACGAAACTGAAGGGCCTTCTTAATCTACAACCAGCTTCATCTGCGGCATCAAAAGATGTCGCGGCCTAACCCCCGCCAGTGCCAGCGCTACAAAATAAATAACAACAGCAGAAACCAACATTCCGGCTAGATGTTCCGCACGCCACCAGGCATTTTGGGTAATCCATATACGTATATCAGCAGTCCCTACCCATAACCAAATTCCCAAGACAACATTGGCAAAAAACAACCGAAATGCAAAATATCTCCACCCATCTCGGGGTTGATAAATTTTTTGTTTCTGCAAAAAATAAAATAAAAACCCTGAATTTAAAACAGCAGCCAGGGAAGTCGCGAGCGCTATACCTGCATGTTTAAGCGGCCATATCAAAATAAGATTAAACACCATATTTGCAATCATCGCTAATATGCCTATGCGCACGGGTGTTCCCATATCTTGTTTGGCATAAAATCCTGCCGCTAATACTTTGATTAACATAAACGGGACGATACCAATTGCAAATGCTGAAAGACTTTTGCGCGCCATCATAACGGACTCACCATTAAAATGACCATATTGTAATAACGTACTCAACAAGGGCCCTGACATCAGTGCGAATACAACACCTGCAGGCAATCCCACTAAAAGCACACACCGCAATGCCCAATCCAGGGTTAAAGAAAACTCTTCTGCCGATTGACTGGCATGATGACGTGAGAGATGAGGCAAAATAACAGTAGAAATTGCCACCCCAAAAACACCCAGCGGAAATTCCATTAAGCGATCAGAAAAATATAACCAAGACACGCTACCTATCATTAAAAATGAAGCAAATAATGTATCCAATAAGAGATTAACTTGCGAAACAGATACCCCAAATAAAGCAGGCACCATTAACTTTAGAACCTTAGTAACACCCGCATCACGAAAATTTATTTTTGGCTTGGGTAACAGTCCCAAGTTCATTAAAAAAGGCCATTGGAAGAGCAGCTGCACGACGCCTGCAATCAAGACTCCCCAAGCGAGCCCTACTATAGGTATTTTTAAATGAGGCGCTAACAGCAATGCGCAGGCGATCATAGAGATATTTAAAAAGACAGGAGTAAATGCGGCCACCCAAAATCGGCTATAAGTATTGAGAATGGCCCCCGAAAAAGCGGTTAACGAAATCAGCATAAGATAAGGAAAAGTAATCCTTAACATCATAACGGCTAAATCATAACGCGGACCGCCGACTTCAAAACCGGGTGCAAAAATTCTAATAATTAGTGGCGCTAACAAGATTCCAAAGAAAGTAACAATAAGCA
>DHXK01000001.1:0-5154 GCA_002413665.1 Legionellales bacterium UBA5158 | reverse complement strand
AAGCAAAACCGCGCCCAACGTTCCCGCCATAGAGTTTATGAAATTCTGAATCTCAGCGGGTGATTTTTGTTTTTGATATTCTGATAAGACAGGCACGAACGCTTGTGAAAAAGAGCCTTCGGCAAATAACCGTCGCATAAAATTTGGAATGCGGAATGCCACTAAAAAAGCGTCAGAAAGCACACCTGCTCCGAAGAGTTGTGCTGTGACCATATCTCGAATGAAACCAAAGACACGCGAAATCATAGTCATGCTGACCACGGTAGAGGTGGATTTAAATAAACTTTTGCTCATACTGGAATTTACGCGAAAATTAAAAGAACCCCATATTAACATAAAGAAAATACATGGACACTTCTTAAGGTGTTCAAAAAATGATAATCATTAATCATTCATTTTAATCTAGAAGGCTTTATTGACATCCCCACCATAAGCAGGCATATTAGCACCCTTTATTGGATACGAAACCGCGCGATCTCAGCCTTTTTACCTGTTTTATCAGATAAAACCTGTTCTTCGTAGGTGAAACACTAACATAAGATTTTGGAGGAATACCTTGGCTAATACTGCACAAGCGAAAAAACGTGCTCGTCAAGCTGAACAACACAGACAACACAATGCGAGCTTACGCTCTATGGTGCGCACCTATATGAAAAAGGTTTACACCGCAGTTTCTGATGGTGACAAAACGCTGGCTGAAGAATCCTACAAAACAGCTGTTCCCATCATAGATCGCATGTCTAGCAAAGGCTTGCTTCACAAAAATAAAGCGGCTCGTCATAAAAGTCGTTTAAGCATGCACATTAAAGCTATGTCTGACACAGCCCCAGTTGCTAAAGCAAAAGTTACAAAAGCACCTAAAGCTGCTAAAACATCTAAAGCTATTAAAGCTGCAAAATCACCAAAGGCTGCGAAAGCGGCAAAAAGTAAAGCAAAAGCTAAGTAATTACATCTAAACACTTTCCCTATCAAGGGGGAGTGTTTATCTAAATATTTATTTCTCTTTCACCAACAACATTATTCTCCCATAGCAGGCAAGAAACCATTTTATAAATGGTTCTCACCTTATTCAGCTATTTCATTTTTATTTTTTACGAACAATACTAGATAATATCATCCGGAAATAACGGTGCTTCATCTCTCTCTATTTTCATTAATTCTAATTGCGCCATTGCGGCTCGCATTAAATCTTCTGTTCCCTGATGAGCTAGACCTGAGATAGTGAACACTTTTCCAGTCCAATTTAATCGTTTTATAATATCTTCACAGCGAGCTTTTGCTTCATCTTCAGGCAATAAATCCACTTTATTAAGAATTAACCAACGCTCTTTTGCCAAAAGCTCTGAGCTATATTTTTCTAATTCTTTAGTGATGGCTTGAAATTGTTCAACCGGATCACCTTCATCCATAGGCAAGATATCTAACATATGAAATAGTAATAAAGTGCGAGAAATATGCTTTAAAAATTGGATGCCTAGCCCTGCGCCTTCTGCCGCGCCTTCTATCAGACCCGGAATATCTGCAATGACAAAACTCTGATGCTGACCTACCCGTACCACTCCTAAATTAGGATGTAAGGTCGTAAAAGGATAATCAGCAACCTTAGGCCTAGCGGCAGAGACTGCTTGAATTAAGGTAGATTTGCCAGCGTTAGGCATACCCACTAAACCCACATCCGCCAGTACTTTTAATTCAAGACGTAAATTTCTTCTTTCCCCAGGGGTCCCGGGAATAGTTCGCGTAGGTGATCGATTCACACTGCTTTTAAAGCGTGCATTACCTATTCCATGTCGGCCACCTTGAGCAACACATGCTACTTGACCATTTTCAGTTAAATCAGCAATCAATTCTTCGGTATCTTCGTCATAAACCATGGTTCCTACAGGAACACGCAAGTACATGTCTTCACCGGCTTTACCCGAGCAATCACGACCTCTACCCTTCTCACCATTGACAGCTTTGTGGAAACGCGTAAATCGATAATCCACTAACGTATTGACACCTTCATCTGCTCGTAAAAAAACAGATCCACCATCACCACCATTACCACCATCAGGTCCACCTTCAGGCATGAATTTTAATCGCAGAAAACTACAACAACCATTGCCGCCGTTACCTGCTTCTACTTTTATTTTTGCTTCATCAATAAATTTCATACATAAGTCTCTATAAAGCCATGACCGATTTCCTTCTCCCCTTGTGGGAGAAGGTGCCCGGAGGGCGGATGAGGGGTGGGGTACCCTCTTTTAAACCATCTACAAATTTAAACTATCTACCAAAAAAAAAGCCCCGTCATCGCGAGGCTTTTAATATAAAGAGCAACATAAAAAATTATGCTACAGCTTCCACTACAGTAGGATCAATACTCACGCAACGTCTGCTTTTAGGACCTTTCACCCCAAATACAACTGCGCCAGTTTTTAAAGCGTAAAGTGTGTGATCTTTACCAATGCCTACATTACGGCCTGGGTGAAACTGTGTACCGCGTTGGCGAATAATAATAGTGCCAGCATTAATAACTTGACCACCATAACGCTTAACACCTAAATATTTAGGGTTTGAATCGCGCCCGTTACGCGTACTACCACCGGCTTTTTTATGTGCCATTTTGAAAATCCTCTGCCAAAAAACGTACTTACTTATGTAGCATAATTAAAAATCATGCTATGACCAATTTTTGTTATTAACCCGCTAAAATCTGAGTGATTTTAACTTCAGTGTAATACTGTCTATGGCCCATGGATTTCTTATGATGCTTACGGCGTCTAAATTTCACGATACGAATCTTATCGTGACGGCCGTGACTTACGATGGAAGCCACTACTTTGCAGCCTGTTAAATAAGGCTTGCCGACTTGGATATCATCACCATTTGCTATCATTAAAACCTGTTCAAAATTGAAATCAGTGCCTTCATCGGCTATCAATTTTTCTAGCTTCAACGTTTGACCTTCTATTACACGGTGTTGCTTACCACCGCTTAAAATGACTGCATACATATTTATAACTCCAGTTAACTATTTTTCTATGTTCTTCTTTTAGGAGACGCATTATAGTGATTCTTAGTAAACTGTGCAAGAACTGATGCTATATTTCTCTTTAAGCGCTTGACAGGCGACCGGCCAGCCTAATAGGATTCGTGGCATTAAGATAATAATTTTGAAGGGAATTGCACACCAATGCCATTAGATTCAATACGCTCACTGGTGCTAGCTGATCTAGAAGCCACGGATAAGTTTCTTACGACTGAACTTCAATCACCAATTCCCCTTATTAATCAACTTATTGAGTATGTTCTTGCTGCCGGTGGCAAGCGTATACGACCGTTATTAGTGCTATTAAGTGCGCGCGCGGCCGATCATCAGGGAAAACAACATATCACTCTGGCCTCCGCCATTGAGCTTATACACACAGCCACTTTATTACATGATGATGTCGTAGATAACTCTTCTTTAAGGCGCGGCAATCCTACTGCTCATACTATTTGGGGAAACGAAGCCAGTGTTCTGGTAGGGGATTTCATTTATTCCAGAGCATTTCAGCTCATTGTGAAGTTGCAAAACCTCAAAGTGATGAATATTTTTGCCGATGCCACAAACTTAATAGCCGAAGGTGAAGTTTTGCAGCTAGTGAATTGTCATGACCCTGACACAACAGAAAATGCCTATTTTGCTGTGATAGAACGTAAAACAGGGAAATTATTTGAGGTAGGTGCACAATTAGGGCCTGCTGTTGCTCAGAGCTCTTCAACGCAGTTAGATGCCATGCAGGCCTATGGAATGAATCTAGGCATTGCTTACCAACTAATCGATGATGCATTAGATTACAATGCCTCAGTTGAACAAATGGGCAAAAATGTAGGTAATGATTTGGCAGAAGGAAAACCCACCCTGCCCTTAATTTATGCCATGAAAAAAGGCACACCTGCCGAAATTGCTCTCATACGCAAGTCTATAGAAACCGGTTCGAGCGAAGAACTTGATTCTATACTTCAAATTATAGAGTCCACTGGCGCTATTACGTACACCGCCAATGCTGCAAAACAGCACGCAAAAAAAGCTAATTCATCCCTAGCTCATATGCCTGAATCACCTTACCGCAATGCATTATATGACCTAGCAGAATTTGTGGTTGAGCGTAGTTACTAATCGAGGTTTTGCACAAGCCGATCTCGCGTCCAACCTACCCTGAGCTGATCTTCGTCACAAAGTTTGCAGGTAGATTTTTAGCAAAAATGTTACGTGAAGCACGTAATTTTCATATAGGTCGATGGAATGACCAGAGCCCCGAGATAACAGTTTTTAATAAATTTATTGCTGAAGGTGCTGATTTAAATAGTGCAAATGCTATAGCTTAGAATCATCAAGATATTACGAAGAGAGTTTTAAATTATAAGATACTTTTTTCTAAACCCGGCTCTTTTCGCCTCTCCCCTTGTGGGAGAGGCGAAAAGAAAGTTTATATAATTAAACGCTATACCATGTTCATGGCTTATTATTAAATGCAGGAGCATCCTCTCTCAATCTCGCCTCAGGTTTTTCAGTTGCGGGCTTTGCTTTCAAGAAATGAAGTTCTTGTAAAGCTGAACTTCTGCCTTCAGCGTAACCTTTTTCAAAAATCTTGCGATCCACTTTATCTTTTATTGCTTTTTTGATGCCCTCATAGGTAAATGCTTCACTCATTAATGATAGCGGCGTAGCATTCGGTCCATCCAGAGTCCATATTTGCTCAAATTTATAATTTACTATGTTATCAGCGAGGCATCCGACTTGATGAAATAAACATGATTCGAAAACTATATTTTGTTCATGCCAGATATTTAACAAAGTCTTAATACATTCTTTTTTTTCATGCTCATATATAAAATTAACTTTCTTAAGAATCTCAATGGCAGAAAAAATATCACGCCTACGTAAATCATCTTGAAATTCAGATAACTGCTTTTCTGAAATAAAAGTGATATGACTACCTCGGTATTTGTCAAAGAAGTTGTCGCCTAAATTTTTAATGCATTAATCCTATTTTCTTATCATTCTCCTGTTTTTCTAAATTTATTTTCCTGTTGAGATTTAATGTCACTGTACTTGGCAGTGACCAATTGCGACTCTCTTTTGACCATCGTTTTGTGTTATGATTTCTTGCTGCTTGATAAACC
>DHXK01000267.1 GCA_002413665.1 Legionellales bacterium UBA5158 | reverse complement strand
CTCATTAAAAATAGGTGCTATTTCAAAATGCATGCCTGCTCAAGATCTACTTTGAAATTTATTATGATTTGATTGTCTTCGGATAGTAAATTTGGATGGGTCTTTTTTTCTATTCACCACTTCAAAATCAGCCAGTGCATGTGATCATTGCAATATTAACACATTTAATTTCAGTAATATTTGTTCTCTATAAAAGACGTGCAAATGAGCTAGCTTACTATTGGAGAAGCAATCATGACAAAATTAACAGCTATAAAAAGAAAAAAAATTCCAAAGAATGAATATGGTTTGCCTGCAGAAAAAAAATATCCTATGCCGGATCGAAAACATGCAGCAAATGCAAAAGCTAGAGCATCAGAAATGCAAAAAAAAGGTAAACTGAGTGACTCTGCTAAAGCAAAAATTGATGCTAAAGCTAACAAAATTTTAGCTAAAAAAAAGCCCTAAATTAACTATCGAACATGTTGAATTAGATTCAGGAATCATTCGATTAAATAAATGTAATATGGATATTAATAATACGCTTTTTTGATGCTTGAGAATATCTACATCGTTGATAATTTCATTTAACTATTACACTTATGTGCACCGATTGGTCATGCTTAATGTTTTATTAAAAAGCTTGTACAGGTATCAGTTATCATTGGTGAAATTAATTCAAGAATTGCGTGTTATTATAAATATAATCAAGGACAGTTAACTCTAATTGGAGCACTAGACCATGGAAATTGGCAAAGACACCTCGGGTATTAATGTATCTCCTTGGTTTAAAAATATTGATCGTCCAGAATACCCACAGCTCAATCAAGATGTAACGACTGAAGTTTGTATAGTTGGTGCTGGCATATCAGGATTAACAACAGCTTATCGTCTCATTTGCGAAGGTAAATCAGTTATCGTCATAGACGATGGAAAAATCGCGAGTGGCGAATCAGGGCGAACGACCGCTCATTTAACAAATATATTAGATGATCGTTATTATGTAATTGAACAAATGCATGGAGAAGATGTTGCTCGACTTGCTGCACAAAGTCATGCGGCAGCCATTCGCTTCATCGAAGAAACGAGTCAAAAAGAAAAAATTGATTGTGAATTTTTAAGAGTGAATGGTTATCTTTTTCTAGATAAAGAAACATCTATTGAAAATTTAAAAAAAGAATTAGACACTACTCAAAAGTTAGGTTTATCACCACAACTACTGACAGTACCACCAGAAAATACTTTTAATATGGGAACATCTATTATGTTTCCGGAACAAGCCCAATTTCATCCCATGAAGTATCTTGAGCAACTTGCAAAAATTATCGTAGCTAAAGGCGGAAAGATTTTTGAAAACACTCATGCCAAAAAATTCGAGAAAGGAAAACCAGTTCGAATTTATACAAATACAGGAGCGACTATTACTGCAGATAATTTAGTTGTAGCGACTAATGTTCCAGTTAACAATAGAGTTATTATTCATACCAAACAAGGAGCTAACAGAACCTATGCTATTGCTTCCTTAATTCCAAAAAATTCATTACAAACGGCACTCTATTGGGATACAGCAAACCCATATCATTATGTAAGAATTCATTCAGGAAATTATGAACACAACAATGAACCCTGTGATTTACTTATTACCGGAGGCGAAGACCATCGCACTGGCAAACCTCCTCATTCATACGAAGAATGTTTCAATCGTGTTGAGACTTGGACAAAAGAATTTTTTCCACAGGCAATTAAAATTGTAGATCATTGGTCAGGTCAAATAATTGAACCGATAGATTATTTGGCTTTTATCGGTCACAATCCATTAGATGAAGAGAATTGTTTTATCGCAACAGGTGATTCTGGAAATGGTTTAACACACGGTACTATTGCTGGAATTTTGATTTCTGATTTGATTTTAAATAAGAAAAATGAATGGAAGAACGTTTTCGAACCTTCTAGAAAATCGTTAAAAGCCTGGAAAAATTTTACTAGAATTAATCTTCTCTCTGTTCTTACCTATTTAAAATATTTTACACCTGAGAATATATCCGATGTTGACAAAATTAAATCTGGCGAAGGTGCAGTTATTAGGAGAGGTATTTCGAAAGTCGCAGCATATCGAGATAGCAATGGTGTGCTTCATGAATGTTCGGCAATTTGTCCTCATTTGAAATCTATAGTCCGCTGGAATTCAAGCGAAAAAACATGGGATTGCCCCGCCCATGGTTCTCGTTTTACGGGAGAAGGTGAAGTGATAAATGGACCATCTAATTACTCTCTACATAAAATAAAGAAAGATTAATGGCGTAGTTTTTTAACGTTCCTCATGACCAATTATCTTTGGATAATAAATTTGAATGGGTCGTTTTTTTCTATTAATCACAGCGAAGTCAGTCAATTTATGAGGATGAATGGAGGTTTTACTCATAATTTCATAAACAATAAAATGCCGAGCTATTTCTGCATCCGCAATAAGAGATCGATGACATCGCCATGGCACAGCCTCAGCACACATGATGGCGACCCTATGACTCTTTTTTATTAAGTTGTTTAATGCCTTCAATCCTTCGAAAAATTCAGCCGTTTGCATGTAATCTGCATAACCACGAAAACTTGTATTTCGCCATCCCATATTAATGGAATTTTTAGTCGTTCGACGTAAACCGCCTAGTTTTGACATATGTGTATAAGCGATTTTTTCTTTACGAAGCGATGCTTTAAATTCCTTGTCATTAAACCATGGCACGTACCTAGATTTTGGTATTGTACGCACATCAACTATGTGCGTAATTTGATGTGCGTGTAATATATCTAGAAATTCTTGCAGAGTATGTGTCGAGTGTCCGATCGTATAAAGGTTAGGCATAGATAATACTCTATTCCTTAATTTATCTTTGGTTGACTAATCAGTCTTCCGAAAATCATTATCCTGATGCATACTCTGCCCTCATATAGCAGGCTGATCTTCAAGGATATTGGCTCTCATCAATCTTGGGAAAAACGGACGCAGCTTGATAATAAAATCATATGCCATTAGAGCCGCCCCAAGAGCAAATACCACATCACCCGGTAAACGCAACCATTGCCAAAGCAACGTTGTGTTATAAAACTCAAGACTCCGCGCGTGCGCTAAACCATGTTCATAAACATCCATCAACTGTGACCAACCAATAGGAAAGAAATTTAGAACAATCCATAACACAAGCCCAGCGTTATAAAGCCAAAATGCCCAAATACCTAGACGATCACTCCAAAGTGTTTTGTCGCTTGCGGCATAACGTAAACAAAAATAAATTAATCCAAGAGCAAGCAATCCGAATGCACCGAACAATGCAGTATGCGCATGATTCAAGGTCAAAAAAGTTCCGTGTTCATAATAATTAATGAGTGGTGCATTAAGAGTTCCGCCACCGAACACACCAGCGCCTACAAAGTTCCAAAATGCAGCCCCAAGAATATAAAGATAAGCTAAGTTATAAGTAAAAATTCCCTGCTTTTTGATAAGTTGGCGATGCTCAATTGCATCAATAATAAGAAGCGCAATGGGTAGAACTTCAATAAATGAAAACATACTTCCAAGTGGTACCCACATATCAGGTCCACCAGTCCAATACCAATGATGGCCTGTGCCGATAACACCACCTAAGAAAATAAGAATTGTTTCAAATAATACTGTACGTTCAGCAAGGCTCCGAGAAACCAATCCTGTTCCCATTAAAATATAAGCCGTGGCGCATGCAGCAAAAAACTCAAACGATTGCTCTACCCATAGATGTACGACCCACCAACGCCAAAAATCGGTAATCGTAAAAGATTTTTCAATGCCGGTTAGCGGTATCATTCCAAAACAATATAATACCGCAACATTCATGGTGCTTGCCCAAAAGAGATGCTCTAATCTAATTCGCCCTGTCCAAAACTCAATAGTCGCCTTTTTTAAACGTTCTAAGGTCGGCCACATTCCTCGGAAAACAATAAAACTCCAAAGAAAAAGTCCTACACAAAAACCAATTTGCCACAATCGCCCAAGTTGAATATACGAGAGCCCTTGGTTCCCAACCCAAAACCAAGCCTTTCCTGTCAATCCCATGATACCTAGGTAGTCACCCACGATGGCACCAACAACCACAAAGAGAGTTACCCAAAATAAGAGATCAACCAAAAATCCCTGCCATCTAGCTTCTTTACCACTAATTATGGGTGAAAGAAAAATCGCGGCACTAATCCAAGACATTCCTATCCAAACGATAGGAGTTTGCGTATGTACATCACGCAGAAAATTAAACGGCAACCAAGCATCAATGTTAATACCATAAAACCCAGTTCGCTCTGAATAATAGTGCGCCATCATCACACCGACAACAATTTGTGCTAATAACACTAAAGCCACAAAAACAAAATACTGTCCCACTTTTATTTGACTGGGTGTGAGAGGTTTAAATCCCAATAACAAAGGAGTACGAGCACCATCATCAACTCCACTAAGGTATCGATGATAAATATATAACACTGCACCAAAACCAAAAAATACAAAACAAAATGATATCCATGTCCAATAAAATGTATTTGGAGTCGGCACGTTACCCATTGTGGGTTCATATGGCCAGTTATTGGTGTAAGAAAAATCTTTTCCGGGTCGATGTACGATGGTAGTAAGAGACGAATAAATAAGAAAATCGGCTGTTTGTAATGCGCTTTGATTATCTAAGCTGTATGCCTTGGTATAACCTTTTTCAAAATCATGCTTAAGAAGAGATTGAGATATCTCCGATTGAAGTTGCATAACTGATTTACTGACAGCATCCGATAGTGTTGCGCGGTCACCACCGAGATCAATTTGATGTAAAGATTGCTGCATATTTTTACGAACAACATATTGGTCTCCTTCAGCAAGTTCCGAGAAAGATTTACCAAAACGTTGATGAGCCATTTCATCTTCAGTAAGACGACCTAAACGTACCAAATATTTTGCGGTATAATCCTCACCAAAATAAGAACCCATACCATACAAACTGCCATAGTCCATCAGATCAGCGCGTTGAAAACCAGCTTTTCCCGACACGATGTCATCTTGTGTCATGATAACCTGACCTGAAGAGGTGACAAAATCTTCGGGTAATGGCGGTGCTAATTGATAAGTCTTGAATGTTCCCCAAATGACAACAGCAAAACAAATGATTGCGGTAAATAAAAGAACCCATTTTAAAACATTTGCTACTTGATCCGTGCTGGGATTCTCATTGAGCATTGCGAAGTCACTCTCACTCATGTTGCATGATCCTTATGCTAACGTCTTATTGATACAAGAAGAAATTCCTTATCTACATAATATGAAGCGAATTTTGAAAATTGCTAGTGATAATTACATAAATGAAATCAATTAGCCTACCAAATAAAAATTATGTTTTAATAGGTACTTCTTAGCTTGGTGTTTTAATTCTTGGTTTTAAATTGGGTTTTGACGAGAAAGATCAACATTAAATCAAAGGCGGTCAACATGAGCGATCACATACCAGTACTTATTGTTGGTGCAGGGCCTACCGGATTGTTGATGGCATGTGAATTAGCTCGTCATGGTATTAAATTTCGAATTATTGATAAAAAATCCGAACAAACATCATGCTCGAATGCAACATGGATACAAACAAGAACCATTGAAATATTAGATCATCTAGGCATTGTTAATCGATTTCTCATTGCAGGCCATAAGTGTAATGCAATTAATTTGTATGCCGGTGGCAACCATTTACTTAAAATTCCATTGGATCAAATCGGTTCTACTTACCCATTTATTTTGATGTTGCCGCAAAGTGAAACGGAGAAAATATTAAATACATATTTAAAAGAATTAAAAAGTCATGTAGAAAGGCCATTAGAATTTGTTGAGGCTATTCAAGAAGAAAATAAAGTCGTTTCTACAATAAAACATCCCGATGGTAAAACAGAAACTATAACTAGTGATTGGTTAATTGGCTGTGGTGGTGTAAGTAGTACGGTTCGTTCAACAGGTGAATTTTTATTTCCAGGCCATGATTTATCGGAACAATTCTTGGTAGCAGATGCAGAAATGTCATCCTTTCTATCATCGGATGAAATTCATGTGTTTTTTGATAAAGGAACGGTATTTCCTGATAAAGGAACAATACTTGCCATTGCTCCCTTTGGATCTAAAAAATATCGTATAACTGCTAATGTATATCAAGAAAGTGCAAGAAAAACATTATATTCTCATGATATCAACGATATTATTCGAGAACGCTCCCACGACGAATATACTGCTGATAATGTTTCGTGGATTTCACCTTTCTGGATACACAGTAATATAATAGATCACATGCGTGATCGCTTAACATTCTTGGCCGGCGATGCTGCACATACTCATTCCCCTGTAGGTGGTCAAGGAATGAATACTGGAATGCAGGATGCATATAATCTCGCTTGGAAACTTGCTCTTGTCATTAAGGGTAAAGCGAAATTATCTTTACTTGATAGCTATCAATCTGAGCGGTATCCAGTAATATGTAAAGTCGTTAAGCAAACCGAACAACTCACAAATATGTCTTTATTTGACAAAATATTTTCAACTAAATTACATCAATTCTGCGATAAAATTTCACACGATAAAAAACTAGAACGAAAAATAATTAATCAAATTGAACAACTTGATATTCGATACAAAAATAGTCCTGTGATTGATTATCATGAATATGTCAGCGCAAAGTCACCGCGGCAAGGTAAGCGAGCGCCGGGTGTGTGTATTGATCAATCAACACGGCTTTATGATTATTTACGAAATACACAACATAATGTTTTATTGTTTACTGGCTTATCAGTATCTAGCGAAACCATAGAAAAAATAAAAGAAACCCAGGAATGGCTGAACAAAACCTACCTGAATTTGATTAAAACTCATATTATTTCAACTCAAAAATTAAAAGATTTTAAAAATAATATAATCGATGTAAATACTGCTATTCATAACCGATATGGCGTGAAAAATAATGCTATTTTTATTATTCGACCTGATAACTATATCGCTTATTGTTCAAAAAGTTTAGACACAAATTTAATTAAGGAATTTTTTCAAAAATACCTTATTTGACTTTTTATAAGCACTGTTAGTCGTCCTCGTTCAAATTAATAAGATTACGTCGTTAACATATTTCTTAATACATACTGCAAAATCCCACCGTGTTTGTAGTAATCCAATTCATTCAACGTATCAATACGCGAAATCATCTTAACTTCGACACAAGACTCGTCTTCTCTATGGATAACAGCTTTTATCGGCATGCGTGGTTTCATCTCATCTGCAAATTCGATAATATCAATTAATTCAGAGCCCGTGAGTTTTAATGTTTTGCGTGTGACACCCTCAGGAAATTGGAGCGGTAGAATTCCCATGCCAATCAAATTTGAGCGATGAATTCGCTCAAAGCTTTCAGCAATTACCGCCGTCACACCCTGAAGTTTAGGCCCTTTTGCCGCCCAATCACGTGAAGAACCGGACCCATATTCTTTTCCAGCAATCACAACTAATGGTACGCGTTCAGCTTTATAAAGCATCGCAGCATCATATATAGATAACATTTCACCACTAGGAATATGCTTTGTAAATCCTCCTTCAACACCAGAAAGTATTTCATTTCTGATGCGAATGTTAGCGAACGTTCCTCGCACCATGACATCGTGGTTACCACGACGTGACCCATAAGAATTAAAGTCTTTGATTGCTACACCCTTGGATTGTAAATATTTTCCTGCGGGGCTATCAGGCTTAATAGAACCTGCGGGTGAAATATGATCTGTGGTAATGCTGTCTCCAAACAATGCTAAAATTCTCGCACCTTTAATATCTGTAATTTTTTCTGGAGTCACTTCCATATCATCAAAAAATGGCGGATGCTGGATATACGTCGAATCAGTCTGCCACTCATACGTATGTGATTCGGAAATTTTCATGCTTCGCCATTCATCTGTTCCAGTAAATATATTTGCATAAGCCTCATTAAACATTTCGCCAGTAATCTGTGCTACTTCATGAGCGATTTCAGCATTCGTTGGCCATAAATCTTTTAAATAAACAGGATTACCTGCTTGATCATTACCAAGAGAGTCTTTTGTTAAATCAATCAAAGTAGTCCCTGCAATAGCAAACGCAACCACGAGCGGCGGTGATGCAAGCCAATTAGCTTTAACAAGCGGATGTATACGTCCTTCAAAATTACGATTGCCTGACAATACGGCAGAAACAATTAAATCATTTTCGATAATTGTTTTTTCAACAGATTCAGGAAGAGGACCAGAATTCCCGATGCAGGTTGTGCATCCATATCCTACCAATGTAAATCCTATTTCATTCAGATATTTTTGTAAGTTGGTTTTTTCTAAATAACGAGTGACAACCTGAGACCCTGGTGCAAATGAAGTTTTGACCCATGGCTTTCGAGTCAACCCTTTTTCAACCGCTTTTTTTGCTAATAATCCAGCAGCAACCAATACATTGGGGTTAGAGGTATTGGTGCAACTGGTAATTGCAGCAATCACAACGTCACCATGATGCAACTCATAATTCGCATCCGTATTAAATGCTTTTTTCTTTTCTTCGCTACGTTTGTTTTCAATGAGAAATTTATCGACAATATTTGTGAGGTTTGACAATTCCACTTGATCTTGTGGACGTTTTGGACCGGCAATACAAGGTCGAATTGTTGATAAATCTAGTGTAAGAATTTCTGTAAAAATAGGGTCTGCTTGATTAGGATCATGCCATAGCCCCTGTGTTTTTGCGTACGCGTCAACAAGAGCAATGGTTTGCTCATCTCTGCCGGTTAAACGTAAATAATTGAGTGTCGCATTATCAATTGGAAAAAAACCACAGGTCGCACCATATTCAGGCGACATATTACCAATGGTAGCTCGATCTGCAATGGATAAATCATGTAGTCCTTCGCCAAAAAACTCAACAAACTTACCTACCACGCCTTTATTACGCAAGAGATGGGTAACAGAAAGAACTAAATCAGTTGCTGTAATTCCTTCTTGCAATCGCCCTATCAGCTTTACTCCAATCACTTCAGGAATCAGCATGGAAATAGGTTGTCCTAACATGGCAGCTTCTGCTTCGATACCGCCGACTCCCCACCCTAATACACCAAGACCATTAATCATTGTTGTATGACTATCCGTACCTACCAAGGTGAGCGTGATCACACAATTTG
>DHXK01000188.1:9308-15801 GCA_002413665.1 Legionellales bacterium UBA5158 | reverse complement strand
GTGAAAAGCCTGTGTTAGCAGTAATATTCCATTCTTTATCTATGAAAGGTTCCCATGATACCGCATATTCATAGGCATCTTTATCATGAACGGTATCCACTACACTGACACCTGCATCTAATTCTTTGCGATAAGCATCTGCTAGCTCTTGTTCTTTTTTATCATCAATCACACCTTCTATAATTAATTTTTTTGCATATAAGGTGCAAGCAGGTGCAAGACTTTTGATAATTTTGTACATGACAGGTTGTGTTGCAGCAGGTTCATCTGCTTCGTTATGCCCGTGACGACGATAGCAAACCATATCGATAACAATGTCTTTTTTAAACTGATTGCGATAATCAACAGCGAGCTTTGCAACAAACAATATCGCTTCAGGATCATTAGCATTCACGTGTAATACCGGTGCTTGCACCATTTTTGCAATATCAGTGCAATAGAGTGTTGAACGCGAATCTTTGGGATTGCTAATAGTGAATCCCACTTGATTGTTGATAACAATATGGATGGATCCACCTACACAAAACCAGCGAGCTTGTGACATATTAAATGTTTCAGCGACCACACCTTGACCTGCAAATGCAGCGTCACCATGTATTTGTAAAGGCATCACTAATTTTTTTGTCGTATCACGTCTGCGGCGTTGTCTTGATCGTACTGAACCTTGAACGACAGGAGATACAATTTCTAAATGAGAGGGATTAAACGCTAAGGCAAGATGAACTGAACCCGTTTTTGTTTTCACATCGGCTGAATATCCCATGTGATATTTAACATCGCCAGAATTTTTTTCATCGATATTCTTACCTTCAAATCCAGCAAAAACTTTTGCTGAGGCTTGACCTAAAATATTCACGAGGACATTTAATCGACCTCGATGCGCCATACCGATAATGCCTTCCTTGATACCTAACTCAGCGCTATGATTTACGATAGTGTCTAATAAAGGAATTAAGCTATCACCACCTTCTAACGAGAATCTTTTTTGTCCTACATATTTGAACCCAAGATACTTTTCTAAACCATCAGCAACAACCAATCGATCTAGAAGGTGTAATTTCTCTTCTTTGGTAGGATTGAAGTTAAGCCAAATTTGCTCCATTCTTTTTTGTAGCCAGAGCACTTCATCCGTTTGGTTGATATGCATGTACTCGATACCGATAGTACTGCAGTAGGTTTTACGCAACGTGTCATAGATTTCTTGTAAAGTAGCAGATGTTTTTTTCAACTCGACGAATGAGCCCACATCAAAAATAGTTTTGAGATCAGTCTCTGTAAATCCATAGAACGATAAATGTAACTGTGGACTATCAATTCCTTTATACAAACCAAGAGGGTCTATATTTGCTTGTAAATGACCGAAACTTCGATAAGCAGTAATTAAATTAACAATTTTTTCTTGTTTGTGAATATGCGCTATGTCACTTGGTTGAACTTGAATATTGTTATTAGAGTGTTTACTTAATTGCAGAAAATAATCACGAATATCAGCATGTGAAACATCAGGACTCGATGTGGAATTATTATTTAACTCATCGAAGTAGTTACGCCATTCAGGCGTTACATCACTAGGATTTTGTAAATAATTTTCATAAAGCTCATCTAGATAAGCATCGCTTCCACCAGAAAGATAAGACTCTTTCCATAACTCTTGCATTGTTTGTTCTTTAGTCGGCATGAGTGAACCATCTATTAGGAAATAAAAAATCAGCATACTCAATAAAATACGCTGATGTTATAAAGTGTGTATTAAAAGTTAATAGTATTTTATTGTTATATTGATTCTTTTAACATTAACTCTTTTATGTGGTTAATAGCTTTTGTTGGATTCAATCCTTTAGGACAAACATCCACACAATTCATAATGCCACGGCATCTAAATAAGCTAAATGGATCTACTAAATCAGCTAAGCGAGCTTGGGTTGCTGTATCACGGGTATCTGCGATAAAACGATAAGCCTGTAATAAACCAGCAGGACCTATAAATTTATCGGGATTCCACCAAAACGATGGGCACGAAGTCGAACAACATGCACAGAGTATGCACTCGTATAAACCATCAAGTTTAGCACGATCTTCAGGTGATTGTAATCGCTCTTTGGCAGGCTCTTGGTCAGTGTTTTGTAAGTAGGGTTTAACCTTTTCAAACTGTTGGTAAAACTGTGTCATATCGACTACCAAGTCACGCACAACGGGTAATCCTGGCAAAGGTCTAATTATGATTGGCTCTTTTAGGGATGACAAATGAGTGACACATGCCAAGCCATTTTTTCCATTCATATTCATGCCGTCTGAGCCACAAACTCCTTCGCGACAGGAACGTCGAAAAGTTAGTGTATCATCGCCAATATTTTTAATAACAATTAATGCATCCAGAACCATATTACAACTATGCTCTTTGACATCCACATCAAAATTTTGCATATAGGGTTTGCTGTCTGTTTCTGGGTTAAAGCGATAGATAGAAAAACGCATGTCTAATCCCCTATTGGTGTCTAGCCGTAAGTTCGATGGGCGCCACTTCTAGAGGCTTCATGTTGATAGGACGAAATGCAATTCGTCCATCGGCAAAATAAATAGAATGTTTGAGCCAGTTATTATCATCTCGTTCAGGATAATCATACCGAGCATGAGCACCGCGGCTTTCAGTACGTTCATTAGCAAGATAAGCTGTGGCTAAAGCACTGGCCATAAGATTGTCTAACTCAAGTGCTTCTATACGTGATGTATTGAAACAATTACTTTTATCTTGAATAGAGGCAGTCTTTAAACGTTCTTTCAGTTTTTTTAGTTTTTCAAAGCCTTCTTGCATGCTGTCAGCAGTACGAAACACACCAAAATCATCTTGCATGATTCTTTGTAATGCAGCACGAATCTGTTCTACACTTTCACCATTTTCATTGCTATTCCAATGATTGAATCGTGTTAAAGCAACATCTATTTCAGCAGGTGAAGCTTCTCTATATCCTAAACCTTCACGTATGGCTTGTTGAACATGCAAGCCAGCTGCACGCCCAAAAACGATTAAATCAAGTAAAGAGTTAGCACCTAAACGGTTTGCTCCATGCACTGAAACACATGCGCATTCACCCACTGCGTACAAACCCTCAACAATTTTATCATTGCCAGCGTCGTCGATGGTCAGTGCTTGGCCATGTACATTAGTGGGAATTCCACCCATTAGATAATGGCAAGTAGGAACAACGGGAATAGGATCTTTTAGCGGATCTACACCAGCAAAAGTAATCGATAGGTCTCGTATTCCAGGTAAGCGTTCATTGATAACTTGTTCGCCCAAATGATCTATTTTAAGCAGTACATGGTCCCCTTTAGGGCCGCAACCACGACCTTCACGAATCTCGATAGTGGAAGATCGCGCTACGACATCACGGCAAGATAAATCTTTTAAGTGAGGAGCGTAACGTTCCATGAATCGTTCACCATCTTTATTGATGAGATATCCACCTTCACCACGAGCTCCTTCGGTAATCAATGTTCCGGCACCGGCAATACCAGTAGGATGAAATTGCCAAAATTCCATATCTTGTAAAGGTAGACCAGCACGTAGAGCCATCCCTAAACCATCACCCGTATTGATATGTGCATTAGTGGTGGATTGAAAAATTCGTCCAGCTCCGCCGGTTGCTAGAATAGTGGCGCGGGCTTTTAAAAATACAATTTCGCTTGTTTCAATGCACATGGCAATAACGCCTGCGATGCCATCTTCAGTTTTAACCAGGTCTATAGCAAACCATTCATTAAAAAATTGAGTTTTCACTTCTATGTTTTTTTGATACATAGTGTGCAACATGGCATGTCCAGTTCTATCGGCAGCACAACATGTACGGCGCACTAATTCGCCACCGAAGTCGCGTGTTTGCCCGCCAAAAGCTCTTTGATAAATTTTACCATCCTCCAAACGTGAGAAAGGCAATCCCATGTGCTCAAGCTCATAAATGGATTGAGGAGCATTCTTACACATGTATTCAATAGCGTCTTGATCACCTAAAAAATCGGATCCCATTATTGTATCGTACATATGCCAGCGCCAATCATCACTGCCATCAGTGTTTCCTAAGGCAGCGTTAATGCCACCTTGCGCAGAAACTGTATGCGAGCGAGTGGGGAAAACTTTGGAGATAACAGCTACATGTAAGCCAGATTGAGCTAACTCGATTGAAGCTCGCAGCCCTGCTCCACCGCCGCCAACAATAATGGCGTCAAATGTTTGCGTAGCTAAGTTCATTGCAGAATCCATAAAATTAAACACCCCATAAAATCTGTAGCGCCCAGAAGAAGCTAGCGACTAAACTAAGAAAAACTAAAATCTGCAAAATGAGTCTTAAGATAAAAATCGTTATATAGTCCGTGAATATCGTCCACATGCCTACCCAGGCATGAAACAATAAACATGTGATGAACAATATACTTGCAACTTTCATCAAGGGATGGCTAAACAACATATGCCAATCAACGTAATCTAGATTAGGATGTGCTAAGAAATAAGCAATAAGACCGGTACTGTAAATAGCCATGACTATGGCTGATACTCTTTGAATTAACCAATCTCTTAATCCCTGATGACTGACACCTAAAACTGATTTCACCATAAATAAATACCTGCAAGAACGGTCAGTAGAAATGTAATAATTAATGTTAAAATAGCAGAGTATTTGCCGCTTTTAAGCTCTACACCTATCTCCATGTCCATCAGTAAATGTCGTATTCCAGCTACAAAATGATAGAGGAAAGCAGCTAAGCACAGCAAAATAATAATCTTGCCGCTGGTAGATGTGAGTTTATCATGAAGGATCTGAAAATTGTTTTGTGTTTCTAATGAATATTCCAACACCCATAACATCAACGGAATCATAAGGAATAAGAAAACACCTGAAATTCTGTGTAAAATAGAAATAATAGCAGGCATTGGAAATCGGATAGTTAAAAGGTTTAGGTTCTTAGGTCTGGTATCTTTCACAGCTCAATATTTCCTTGAGTTTAATATGCATAGCTTCAAAAAAGCACAACTAGAAACTATTAACGAAAAGCTGAATAATTATAACTAGCTATGAGAGGCAAATCAAACATTCTAATTAAGTGGAGTTTGACAACATGCCTTCTAGTTCTTATAGTTAATCTCATTATCACAAGGAACGCATCAATTATGACGCAAAAAAAAGCAAAACTGATCATTGGCGATAAAACAATTGAATTAGATGTGCTTTCAGGAACCTTAGGTCCTGACGTCATTGACGTGGGGCCATTGGGTAAAAATGGTTATTTCACTTATGATCCAGGTTTTACAGCGACAGCAGCTTGCGAATCTAAAATAACTTTCATCGATGGTGATAAAGGTGTACTTCTGCATAGAGGTTACACAATAAATGATCTTGCGACTCAATCTAATTTTCTTGAAGTCTGTTATTTGTTACTAAACGGAGAGTTACCCTCCCAGTCTCAACATGAGGAATTTTGTAAAACTATCAATAGACATACCATGGTCCATGAGCAAATGCGTAATTTTTTCAATGGGTTTCGACGAGATGCTCATCCGATGGCTGTCATGGTTGGTGTGGTTGGCGCACTTTCTGCTTTTTATCACGATACTTTAGATATAAAAAATCCGGAAAATCGTGCGACTTCTGCCTTTCGACTTATTGCAAAAATGCCGACCATTGCTGCTATGTGTTATAAATACACTATAGGTCAGCCTTTCATGCCTCCGCAGAATGACTTGTCTTATACAGAAAATTTTTTACAAATGATGTTTAGTACATCATGTGAAGATTATTTGCCGGATCCTGTTGTGTCACGTGCATTGGACCGTATTTTAATTCTACATGCCGATCATGAACAAAATGCTTCTACTTCGACAGTACGCCTTGCGGGCTCAACCGGTGCAAATCCTTATGCGTGCATCTCAGCAGGTATCGCAGCATTATGGGGGCCTGCTCATGGTGGTGCGAATGAGGCTGCCCTTAACATGTTGCATGAAATTGGCGACATATCGAATATACCTAAATATATAGCAAAGGCAAAAGATCCAAATGATAAATTTAGATTGATGGGTTTCGGACATCGGGTTTACAAAAATTTTGATCCTCGTGCAACTGTCATGCGTGAAACTTGTCATGAAGTGCTAGAGGCAGTTGGAGCACATGATGATCCATACTTTAAAATTGCAATGGAATTAGAAAAAATTGCTCTTCAAGATCCTTATTTCATCGAAAGAAAATTATATCCTAATGTAGATTTTTATTCGGGTATTACGCTCAGTGCTATTGGAATTCCTACTAATATGTTCACTGTTATTTTTGCTTTAGCAAGAACGATAGGATGGGTCGCACAATGGAATGAAATGATTAGCAATCCCTATCGATTAGCAAGGCCTAGGCAGCTTTATACAGGCTTAACTGAGCGCAGTTTTAAAAAGATGAAAGAAAGGAAATAAAAAATCCTACTAAATATTATGTCTTCCCCGCGAAGGCGGGGA
>DHXK01000188.1:6024-9095 GCA_002413665.1 Legionellales bacterium UBA5158 | reverse complement strand
TCCCCGCCTTCGCGGGGAAGACAGAGCTATGTTATTTATCACCTATTAAATCTTCGCCCTTATAAGATACGTGGTCTGCATGGCCACCTATCAGGAAGCTTACTCCGAAATTGAGCATCACATCATTTTTGTTGCCTGCGGTCATATAAAGATCTTTAACTTCAGCGCGTAATGCGATTGAATCATCAAAGAATATTTGTGATCCTAAACCAACATTAATATTGGCTTGATTAGTGGGGTTATTGCCATTGGGATTTAAATATAAAACTCCAGCACCGGCGGAAATGTAGGGTTCAAACATATTATGTTTAGCTAGTCTGTATAAACCACTAACGGTATAAACATTACCAAGGACACTGCCGGTTCGACTAGAATCATAGGTAGTATTGACGTGACCATATGCACCTTCAATCGCCCACTGATCATCAAAATTATAAGCTAATCCTATAGTCGGTAAAACAGCTGTATTATTTAAATCACGTTTCGCAGAAAATGCATAATAGCCAACTCCAGGCGTGAAGGTAACCGCGCCAGGTCTATTGCCTGCTATCGATGCTTGCATACCTAAGATCGCAAAACTACTCGCCATTAAAATAAGTAAAGTGCTTTTTTTCATATTCTATTATTCCTAATAAATATTGTTAGTTGCTATAGATTCATCTAGCGATGAATAATAATCCTTTCTACAGCTTTTTTCCAGCCGATGTAGAGCTGGTCTGCTTTAATGTGCGAGAATTCAGAAGAAAATTTTGCATTAGCCTGCCATAAATAAGAAATTTCTTCTAAAGATTGATAAAGACCTATTTGTAGCCCTGCTAATAAAGCTGCGCCTAAGGCTGAAGTTTCAATACAGCTAGGCCGTTGAACTGTTATTCCTAATATGTTTGATAAAAATTGAAGTAACCAATCATTGACAACCATGCCCCCATCTACACGTAAAGTTGTTAAGTTCTCAATACCATCTAATTTCATGCATGTTAGTAAGTCGCGTGTTTGATAACAGACAGCTTCTAAACCGGCTCGTACTATATGCTCAACTCGCGTGTTGCGAGTTAACCCCAGCAATGCACCTCGTGCATCAGCATCCCAGTAAGGAGCTCCTAAGCCAGTAAAAGCAGGAACAAAATACACGCCTGCAGAATCTTCTATACTGCCAGCTATGTCAGCAGTATCTGAAATATTTGTAATTAGATTTAAGCTATCACGCAACCATTTTAAAGTAACACCAGCAGAAAAAATACTACCTTCTAACCCGTAAGTGACTTTACCTTTTATTCGATAAGCAATAGTTGATAATAATTTATTTTTTGATTCTAAACAGTTGGAACCTGTGTTTAATAACATGAAACAACCTGTTCCATAAGTTGCTTTAATCATCCCTGGAGAAAAACAAGCTTGCCCCACAGTTGCAGCTTGCTGATCACCTATCATGGCGGTAATAGGGATGTCAGAGCCTAAAAAATCGCTATCTACAAAGCCAAAGTTAGATGCACTGTCAAAAACTTCAGGAAGAAGCGCGCTGGGAATATCAAATGCTGCTAAAAGATCATTATCCCAACATTGTGTATGTATATTAAATAATAATGTTCGTGATGCATTTGTTGCATCAGTTGCGTGTATTTTTCCTTTGGTTAATTGCCATAATAAAAAAGTATCTACGGTTCCAAAAGCTAACTCACCCCGCTCTGCTCGAACTCTAGCTTGTGGGATGTTATTCAGTATCCAAGCGATTTTGCTCGCAGAAAAATAAGGGTCTAGCAATAAACCAGTTTTTGATTGTATGTCATTATTTATTTTTTCATGCTTAAGTTTTTCGCAAGCTTCAGCAGTGCGACGATCTTGCCAAACGATTGCGGGGTATATGCACTCGCCGGTTTTTTTATCCCAAATAAGAGTTGTTTCACGTTGATTTGTAATTCCAACAGCAAGTATATTTTTTGCAGAAATATGTTCGGATATTAAAACTTGCTTGCAACAAGCTAATGTATTATTCCATATTTCTTCAGGGTTTTGTTCAACCCACCCATCAGATGGGTATTGTTGTGTTAATTCAATTTGATGCTTTGCTACAAGTTGACCTAATTGATTAAAAATAATGGCACGCGAGCTTGTAGTGCCTTGATCTATCGCCAATAAAAAAGCCGTCATTGTATTTTCCCATCTGTACCAAGTAAAAATAGATGTTATAGTAACAATAGCTCGAAGCAAAGTGAGAAATTATGCAAAACGCTGAATCAGATATTTTAATTATTGGTGGTGGCATAAACGGCATGGGAATTGCTGCTGATGCAGCAGGACGTGGTTTATCTGTATTGGTTTGTGAGAAGAATGATATTGCCTCTGCGACGTCCTCAGCCAGTAGCAAATTAATTCATGGCGGTCTACGTTATTTAGAAAATTATGAGTTTAATCTGGTAAGAAAAGCCTTGCAAGAACGTAAAAATTTGTTACGTTTAGCACCTCATTTAATTTCCCCATTAGAATTTGTTTTACCTAATGAAGCTCATTTACGGTCAAGCTGGCTTATCCGTATCGGATTATTTTTATATGATCATTTGATATTTGATTCTTCACTACCCTCTTCTAAAAAAATAGATCTTGCGCATGATATACGTGGGCACGCATTAAATGCAAAATTTAAAATAGGATTTTCTTATTTTGATTGCCGTACTGATGATGCAAGATTAGTGATTTTAAATGCTCTTTCAGCCAAAGAAAATGGCGCTGTTATTTTACCACGGACAGAATTTATATCTGCTGATTATGAAAATAAAAAATGGACTGTGTTATTGAAAAATACCACCACTCAAAAAATAACTACCCACTATGCCAACATTTTAGTAAATGCGACAGGCCCATGGATTGCAGAAACCCAAAAAAAATCTATTCATATAAAAAATAATATTTTGATCAACCAAGTAAAAGGTAGTCATATTGTTGTTCCCAAATTATATGATGGCGATTTTGCTTATATATTACAGGCTCCAGATAAACGTGTGGTTTTTGCAATTCCTTATGAAAATGATTTTACTTTAATCGGCACGACAGATGTGGCTTGTTCAGATAATTTA
>DHXK01000188.1:0-5894 GCA_002413665.1 Legionellales bacterium UBA5158 | reverse complement strand
CTAGGCTTTTTCAGATAATTTAGATGATATAAAAATCAGCACAGAAGAAGAAAGTTATCTTCTTGGAATCATAAATGCTTACTTTAAAAAAACTATTTCACGTTCAAATATTATTTGGTCTTTTTCCGGTGTGCGTTCTTTACAAAAGGATACTGAAAAAAAGCTCTCTTCCATCACTCGTGATTATAAAGTTGATTTTATGTCTGACCCACCATTGCTTACCGTGATTAGTGGTAAGTTAACGACTTATCGATGTTTGGCAAAAGATGCTGTTGATCAATTCAGATTGATTTTTCCTAATATGAAATTTTCTCAAACACTACTCACTCCTTTGCCAGGTGGTGATCTGAAAAATAAAAATTTTAATCTTTTTTACAAACAATTCTGTAATGAATATTCATGGCTTCCTGAAAAAATTGCAATTCGTTATGCAAGAAATTATGGAAGTCGCGTTAGTTTATTGTTAAAAAATATGCATTGCATTCAAGATTTGGGCGAAGACTTTTCACATGGATTATATGAGAATGAAGTTAATTATCTCATGCAATATGAATGGGCTCAGTCTAGCTCAGATATTTTATGGCGACGTTCTAAATTAGGTTTGTATTTTTCAAAAGATGAAATAAAAAAACTAGAGCTATGGATTTCTAATCACTCAGAAAGACTTGTTCGCTAAACTGCCTTCGCAACTGATTGTTTAAATAGTCATCATTTCACGCTACAAAAATACTTGTTATTGCTTCCATTCCTGTTTATTCTTCCTGGGCATTTATACCTAGAGTTAAAATAATTGGAGAAAAATATGTTATTTAAAAATACAGGATTGATTTGTGGATTAATTGGTTCAAGTTTATTGCTAATGCCAATCATGGCAACTGCTGGATTAACAATTACAAACAATACTGCTCAAAATTCAACAACCATTATTAATAGCACTTGCTCTACTTCTATAGGTACTCAAGGCGTTACTCATCCCCATTCAACCAATGAAGTACCTGATATGGCTATACGCATGGTTTGTTATACTACGCCTAATCATTGTGTAGCCGATGTGCGTATGACGGCAGATTGCTCTGGTGAGTCAATGGCAACTATTGTGTATGACATTAATAGTGGTGTGAAAGCGGCTACTTTATCTGCTGCTGGTGTGCGCGCTGGGTATCAAATTAATGGCGGAGGCTATGCTATTCAGTTTAATGGCGGGCCACGTTTTTTTACTGCTAAATAAAAAAATATTTTTCAGCGCCAGCATAACTGCACTGGCGCTGAAAAAAATCAATTACACAATATCCCATGTGAGCTGCGCGCCAAAAATATCTGCGCATCCATTCACTACTCCATTAGTTGTAACTTTTTGATCACCAGCAGCTTGCTCAGGCGGATGAATAGCTATATCGCTTGGGAAAAACAAGTGAGTCCAACCTAAGTCAAATCCTAATTTTTTCGTTGCTTGATAATGGCCACCTAAGGCAAGCGCGTAGCGTTTATTGTCAGGAATTTGAACATTTCTAAATTTACTAGGAATAGGTGATTCATCGAAGCCTACACCGCTACGAAAAGTAAATTTGTCTGTGGCTGCGTATTCTGAGCCCACTGCAAAATTCCATGTATTTCTATAGCTAGTTGGGATAGTCACGGTCACTTTATTGCTAGCAGCCATATTTTGAATTGACGCAAAATTTAGAATCTGTACTTGTCGTACAACATTCCACTGGGTGTAAACCGCAGTTCCTTTTAGAGCCCATTGAGGATTTAATTGGTGAAATAAGCTGAGAGTCGTATAGGCAGGTAAAGTCAGTGCAAGTGATGCATTTGTTGATACAACTGGAAATTCTTTAAGTGTAGATTTTGTATTGAAATAGTTTGCAACCGGTCCGACTAATTTGCTAGAACCACGAAGAACGTGCTCAACTTTGGAATTATATGCAAGGCCTACACGCGTGCTAGGTATGAATTGATAAAGTAGTCCTGTATGAAAACCATACGCGTAACTGCGGCCTTTAGCAGAACTTGCAGTATCAGAATTAGGACCAAGCAAACTAGCACCAGCGGTTTGTGTAAACTGAGCACTCGCTCTTTGCCAATCTAAACCTAAGCCTACAGAAAAGTTTTTAGCAAGGTTCAAGCCAATGGAAGGGCTTATATCAACTACTCTTATTTGGGTGGAGACAGCAGCATAACGTAATGAACTGTCTCGACCATATTCTGTTTTCAAGCCAAAAGGTGCGACCACACTTAGACCAAACCCAATGATATCATTTATTGGAGCGACATAATGAAAATTAGGCACTTGAGAAAAGCTACCACCTTGAGCTGTTGCATTAGGTGGCATTCTAGGTATGCTATTAACTCTAACAGTTCCCTTGTATCTTATATCAGTAAGAATCGCTACATCACCAACAACAATTTGTTGATTTTTAATTCGCGTAATACCTGCAGGATTATACCAAGCAGTTGAAGCATCTCTTGCTTGAGCTGAACGCCCAGCATGATAATCGCCTATGCTTGCACCATCTTGCTCCCACAATTGGAATGCGGTCGCAAATGAGCTAGTAGATAATCCTAAGATTCCAGCAGCACACATTAGCTGCAATAATTTTTTTGCGGCAAAACACCTAGTCATGAAGATATCTCCGTGCATTAAAATATTATGTTAAAAAATTGGCTCAACAAAGCATCAAGAACGTCTAAAATGGTTTATAATAATCATGACTAAGCATGGTTTTTCTAGTTGTAGTAAGCATACCGGATTTCATTAACAAAACAATATTTTTATCCTACATCAATGTGCATTATGATAGTTGTTTATTACAAAAAAAGGTATCGTGTTATGGCAGAAACCACCTCATCTATGATGGCTTTGGGATTCAAGGCTCCAGATTTTCATTTGCTCAATGTGCGCATGAATAAAGTTTTATCTTTACATGAATTGAAGTCTCCCATAGCGACTGTGATTATGTTTATCTGTAATCATTGTCCTTACGTTATACATATTCAAACAAAACTGGTTGAGATAGCAAAAAAGTATCAAGAAAAAAATATTTCATTTATTGCTATTAGTTCAAATGATGCTTTAAGTTATCCTTCGGATGCTCCTGATAAAATGAAAATAGAAGCAGAAAAAAATGATTACCCTTTTCCCTATTTGTATGATGAATCACAAAAAGTGGCCCAAGATTATTTGGCTGCCTGTACGCCTGACTTCTTTGTTTTTGATAAGCAACTTCTTTGCGTTTATCGAGGACGTTTTGATGGATCCACACCTGGGAATAAAAAACCTATTACAGGTGAAGATTTATCGAGTGTATTAGATAATATGTTGGCGAATATGCCTGTAAATGAGGATCAAAAGCCTAGTTTGGGCTGCAATATAAAATGGAAGAAATGATTTTAGTCGCTACAGGATTTAACAAGTAATCTTTTTCATCATAAAGAATGTTTTCACCCTCCTCTCCCCCACATTAAACGTGGGAAGAGAGGGAGTGATTCTGCTAATATTTCTGTTATCAATTTAAGCTTCAGTCGTTTCCCATTCTTGTAGAGAAGAAACCTTTGCTCCGCGTATAGTTTGTAATTTTACAAATTGTTCATACAGCTCAGGAATGCCTTGGGTTTTGGCGTAATGAATAGGTCCGCCACGGAATGGAGCGAAACCTGTACCAAATATCATGCCAGCATCTAATAAGTCTCCATCACTTACGACTTCTTCACGTAAACAAGCAAATGCTTCATTTAACATGCATAACACTAATCGATCGGAAATTTCTTGCAATGGTTTATTATAGGGAACATTTTTAGACTCTACTTTTTTACCATCCTTATAGGTGTAAAAACCTTTACCTGTTTTACGTCCTAACATTCCTTTTTCTACCAGGCTAATTAAACGTGGAGGGATAGCGCTATCAGGAAAATATTGTTGTAAATGTTTTGCAACAGATAAACAAACATCTAGGCCCACAGTGTCTGCTAGAGTAACGGGTCCCATCGGCATTCCAAAATCTACCATTGCTTTATCTATCGCTTCAGCAGGCACACCCTCATCCAGTAACAACATTCCTTCTAAAAGATAAGGCATGAGAATTCTATTCACCAAAAATCCTGGGCTACTTTTTACAGGTAATGGTAAACGATCTAACTTACGCACAAAACTAATCGCTTTTTCAACAATGAGAGGATCAGTCCTATCGCCTTTTACGACTTCAACTAACATCATTTTAGCAACAGGATTGAAGAAGTGGATTCCCACTAAACGTTCTGGGGTTTGTAAGACTGAATTAATTTCATCGAGTGGAATACTAGAAGTATTCGTTGCAAGTATTGCAGTCGGTTTAGCTTCCATTTCTAGCTTTTTGAACAGAGCTTGTTTTGTGGCTAAATCTTCAAAAATCGCTTCTATAATAACATCTGCTTTTGCAATGCCATAACCTTCAGTATCAGGTTGCAATCTATCCATCGCTTTCTGAATTAAATGAGTTTCTTTTAACTTATCTTTAATCATTATGTAGGCACGCTTAATGGCAGGTGCAATGAATTTAGCTTCCCGATCTTGAAGAGTCACTGTAAAACCTTGAACTGCACACCATGCTGCTATATCACCACCCATAGTCCCTGCACCAATTACGTGTACATGTTTAGGTTTGAAGTGGCTTTCTTTTGCTAATCCTTTTAGACGTTCTTGCAAAAAGAAAACACGTACTAAATTATGAGACGTATCACTAAAAAATAACTTTCCACAATCACGTGCTTCTCTTTCAAATGCCTCTGTACCTGCTACACCTACCTCTTCCCAGTTGTCTACAACATGATAAGGGCCAGGATAATAAAGTGGGTTCGCTTTAGAGCGTAATTGCTTACGCATAAAAGGCGCTATTAACATACGAGCAGGTTTTGTATTTGTTAACCGTTGTAATAGAGTTGCTTGATGCCGTTTAGGTTTTGTCATTGCATAAAATTTTGCAACGCGCACCAGATGACGTTTAGGTACAGCTACATCAACAAAACCAATTTTTGCTGCAGCTTTTCCACTCACGGTGTGTCCCGATAAAATTAAATTCATCGCTGATGGTCCACCGATTAAGCGAGGTAAGCGTACTGTTCCGCCCCAACCAGGATGTATGCCAAGTTTAACTTCGGGTAACCCTAGTCGTGTTTTGGGCCCAGACTCTGCAACGCGATAATGGCAGGCTAATGCTAGCTCTAGTCCGCCGCCTACACAAAAACCGTCTATCATGGCCACGACTGGAATTTTTAATGCTTCCAACTTATCTAAAATCTTTTGACCGTTTCTTAATAAAGACACTGCATCATCGATATTTTTAAATTGATTAAATTGAGAAATATCAGCGCCCGCGATAAAGCCACTTTTTTTACTTGAGGCAATGATGATGCCTTTGTGCTCATTGTCAGTTGCTAACATATCAATAATGCTAGAAAATTCTTCCATTACCTCTCTATCAATGGTGTTAACAGATGCGCCTTGTTTATCGAAATAAACCCATAGTACCGGATCTTTCGCGTCCCGTTCTAAACGCCAATGTTGGTAAGTTTGCATCATGCTCATAGTGTCACCTCTGAAACGTTTTCAATTAACATTGCGCCGCCTTGTCCACCACCAATGCAAATAGTAGCAACACCTCTTTGTGTATTTGTACGCTTTAAAATATTAGCTAAGCGTAAAACGATACGAGCACCACTTGCACCAACTGGGTGACCTAATGCAACAGCACCACCATCAATATTTAAATGATTAGGATCAATACGCCCGAATGCTTTATCTAAACCTAAATGTGTACGACAATAGTCATCATCTTCCCATGCAGCAAGACAACCTAATACTTGTGCAGCAAAAGCTTCATTGATTTCCCAATAATTGATATCGTCTAGACGCATGCCAT
>DHXK01000090.1:14199-17064 GCA_002413665.1 Legionellales bacterium UBA5158 | reverse complement strand
ATTTTAACTCTTTTTATAATCTATTTATTTAATTTATAGCAGAATGGCATAGGTTAGGTTTAGGTAGGTGAACGCTTACCCAAGTCTTGAGCAAAACATAGTAATCAAACCATTGGATTTTTTTACAGATTTTGCTGAAGGCTTTGTTTTTTTTAAAAATTTGAGGATGAAATATGAGCTATTCTAGACCGCATAACTATGATAATTCAGAAAGCAAAGAGCATAACCCAGATGACAATATCCTAAATCAGCCATTATCAGATGATGCTATGAGCGAGATTACAATCCGATACCTTTCGGATCCAAATCGACCAAGCATGCGGGTTATATCAGAAGAAGAAAAGAAAAGAGTAGTTTTCGTAATATCAGCGCAAGCTGCAGTAAAAGTTGCAACAGGTGTAAAGAACAAAGCACTTGATGAAGAAGAAAAAGCAAAAAAAAATCAAAAAAAACGTAAACAAAAAACAGCCCTAGCAAAACAAAAAGCAGAGGCAGCAGAACAAAATGCAGCAGCCGCAAAACAAGCATTAGCAGAAGAAGTACAACGCGCCGCACAAGCAGAAAAGGCTGCCAAAAAAGAAGTACGTATAGCAATGGAACGCATAGCACAAGCTGAAAGAGCACTAGCAGAAGCTGTACGAGAGGCAGAGGATGCAAGAAAGTCAGGAAATGCGAAAGCAGAGGCAGCACAACTTGCAGAAGCAGGTGCAAAAGATGCATTACGCATAGCAAGAGAAAATACAGAACGTGCAAATCAAAATGCATTACAAACAAAGCAAGATGCTGAAGAAGCAATAAAAGCAGCAGAAGAACGAGTATCAGAAAAAACAAAAGCTGCAGAAGAAGCACGAATAGCGCAAGCAAATGCAGAACAATCACAAAAAGATGCAGAAGAACTCACAGCAAAAGCAGAAAAAGCAGAAAAAGACGCAGAAGACCTCTTAACACAAGCAAAAAGTGAACTTAAAACAGCATTTCAACAGGCAAGAGAAGCAATTCAAAAAGTAATAGAAGCAGAACAAAATGCGGAAGCACGCAGAGCAGAAGAAGCTGATAGACGGATAGAAGAGGGATCTTTAAATAGAGTACCCAATGGGTATGCACCATTAGCGGGTGGTGATGAGTTACCTCTACCTCTAGCCCCAAATCCAGAGCCTGGAAGACCACAAAGTCTCGCAAATAGACTTTTATACGATAACAAACTAGGCTTAAAATTATGGCCTTTCGTATTCTACGGATTACTCATACATGACGTTATAGAATATTATGACAAACCAAATGAAAGATTCGGCAACACACTCAGTAATATTTTCTTAGGATTACCTTTAGCCCTACCCAAAGAACTAGGTTATGCGAAAACAAATCAACTCACCTACTTAAATCATATGGGCAGCGATGATGTTAATGAAATCCTGGCTTATTGGGGATATATGGGTGCAGTATTTATAACACCTATATTAACTATAGCCATTCAAAAAGTAGTACTAAAATTTTATGGAGGTCAAGCTGCTCACAGAGATGATGAAACCACTCGCAGAAAATTATCTCAATATTTACTGATAGCATTGAGCGGATATGCATATGAACGTTATATAGAGCTAGTATTACAGAAAGGCGCAGAAAATTATTATTACTATCAAGAAAAAGCACAGTGCGAAATTAATAGAAAAATTTATAGCTATATCACAGCAATAGCAGACTATGCTTGCTCAATTTGCGGAGACTGGGAAGACGTAAAAGTACAAGTTAATGCAATGAATGATCCGCAATCATGCTTGAATGCTTTGCTTGCTGAAGCAAGAGACCCAGAAGTTATTTTAGAACACTTAGATAAACTAAAAAAATACGCAATAACTGAAGTGGTAGATTTATCAAAGCAAGATTTGTCCGTTTGGTCTGATCAGATCTTTGATCAAGTACTCAATCAATTCTCCAGTTCTAATCTAGGCTTACAAGTATTTAAGACATCCAGTGACCAGCAAACACTTCCTATCAGTGCAGCAAAATTATCATCGATTAGCCGGTTCATAAAGACACACAAGGTTGTTACTTTTGATGGAACAAATATGTTTATTGGACCTGATAACAGTCAAATATTAATGTCTGGATTAAACAATACTTACACCAAAAATGTTTTACTCGGCAATATCAATCTAGAAAATAAAGGCGCAGATTCACTAGCAAGTATATTTTCGTTTACTCAATCTCAAAAAGTAGAAATCCCAAACAATAAAATAAATGATCTTGGCATAGAGACTACCATTAAAAAAATGTCTTCCTACACAACAAGTATTAACTATGGGAAAAATCCTTTAACTGGCGAATCTTTTGTAAGCATTATCGAATCAGCGAGAAAAAATAATCAAACCGAACTAGGCTTATCTTCCTTAGAAGATATCAGCAGTGAATCCATACAAGATGCTTTTGAAGAACTAGGAATCCCAAAATCAATAACTGATATCGATATATCTGATAATAATTGGGGTGAAAATCAGATTGTAACATTTAGTCCTTATTTATTAACTTCACAATTAGAAGTCATTATAGCATCAGGAAATGACTTCAGTAGTAACGATAGTGCGGATGTGTTTTTCAACTCTCTTCCAATGACATTGAAAGTGCTAGATGTAAGTAAAACACAACTCACTGAATATGGAACTGCACAATTAAAACTATTTCTCGAACATAGCTCAATAACTACTTTAATCATCAGTGATAACAATTTCACATTAACTGGATTTAAAAATATATTAGATGGAGTCTCTGTATCCAATGTTACTCATTTAGATATCTCTAAATGTCAATTAACTGATGACTACGTAGATATATTAATTGATTTCTTAGATACCCATAAAGGTCAGCTAC
>DHXK01000090.1:10169-13997 GCA_002413665.1 Legionellales bacterium UBA5158 | reverse complement strand
GCTAATAAGTATTAATTTAGAGACCAACCAACTTACTGACGCATGTTCGACAAGATTAATTAATGCATTTAATAGTCATGGCATTAATAAGTTTAACATTAATGATAATTTGTTTACGAATAAAGTTTGCTTTGCCATTGCAGATAATCTTTCAAACTCTACTTTTACGAGCGCAAGTATTAGTAAAAACAAAGTTGATGGAGATTGCATAGTAAGTATTGTTGCAGCAGCTGCAGATGGACCTTTAGAAGAACTTATCGCTGATGATATTCTCACACTAGGTACAGATAACGAAAACAGTATACTTCAGAATTTAGTGCGATCTGATTATGATTTATCCTATTTAGCAAATGATCAGTTAAACAAAGATGAAAAAAGAGCATTAGCTAGAGCAACAAACAATACAAACATAAAATATTTAAGTTTAATGAATGCTGGTATCTCTCCAGCAGGTCAATATAAATTCTTTTTGATTTCCTCGCCTGCGGGCTTTACCTCAGGCAACCTAAGAGTCAGTGATCAAAATTCGTTAGTTAATTCACAAGTGAACTCTACGCCACTTTTATTGAATCAAATTAATTATCCTGACTTTAATGCAAACCCATTGCGTGTTAATTCAACTTATGGACCTCTCCTTGATTCCGCAAACACAGATAAGATAATTGTACAATTATCTGGTGCGGCAATATTAATTTTTCTTCTATATCAAATCATTTCGAAATCATACAGTTCTTGCAGCAGAAATCGGAATACTTTGTTTGCACGATGCAGCAAAGCATTAAATTCTAATGATGAAGAAAATCAGTTAGCTCCATCATCAAATAACAACAAAATTTAAGGTAAATATAATGTATACATATCCTATAGAACTTATTACAGGTGAAGGATTAGGTATTTCTAATTCTTCAAAAAATCAAATTGGATCTATTTTACCTGCCAAAAATTTTGGGCAATTCGGATTAAAAATATTTGCAAATATTTCTAATGGGAATGTATTTATAAAAGATAGGCCAATTAAGATAGTGGAAAGTCAAACACCATTTGAAATTGGCTATATTTACAATAGTCATAATGAAAAAAACCCTTGGCGCTTACCCTACAAAAAATTCTTGACTATGCCCACACCTCCCGATGGGCCATTTTACGCACAGATTATCTTGCAAGAAGAAGATGGTCATGAGACTAGCTATACATATGATAAAAAATATAGATCTTATATGAGTCCTGGATTTGGATCAGGTAAGTCAAGATTATATTACGATAGAAATTTGAAACAATGGATATTGTATAATTCAGAAACTCAAATTACAGAGCATTATAATCAAAATGGTTTTCTTGAAAAACGCATAGATCAAGAAGGCCATACAATTCGATATGAATATAAAGATAATGATTTATTTTCTATCACAGGTAATTCCAACGATAGATACGAAATTAATCGTTCTGGTAACTTTGTTTCAATAATGAAAAACAAAAATGAAGTACAGCGATATATATTTGATGAGCGAGGCAGACTAAAACAAACTATAGTTCAAGGACAAGTTATTATTACATATGAATATGGCGGTAATTCAACCGAAGTTTATTCCATTAAGCAAGCTGATGGAACAAGCATACTCTTACAAAGCAGCCTCACTAATAAGACATCATACTTACTAAATGCAAAAGTTGGCAACAGCATTGACAGCATGAAATTTGAATACGATATCGATAACAAAATAATAAAAATAACCGACGGTGCAGGTGCTAAAGCTAAAGTAGTTATAGATGCACAAAATCGTATTAGCCAAATCATACGCCACGTAGGTGAAAAAGATGGAAATCCTATCCTTGAAATCACAAAATATAATTATCTTGCAACTGGTCAACTAGAATCAATCACCCATCCCGATAGCTGCCAAGATAAATATGAATATTATCAAGAGCCCATCTTAAACAGCACATTTGGCCTAATCAAATCACATACTTTACCCAACGGAGAGATCATAACTTATTATTATGATATTGGTTATCCGAGCATGCCGATTTCAGCAATAACGCATAAAGCTAATGCTCAGAGTGACGAATTGATCACGCAGTATATTTATGATTTCAATTATGACAAAAAAGGTAATCGCTTTTTACGCTTCGAAATATCACCTACAGGACAGATAACAGAACATAGGCCTGATGAGCGGGGCAACATTAAATCTACCCGCATCTATACTCATCTACTTTTTGATGAAAATAGAAAAGCCTTGTTAAAAGCACCTATGGATATAGACAAGATGCTGGAATGGATGGATAAGAAAATAATGGAGAAAAAAGCGAAAAAAGAAAATTTACTAGAGGAAATAACCTTAAGTGAGTTCACTTACGACAATAATGGTCAAGTATTAACAACCGTTCATTATGCAAACATAACAGAAGAAGGAACAGGTGTTGAAGACGATTTCTTATCTGTGGAAGAAACATATAGAGATTCTGAAGGAAAGCCCATCACTACCAGCTTTAAACAAAATTCAAATCAAAAAAATTGGCCTGAAACACATTATATTTATGACAATTTAAAACGTATCAAAGAGACTCTAGATGCACTAAATAATAAAACCAAAGTTGAATATAATGACAAAGATAAAACGATAACCACAACATTACCGAATGAAAGAAATGAATCTTCAAAATTAAATGAAGAGGGCCTCGTAAGCACTAAAGATATTACAGCTGATACAATTACGAGAGAAACAAATTATAAATTGGTTGGCGGCCTGCCTCAGCAAATAGTACATGCCGATGATCGAGTTTCATATCCCTATTACGATATACAAAAAAGAATGGTGATTCATGTTTCACCTGATTTTAAAGTAACTGAACATAGACGTGATGCAATTAATCGATACGAACAAATCTACACCTACGAAAAACCTTTTGATAAGAATAAAGTCAACCCTCAGCTTAAGAACATGCCAGATAGGGAGATGCTATTACATGAACTGAAAAAAAATTACATAAATTCTAATTTAGACAGATCAACTTATAAATTCTTCGATGAAAAAGGTCGTACTCGCTACGAAGTAGATGCAGAACAATATATCACTGAATATAGATATGATGTTTACAACAATGTTACACACAAAATTTGTTATGCAGATAGATTAACGCAAGATAATTTAAATAAGTTAACTAACGATACTGCTATTGAATTAGCAGTCATACCAACTAAAGATCGCACCTGGCAAAATTTTTATAACGAAGACGGTAAATTAATCGGTGAACAAGACCCAGCTGGATATTTAACAGAATACAAGTTGGATACCACAGGCCGCACAGTTGAAAAAATTCTTTATGCAACCCCTAAAAATGATTTCGCAAATGTACTTGATTTAAAATCGGCAAGACCAGATGCACACAATGACGATGCTCATACGTATAAATTTTATGATGCACGCAATCAAGTGACAGCAGAAGTTGATGCTGAAGGATATCTTACCTCCTACACTTACCTACCCTGTGGCTTAGTCCAGCAATCCACTCGTTACATGCAGCCAGTTAATGCTGAATGGTTCAAAAATCCGATAAAACTAGATTTAACTAAATGGTCAACATCATCAGAAGATCTTGTTAAGACATACGAATACGATGAAAAAAATCGTGAAATTTGTGTAAATGAATCTAACGGCAAACTGACTGAAAAAACATACGATGTCATGGATAACCTATTAAGTGAGATCGTACATGATAGAGCTCAGTTAAATAGCTTAAATCCAGATAGTTACCGTGCACATCAATTACAATATGATAATTTTGGTCAAGTGATTTCTGAAGCAAATCCATTTATAGCACTGGAAC
>DHXK01000090.1:4869-10066 GCA_002413665.1 Legionellales bacterium UBA5158 | reverse complement strand
GAGCACTGGAACTTGCTAAGATAGATAAAAGTGGCTTAACGCCTGAAGAAAAAATAAAAGCTAAAAAGCTAGTCTGGGAAACTAAATCAACACGCTACACCTATGAAAAATCCGGTCTAAAAACCCAAATGATAGATACATTAGGTAATGTGACCAAGTATTTTTATGACAATGAAAGACGCTTAACCACCACCATAGATCCAACTGGCGCTGTCATCGAAAGCAAATATAACAGTTTTCATGAAATTGAATCCACTCGCAAATATGTCACTCGTTTGAGTGCAGAGCAATTACAAGCACTAAACGGCGGATTTGTAACTGACGTACTCACAGCAGCTCTAAATGCAATAACAAAAGATGATAAAGATAATATAGAAAAATTTGAATATGATAGACGTGGCAATCTAATCAAGAGAACGGATGCTGAAAAATATGTCAGCGAATTTGAATATAATGCCTTTCATGAGAAACATAAAGAGCATTTACCAAAAGAAACAAAAGAACCTAACCTGCATATAACTCATGAATATGATACTCGTGGAAATCCAATTTCAAAAACAGTAAAAAGTGGAAATTTAACGACAATCGAACAATTTGAATATAATAATCCTCATAGCCTCTGCAGCACTATCATTAACGCAGAAAATGAAAAAACCTCTATAGAATATGACAAATTAGGTCGTGAATCCAAAACCACTAACCCATTGCTTGATTTCACAGAAACAGAGCACGATAGTTTAGGTCGAGTGAAATCACATACAGATGAAATGAGAAATACAACAGAGCATGAATACAATACTGCTTTACGTACTCATACTATAACTACTCCCGAAAAAGAACAAAGTGTCATCACTGAAAATGTTTTTGGTGAAGCTGTTAGCATAGTTGACGCTAAACAATCTAACTTAACTATGTCTCATGCGCCTGATGGTCAAGTTGAAGAAACTAAGCAATCAGATATAACCATATCTAAAAAGACATTTAACACTGAAGGGCTGTGTACAGATGCAGCAGATGGTAATGGTGTTAAAACCGAAATGAAATACAATGCTGCTCATCAACTCAAAGAAATTATTCAAGATACTGAAAATCAAAAACTTAGCACCACTTTGAATATCAATGCTTTTGGTTCTGCAGACAAAATCACAAACTCAAATGGTACCATAACGACTCAGGAATTTGATAAACGCAACTTGCCTACCTTAAAAACACACGATACAGAAGGACTTAAAGCTACCACCCAACTGAATCATGATGGACTAGGCAATCTGCTAGAAACCACAAAAGGAAAAGCAGATCAACCAGATTCATATAAAGAAAAAAATAACTATGATGCAATTGGCAGAATTACGGGAAATATTATCGACCCAATAGATGCCTTACGCAAAAATGCACTGAACATTGCTACGCAAAAAGTTAATGATAAAGTGGGTCGTACTGTAGCTGCTGTAGATGCCAATGAAAATAAAACTTTCTTGTTTTATGATATAAATGGCAACAAACGCTTTAGTGTAGACCCTATGGGCAATGTATCAGAATGGAAACACGACAAAACTGGAAAAGTCATTTCAGAAAAAATTTATTATAATAAAATTAAGTTGGAAGGATTTTCTGAAAATAAATCAATTCAAGATTTAATAGCGTTAACAAACCCCAACCCTAATGACACTGAACGTTTAACCTATTACGATAAAAACGGACGTGAACGTTTTATTATTGATAAATTGCTCAACGATGATAACTCATACACCGGCAAAGTTACTGAATACACTTACAACAATTCTACCAAAAAAGCCAAAGTGACTACCTACTCTAAGTTTATTGATTATTCTAATATGGATAATAAAAAAACTGACGAGATCGCTTTGGAAGTTCAAAGAAATGCTGCGCCTGAATTAGACCGATCTGTACGATATATTTATGATTCATTAAATCGTGAGCGATTTATAGTTGATGGTGAAGGCTATGTCACAGAGAAAATCTATGACAACAACAATAATGTCATCTCACATATTCAGTATTCCAATGCTTTAAACAGCGTTGACAAAGTTGAAAAATTTAACGACGTAGATTTTAATAAACTCATCACTGCAAATGTAGAACAAGATAGAACTGTACATTATATTTATAATGCATTAAATAAACCCATATTCACAATTGATGCAGAAGGCGGTGTGACTCGTTTAGATTACACTAACACCTTGAAAGTTGAACAAGAATGCAAATTCGCTGACAAGATAGATACAACTAATCTAAGTTATGCTGAGATAAAAAATAAAGTTAGCAGTCTTGTTATTGATCGCACTAAAGATCGTGTCACGAGTATAGAGTATGATGCAGTTGATAGAATCAAAAAGATTACTGATGAATTAAATAATTTTGAAACCTACGAATATGATGCACTAGGAAATGAAATTTCCCGCACAGACAAAAACAATAATGTCTGGAAAAGAGAATATGACCGAGCTAATCGTGCGTATGAAAAAATTAATCCTAGCAGAACTGTGACCTCAGTTGAGTATAAAGACGGAAAATTAGTTCCCACTGAAAGTCAAATGGAAATTAAATCTAAATATGAAGTCAACAAACTAGGGAATATTGAATCCATTTCTCTAGCATATAATACAGACAAAGCACGAACCCTCATCAATAAATTTGATTTAATCAACAATCCTACTGGCTCTGACTTTGGTCTTATAGCGATAGACGATCCCAATGCAGCCTCATCTTTAATTACAAGACCAGAAGTCAATACGGCCATAAACACAACTAAGGTTTATAATTCCAATAATAAATTAGTTGCTGAACAAATAGAAAATGGAGCCTGGAAATTCTATGTGCGTGACACATTAGGCAATATTGCTTATGAGTTAGAGCCTATTGAAAACACAAGTGCATTAACTACTTCTTATCTCTGCATACATAGAAATTATAGTGCTTTTAATGAAGTTGAATTTGAAACAACCTATTCAATACCTCTAACATTAAGTGCTGATCTTTACAAAGAAAACGGTATAACACTAGACACAATTAAAAATTGGATTGTCGCTGCAACCGAGGATAGACACGTAGCTACAGTTCGGGATAGAAAAGGTAAAATAAAAAAAATAGAGTTAGATGAAATTAATTATGCTGAAATAAATGAAAAAAATAGTCCTGATATAAAACAAGGTATACCGACTCAAGAATTTGAATACAACGCTTTTGGTGAAAAAATTCGTTCCTCACAGAAAATTTCTGAGAACAAATGGGCTGACTACTATTTTTGGTATAATAAAAATGGCATGTCAGTTGCAGAATGTAATCCAGTGAATACTGTCAGCATTTCTGAATATGATGCTTTTAACAAAGTGACTTTACATACTGAATATGCAGATTATCTTTCAAAAAATCCTAGTCAAGATTTAACCTTCAAGCAATTATCTAGGTTAGTAGATAATACTAACAAAAAAAATCGTCAGGCAAAAACCGAGTATAATCTACGTGGGCAAAAGAAAACTGAAACTCAATTGCATGTAACACGACAACGCTTAGTCGGTGTAGGTGAAAACCGCAGCATTGAAGATTATGAAGCAAATCTCGAAAAATCATATACCTATACTAAATTAGGCCAAGAAGAAAGTGTGATATATGAAGATGGTGTCAGCAAAACATACAAATATTATGACAGCAATGGTAATACTATAGCAGAAGTTGGCATTTGCTTTGATTCGTTAGATGACAATATGCAGCCCATTAAGCTCAGACCATTGACTTATTATGGCTATGATGAACATGGCAAAAAAGTTAAAACACAACGTTTTTATTTGGGTGTAACAGATGAAATAATAAATCCTGCTGTATTACCTAAAGCAACTCCACATGCAGATGATCAAGTCGAGTTAGAATATCATAATAAATTAGGCTTAGCGATTTACAAACAAGATGCTATAGGTAATTTACGCGCGTTGTCCTACACTGCGACCAAACAAATAGCTCGCAAGTGGCATAAATTAACGTCATTTTCTGCAGATGGCCAGTTTAACCAGGTAAATATTGATGAAGATAGAACTACCTATAATTTACAAGGAAAAGATACTAGCAAAGAAATTCGTCGCAACAGTGTAACAGAAGATAATATCATAAAAAGATTAAATTCTTTTGGAGAGCAAACCGCAGAAGACCACGGCACCAATGAATGGCCCATCTTTAATAAGTACAGCAAAAATGGTGATCTCTGGAGCACAAACAGCGAGCAAGGTGTAAACACTGTCATACTTAAAGATTTAGCGGGTCATGAAATATTGAAAGTAATTACATCTGCTGACCAATCTGCACCAGATCTAAAAAACATAACTGAAGAACAAGTACCAACATTAATTACAGATCAAGTTGGCTTTAAAGAATTGGAATTCACACTCTCTAAACGTGACAACTTAGGTCGAATGCTTAATAAAATCACACCGCCTCTCGTACAGAAAAAGATATCGCAAAATATACCTGTGCAAATGAGCGTGATAGAAAAAACAGTAGGTGAAACTAAAAAAGTTTACTTGTCTTGGTTAAAACAAACGGATGCAACCTTTGTAACTGACTCGATCAAGTTAACTGTAAAAGGGAATAAAGAATCACGAGTCTTCCCTATTGTTAACACACCTGATACAAACTATTTCACTATTGATATCTCGGATTTACAAACTGATATCTATGATTTTGAAATAGATTATTACTATATTACTGACAAAACAAATAAAGCAACTGTTTCTAAATCCATAGGAACAATACAATGCATCACTTCTTTGACTGATGCATCTCACAATGTAGTTTGTACTATAGCTGATAATGATAATTTGATTTTAAATGGAAATTTAACTGATGTTGAAGCGGTAGAATTATTTCAAGAAGGTCGTTCTGTGGCGCGTATACCGTTACAAGCACCTCCACATCAAAACACATTATCATTAAGTAATCGTAGAACTGGGCATTACACAGTAAAACCTGTATTAAAGAATAGAACTTACTTAGCAGAAAGCCCACTCTTATCTGTGATTTCTCCTATTGCATCTGCAGAACCTATGTCTAAAGAAATTAATTGCAGCGCGGAAGCAACCTTGGTCGATCAAACTATAAAATTAAAAATTGTCGTTCCAGATGAATATAAAAAACGATCTGCAAAATTGCATATCAATTATAAATCCGATTTAGGCAAGTTGTATAC
>DHXK01000090.1:0-4794 GCA_002413665.1 Legionellales bacterium UBA5158 | reverse complement strand
GTTGTATACTGCGGTTTGGACATTGGATACACTGACGAATCCGGATCATATTTTAGAGATTCCATACTATTTCCATGAATTTTTATCGTTTGATCTTAAGCTCGATATGGGCGATAACAAATTTATTCAGTTATACAAAAACGAACAGCCATCTGATATCAACGTTACTCCTAAAACGAATGAAGATGATTTTAGTCTTGTAGGTAAACATGCAGATGACGAAGATACTACAAAAGATGATTATGAACACGTTGCAAATGATGGTGAAGAAAAAGAAGAACCTAAGTCATCTGTAGTCGTGTCAAAAGTAAAAAATGATAATGTAGATGCGGATCAGGTTAATTTTAAATTCAAGTCACGCACATTCGCACTTATCACGCCTAATGCACTGCCACGCGATGCAAAACAAATTTCAATTTTAGACGTGAGTAAAGATAGATATGCACAGTGGACAACTTTACCTGTTACGAATGCAGATGCAGGTGGTTTTACTGTGGATGTCACTGGCTTAGCTGTAGGAAATTATCCGTTTAAAGCAACTAATGCTGAACATGCTCATCTATTAACTGTGAGCAAAGGCAATCAAGTGTATAGCAGTGATTCCAGCTCAACGAGTGAAGACACACAACAAGCCGTCAATCGTGCATTCACATGGGATGCTTGGAATAATACTAGCTCTATCACAGACAGCTTAGGCAATAAAACTGAATTTGAACATAATGATTTAAACAAAGAAATCAAAAAAGTAGAACCAGAAGTGGACTGTGTATTAGATAATAATTCTATTGTTAGACAAAAACTCACTACACTGACAGGATATAACGATCAAGGTTATGAATTTGCAACCCGTGATCCTAAAGGACAAGTGCAAAGTGATACACTTAACCAAATCGGTGCTTCTTTAACTAAGATGCTAGGTGACGGCACTATCAGTAAAAAAATGAGTTACGATATTTTTTCACGTATTAAAAATTATTCTGATGCTGAAAACAATATTTGGAAACGCGTACACGATAGAGTTGGCAACATACTCTCTCAAACCAGTCCTATGCAAAAAACCACGAATTATTTATATAATGAAAAAAAGCAAACTGCACAAGAAACGAATCCACTGAACGAATCTACTCGTTATCAGCATGATGCTCGTAATAATATTTCTGAACGCACCAATGCAGATGGCAGCTTTGTGAGAATGACTCACGACCGTAATCACAGAGAAACCACTAACACCTACAAAGAAGGCACACAAAGTTGGGCTAGAGATGCCTTTGGTCATGCAAAAAATTATACCAATCTCAGCGGTATACTCACCGAATATATTTACAATCAAGCAAAAAAATTAACACGTCAACGTAATAACGATGTTAATCGCAGAAAATGGGCTAAATTAATGTTTGATCATTATGATATGCATGGTCAATCTATAGATGCAGCCTATTTAAAATTTATGGCTGTCATGGGACAAGACATAGAATATAAATATACTCAATCGCATTTACTTGAAATGCGCGATCGTTCTGGCTTGCAACTCATGCGCTTTAAACTCAATACTGAAGGCAATAGAATTCAAACTGAAATTCGCAGGCTAGATCCAAATAATGTAGAAGGTGAAGGCGAGCTCATTCGTATCATGGCTGCTACACTGGATGCCCTAGGCCGTGAAACCAAAGTCATAGACAGCAATGTAATGCTGGATATCGCTATGGATGCTGCAAGCAATAGGCGTTTTACTAATGCTAGTATCATGAATGCAGATCATTCAGTGACAGTAGAAAATACAACAAATACATTTGATAAAGCGAATCGACATGCCAGTCAATCAACTGCCGGTAATAATGTTTTAAAAACTTATCAAAATAATTTATTAAAAACCATTAGAACTAATGGCGTTATCGATACCTTATATCATAATCAAGATCATCAATTAACTGACACTAAAAGCAGTGATGGTAATTTTTCAGCGCGTGTTTTTGATGATGCTGCAAAACTTAAATCTTTTCAGGATAAAAAATCTCGTCGTAGACAATCATATTATGCAGGCACATCGAATTTATTTACCATAGATGAACATAGGGAAGAAAAAGACACCAACATCGCATCTCGATTAGAGGGTTATGATTCATTTGGTGCGCCACGTTCCCAATATACTCAATGTGATTTCGTTGACGGTGGCAAACGTCACGGACAAATCAGTAATGATACGTTTGATTATGCTTATACTGATTCTTCGCAACCCACTGCTACGCATACGACTACGAGTTTAGATGGACGCAGCGCATCAGCCACTGCTAAACAAAATTATGATCCTAACTATCATACGAATAGCATAACGGGAATTGCTTCTGCTGATGGCAGCGGCCCTCAATCTGTTATTCTTGAAAGCGATATTGAAGGACATCCGTTTACTAAAAAAACAACTGGATCACAAACGTTCACTTACAAACATCATCATGATGAAGAGACTTTGACTTGTGCAGTTGTTAAAAAAACTGAATTATATTTTCAGACAGTAACAGGCCAACCTTTATTGTCGTATCAAGTGGATGGTAATACCAATGCTGTGACCAGCTCATGGCAACAATATTATTCCACCAACAGCCAAGGCGGTGTTGCAACTACATTTAAAAGCAATGCGAGCTCTTCAAATTTACGCACTAGCATAGATACGAATCCGCATTCCACTATAAAAAATTATCTTAATACGGTGCCCTCACCTGAAACGTTAACGAGCGCACAGTCAGAAACATCTTATATCGTGCAAGAAGGTGATACGTTCGCAAGCATAGCAGTTGCACGTTATGCAGATGCAAGCTATGCATCAGCTATTGCTGATTACAATAGTTTAAGTGCGAGCACCGCGCCTTCTCCGCAAACAAAATTAAACATGCCGTCTATGGAAGCCGTGCATAACAATTCGAGCTCCTATTATTCTTACACTGTGTTTATGGATAGCATGCACACTGCATTGCAGCCTTACATCGTGATCCCAGCTGAACAGATACATAAAAAGCATGGTTCGTTTTGGAAGTTGTTAACCGAAGTGATAGTCTCAACCCTAGCACTGGCTGCAGCGCCTTGGGCTGCGCCATTCTTATTCGCATTTGAAGCTAGCACATTAGGTGCAGCCGTTGCCACAGGCGTCACAGCGGGCTTGCTAGACGCCGCTATGCAAGGTGCTGCATGTGGTGTAGGTTTGCAAGATAAGTTTTCGATTTCGGGTGTACTTGAAACTGGAGTGCTAGGCGGATTCTTAGCAGCAGCCAAAGGAGCAGCCGTTGCAAATGAAGCAAGACAAGCAGCTGCAACACGCACCATGTTAGCTATGGGTAAAGCCTCTGTGACCAGCCAGTTGATGGAAATGTCTATGGGATTACGTCAAAAATTTGATGTAAAAGAAGTGTTAACTTCCATGGCAAATGGTTTTGCGAATGCAAAAATTGAAGTTCCTAACACAGGACAATTTGCAGGACGTATAGTAGGCAATGCTGTTACCACATTATCTGGCACTGCCATTACAAGTTTGGTTTACAGACAAGATCCTAACTTACAAACCATGGCCGCACAACTGTTAGGTTCGACCATAGGTAGTGAAGCAGGCCAAATGTTAAGTGAAACAACAGAAAGAAAAGCAGAACCAGAAACCAAATTACCTAAAACACAAAACAGGCAAGCGCATGTGGAAGAGTTAGCGCATGCGGAGTTGCCTGATGGGAAAATTGATGTGAGAGACCCAAGGTGGAAAAAACAATTGAGTGATATGGCGAGCGATCAACGGCAAGCACATCATGAAGCTCAAACTAAAGGTCATAGTTATTTGTTGGATGCGGATAGGCAATCTAAATATAAGCAGATGTTGTTTGGTGATACACTTTCGACTTCAAGTGTTTCACAGCCTAACGCAGCACATACTAGCTCAAGTGAGTCTGGAGAAATTACTAAACAATTCGGCTTAGCATCAGTTGAAAGTTTTTCAGAGAAATCTAAAATCTATTATCCAAAATTCGCAGCTAAGTATAGTCAATCATATAATAATGCAGAGAATGCTTTTAAAAGTGTCCGTGCACTTGAGCAAGAGTCTAAATATGGCTTGACTATGGCTCAGGCAATAAAATTAAATACACAAGAAGCAATTGGGATAAAAAGTCTAATTGCATCTGAGAAATTTGGTTTGTACTCAAGCGCACTAAAAGTAGCTAAGTTTGGTACCGCCACATCCTTAGGTGCTGAATTTGCTCTTGCGACATATAAATATCTGAATGCAGATGTCAAAGATAGACCAAGAGTTGCGTTCGATGAATTTGGTAAAATAGGTGCGGAATTTTTTGGTCGTACTCGTGGTGCTGCTGCCACAGAATCTATACTTGAATCTATTGGTGAACGTGTTGTATTAATACCAACTGGAGCAACTAGAGTTTTAGGTGCTGGACTTCTCGTAGCTGGTGGTATAGCAGGAGCAACTGCGGGTGGCTTGGCTGGTGGAAGCGTATTTGAAAAATATAGAAACACGCTTTATGAAGGAATCGAGTTTGCTGTAAATAGTGCTAAAAGATATAGTAGAAATGCTTATGAAGTTCCTGATGAGGAATATAATTATTATACAAAGGGATTTAATCAATGAGTCATCAAGCTATTTTATCTAGTTTATCAGTATTACTGATGTTTAATTTTTTTAATTTTTTTATTTTGCTACCTTATACTTTTAGATTTTATATCGTCCCAAAGATAGAAAAACGAATTGGTGAGAAATTACCATTTGCAATGACGCTATATCAAACCCAACCTTTCTCAAAATTC
>DHXK01000212.1:14511-14859 GCA_002413665.1 Legionellales bacterium UBA5158 | reverse complement strand
ACCGCTACACCGGAAATTCCACTACCCTCTCATGTACTCAAGCTATGCAGTATAAGACGCAGTTCCCAGGTTGAGCCCGGGGATTTCACATCTCACTTACATAACCACCTACGCGCCCTTTACGCCCAGTAAATCCGATTAACGCTTGCACCCTCTGTATTACCGCGGCTGCTGGCACAGAGTTAGCCGGTGCTTATTCTGCAGGTACCGTCAAATATGTCATCTCTTAAACTACATACCTTCTTCCCTGCCTAAAGTGCTTTACAACCCTAAGGCCTTCTTCACACACGCGGCATTGCTGGATCAGGGTTGCCCCCATTGTCCAATATTCCCCACTGCTGCCTCCCG
>DHXK01000212.1:0-14333 GCA_002413665.1 Legionellales bacterium UBA5158 | reverse complement strand
CTGCTGCCTCCCGTAGGAGTCTGGGCCGTGTCTCAGTCCCAGTGTGGCTGATCATCCTCTCAGACCAGCTACTGATCGTCGCCTTGGTAGGCTTTTACCCTACCAACTAGCTAATCAGACGTAGGCTCCTCCTAAAGCGCCAGGTTGCCCCAGCTTTTCTCCTCAGAGTTTATGCGGTATTAGCCCGAGTTTCCTCGGGTTACCCCCCTCTCTAGGGCAGATTCCTACGTATTACTCACCCGTCCGCCACTCGCCACCCAACTGTATTGCTACAGCCTGTGCTGCCGTTCGACTTGCATGTGTTAAGCATGCCGCCAGCGTTCAATCTGAGCCAGGATCAAACTCTCCACTTAAAATCTAAAAGTTTAATCTCTGTAACTCGTTATTGTCACTTGCGATTTGTTACTATCTCAAAGTACTTTAACGTCTATTATCTTGCTGAAGCAAAATAACAACTAAAGTGCCCACACTTATTGCTTGGCTAAATTTTTAAAGAACGTAACTCATTCGGTATTACTAAAAAAAGATTCCTAACTCGTCCCTCTTTTTTCAACCTTGTTCGTCACCAGAGAGGCGCATTCTACAGACCTCTCATTTATTGTCAACACTCTTTCGAAAAGAATTTTAAAGATTTTGATTAAATACCCTTACTGAACACCAAGGATAATGAGTTAATACAGTAACGAAGCCCCGTGGGTTGCGGGCCGTCGGGAAATACGTGGCCTAAATGGGCACCACAAAATTTACAGATAATTTCTACTCTTTTCATTCCGTGAGACTCATCCGTAATCTCTTTTACCGCTTCTGGGTTAAAAGGTGCACTGTAACTGGGCCATCCCGTGCCTGAATCAAACTTATTTTTAGAACTGAAGAGTACCGCATCACAGCATGCGCATTTATAAGTTCCTGCTTCCTTATGATTCCAATATTGCCCAGTGAAAGGAGCTTCTGTGCCTTTTAATATACAAACATTATATTGTTCAGGTGATAACTTGGCTTTAGATGAACTATCATCCTTATCTTTCATGCGAATTCTCCTTTACTTAGACTAGAGCATTATAATGTAATACGGCCATCGCCAATCAAATATCCGGAGCCAGCACTATGAGTCTTAAAACTACCCACCCCGATCTAGAAACCTCTTTAACTGAAATAAATACTTTGATAGAGCAAATGGAGAAAGGTGAATCAACCTTAGAGCAGTCATTAGCTCGATTTGAACGAGGAGTGACTCTCATTAAACATTGTCAGAAAATTTTAATTGAAGCTGAGCAAAAAGTAACTATTCTTATGTCTAATGATACCTTAACACCTTATGAGAATAATGAAGAATGACAGCTTCTTTGCCAGAACTGATAGAGAACGTCCAAGATCGCATAGAAAAGCTCTTTAAATTTTACCTAGTAGAGGCAAACTCTCCCGCACCTTTATTACAAGAAGCGATGGCCTACGGTGCATTAAATGGCGGCAAACGAATTAGACCTTTACTATTATATGCGGTTGGCCAAGCACTGGATGTAAGGTTAACTGATTTAGACAGTGCCGCTTGCGCTATCGAACTCATGCACGCCTATTCATTAATACATGATGACCTACCGGCAATGGACAACGCTGACTTACGTCGCGGCAAACCTTCTTGTCACAAAGTTTTTGGAGAAGCGATGGCAATTTTAGCAGGAGATGCGCTACAAACCTTAGCTTTTCAATTGATAGCTTCGCATCCTTCTAAGCTGGGGTCAGATAAGAAATTAGAAATGGTTAAAATTTTAAGTGAAGCAAGTGGACTGTATGGCATGTGCGGGGGCCAAACATTAGATATCACCCAACATAAAATTGTTTCATCGGAGAATTTAACTCAGTTACATCAATTAAAAACAGGCGCACTATTAACAGCCAGCGTCAAATTGGGTATTTTAGGTGCCAAACCTCAGTCTCAAGCGATCGAAAAAGGCTTAGTGAACTACGCTCAATCCTTAGGACTCGCTTATCAAATCCAAGATGACCTCTTAGATGTTGAAAGTTCCTCTTTAGAGTTAGGTAAACCACAAGGATTAGATGCCGCCAATCACAAAGTCACTTTCCCTGCCTTATTAGGAATTAAAAAAACTAAACATAAAATTCAAGAACTGACGACCTTTGCACTTGAATCTATTCAGCTTCTAGGAGAAAAAGGAATAATATTACAAGAAATAGCTGAGCTCTTGCTCCATCGCAAGCAATAAAAAAATCCATTACACTATTATTTACAATGTTTTTTATTCCAAAATCAGCTAAACTGCTTGCGAAAAACACAAGTGAGTAACATATGTATTGCCCTTTTTGTAATGCAAATGATACAAAAGTAACGGATTCTCGTTTAATACGCGAAAGCAATCAAATCCGTCGTCGACGTGAATGCCTTGATTGTAAAGAGCGTTTTACAACGTATGAAATTCCAGAATTGTCGCTCCCACGTTTAATAAAACGAGATGGGCGTCGCGATCCTTTTAGTGAAGAAAAGTTGCGCGCAGGTATGTTACGCGCATTAGAAAAAAGACCTGTGAGTCTTGAGCAAATTGAAGCAGCTGTGAGTCGCATCATTCATCATGCTAGAACACACGGCGAAAGAGAAATTCCCTCTTCACAAGTAGGCGAATGGGTCATGGAAGAATTACATAATTTGGATCAAGTCGCCTATGTGCGCTTTGCATCTGTCTATCGAAGTTTTCAGGATATCAGTGAGTTCAGAGAAGAAATTAGCCGTTTAGAAAAAAACGCGAAATCAGAAAAATAAAATATATCCCGAGGCAAAAATGAATCCAACCGCTAGACGCAATGCAAGACATTACGCATTACAAGCCATGTATCAATGGCAAATAAACGGCACGCCAGCACAACAAATTGAAATACAATTTCTCGCGAATCAAATTACAAAAAAAACTGATCTAGATTACTTCAAAGAATTAATTCATGCCATTCCACTCGATCAAAAAGAATTGGATTTACAAATAATCCCTTTTCTACGACGCCCACTGACTGAACTAGATCCCATAGAATTAGCCATCTTACGACTAGCGACTTATGAATTAGTCAATCGTTTAGACATACCTTACCGTGTTGTTATCAATGAAGCCTTAGAGCTTGCGAAAAAATTTGGATCCATTGAAGGTTTTAAATTTGTTAACGGAGTATTAGATCAAATAGCAAAAAAAATCCGGGTGACAGAAATTAACGCCGACACCAAAAAAAAATAATGTTGGATTTGAGTCATACAAAATAAGGAAGTTCTCACTTGTCCAATTTATCTAAAACTAACAACTCGGCCAGAGATTACACCGATATTCCACCCATTCCGGAAACCGTTTGGCAAAAGCCTCTACCCTTTATTGCTTTTGGATTAGGCAGCGGAACTATACCTTTTGCACCAGGAACATTTGGCACACTTATTTGCGTGCCTTTTTACTTAGCCTTACAACCCATCTCGACTTTATCGTATTGTCTAATCACTCTCTTTGTTATATTTGCGAGCATTTGGATATGCGGAAAAGTCTCTCGCGACATTAACATTCAAGATCACCAAGGCATGTGCCTAGATGAAGTGCCAGGCTTTTTTGTCACTATGATTCATGCACCACAAGGATGGCAATGGGTGTTATTGGGCTTCGCCTTATTTCGTTTATTTGATATCTGGAAACCATGGCCCATTCGATATGTTGATAAAAACATTCACGGCGGTTTCGGTATGATTTTCGATGATGTATTAGCCGGAGTATATGCTTTCGTCATTATGCAAATTATTGCAAAAATATTTTAGGAAAATAGAATGAATTGGGTCTCTGCAGCTTTTTTATCGTTATGTAGTTTTGGTGTTTGGGGATTATTAACAAAGCTTGCTGTTTTGCATATTGATGCTAAGAGCGCGTTAATTTATCAAACAATAGGAGTCGTTGTTATTGCGTTGATTACTTTATGCCTGATTAATTTCAGACCTGCTACTGATGTGAAGGGTATCTCATATGGAATTTTAACGGGTCTTGCTTATGGAGTCGGTTGTTTATTCTATTTCATTGCCGCAAGCAAAGGGAAAATTATTACTGTCGTTACATTAACTGCACTCTATCCTTTAATAACAATCATTTTAGCCTATTTAATTTTGAAAGAAACCGTCAGTGCTAAACAATTTTTTGGGATAGGGCTAGCCTTTATTGCAATACTTTTAATGTCGACTTAACTTTCATTTGCAGCACTTAAATTAAATTTTATTTTTGTTGAAAACATAAACTAGCCCCTGCCTCGATAACTTTTCAAATAGACGTGCTTTCATAATAAAGCCTATTTCTATTAAAGATATGCACTCCTCAATAAGAAAACTATTATAATGAAAACAAGAATGAATTTATTTCAAGTACCAGAATTCAACAATATACTTGATTTTTTAGATAAACAAAGTTTAGGCGAATTTACCCATGTAAATAAAGCCACAAATGAACTGACTAACACCTACCTCTACTTTCAAAATACAGCTGACACTATCAGTTTGTTAACTCAACGTATTGCAAGTTCTGGTCTATGTGACACTCTCGATAGTCAGCGAGAGCTTTTTGACGTCGTAAATAATCCTAACACCAATTATAAAATTAAATTATTAATTCAACTTTATTTGTTAAAAATAACTTGTTACAGCTCTGACATAAATATTCTTACATTCGAGCAACAACTCCATCAACTTATTGTCTCCGCCTCTACTGAGAAATTATTTTTACATGCTCTCATTGTATCTCTATCCATTTGGCTGAAAGATATTAATATTTATGGAGAACAATTAGCAGTCTTAGAGAAATTTATTTATTCAGAAGAAAAAGTGAATTTCCAGTTTAGTATCAGTGATAGCTTACAATTATTACCTACACAAATACAATCTCACATTGCCAATCGATTTTTTTTATCTTTTCAAGATTTTTTTAATGCAACAACTCGATGGAACATAGACAATAACATCAAAAGTGCCGCCGGCGCTTTATTTCCCTATTGGGAGAAAAGACAAGCCGATCAATTTGTTTCATCACTAAAAGAGTACTCTAACGGTTCATCATCAGACAACTTTTTTAAAACTCGAAATATCTTTTGTGAAATTGCCGCCTATGTTAACCCAGATGATATTGAATATTGTATGGAAGCATGGTTTAACTTTATTGGTAAATCTCAAATATCAGAAATTGCAAATCTCACCTCACTCTTACAGTCTCAACACATTACTAATTTTTTAGTTTTTTTGGTAACTTATTTAACTCTTTTAGAATCCTGGTATGGAGTAGGAGAACAAGATGGCGCTTTTGCTCTGATTAGTGTTCTTACTAAAAACCCTTCGTTTTGCCAAATGCACGCTAATTTAGTTATACCCTTATTACAAAATATTTTAGAAAACCAAAGCATAAACACAAGCGCTGTTGTGAGGCCCATCCATAGTCTCGCCAAATATTTTACACCCCTGCAAGCCATGGCCTGTCTTCCCTTATTAATCAATTTAGCTAAAACCGATACTGTGACAAATCTAAAGGATCTAAGAATAGTTTGGATTACACGCGCAGTCACTGAACTAGTGATTCACGTCAGCCCTAATGTTAAAGATCTTTACTGCAGTGAATTGTTTAAAACTTTGCAGAATAAAAATATATCTGACAGACTTGAATGTCGTTATTTTCGTGAGCTTTTTCTGCAACTAGGCGTCGAGCTACAACGGCAGTTGCTAAGCACTTGGCAAGGTATTGTTTTTGATATTAACAAAAATATTCAGGAACGTTTTCAAGTGATAGGGAAATTAATGATCTTAGCTAATTCCCTGCAAGACCATGAAATAATAAATTATATTCAAGTATGGCCAGCATTATTACAATCACTGCAAATCACTAAGCCCAACTCTACACTTTCAGCTTTATGGCAACTCAGCAGTTATTTGACTTTTGACTTTCCTCAGGATAGAGCAACAAAAATTATTCATTATTTACTTCATGAATTATTCAATTATAGAGAAGAATATTCACAAAACATTACTCTACAAACACTATTGAATCTATCCGATCAATACAGTTCAGCCGTTGCAGTAGATTTTTTTAAATTATTGCCTTTATCACATGAAAAAAATAACATGCCCCCTATAGTGGAAAAAATATTACTAGCAGCATTTCCTTACCTTTCCATTCCTCTAGCTCAAATATACATTCATGAACTAACCACATGTATAACTATAAAAGAAGCGAGAAGCATAGAGATACAATGTATCGCACCCCTGGCTCAATATGTTTTTAACGAACCATTAAATCAATTTTTTATGGAAGCATTGTCCTCCATACACAATTATATTGAGTCAAATGAACTAAACAAAGCAGTTGAAGTTTCTAAAACAGCGATAATCTTAGCGAATGAATTCTCAGCTACAGAAGCTGCGTATTATATTACAAAAATAATCACAGACTTTTCTGAAGGTCTTAATAAAGATTACAATGAAAAATTTCTAATAAACATACTGGCTGCTTTAGCACTTCGCTTAACGCCCGATGAAACAATATCCTCTTTGAACCAGATCTTCCCTATAGTATTAAAAAATTCAAATAGTAGTGAAATGATGAATGCTGCAATTGTGACCTTAGCTTCCTTCTTACCTGAAGCAGCAGCCAAAAAATTCAGTACGAAGATTCAAAAGCAGCAATTAAAATCAATTCCAACTGAAAAAATCATGACATTATACTCAGCTCGCACATCATCTAATAATGTAATCTCAGGTCATAAACAAAAGTATCCCGCCTTCTTTTCTGCGCAATTAGTTAGGATGAGTGAGGATGAACAGATTAACGAGAACACATTAATGAAAACAGCTAGATAAATCATGAAAAAATATACCGCCAAGTTGCGCTCCTTCAAAAAGCATAAAATCAAATTGAGGGCTGAAAATCACTTTTCTTTTCTACAGTTTTTTCTTTTGGCAATAACATTTTTTGTATACGTAAAGCCTTTTTAAACACTTCATGAGGCGTTCGAAGCATTGAAGAAAAACATTTTCCACCACAACTACTGATACACAGACAACTGCAAATCAATCGATTTACATTTGAAAAAAAACTATGATACTTAAGCTCTTGGAAAAAATAATTTAACGTAACATTCACAGCATGAGAGCAGTTATGACGAAAACTCCCTTTTATAGTCAAAAAATTTTCATTATAAAAAACAACAAATTCTTCCAAGCTTTTTTTTGAATTGATATATAACGATAAGACTCTTTTTTGTGAATCATCTTCGATACTGTCATAAGAAGGCCACAATATGGCAGACTGAATAATTATCTGGGCAGGATCTTTATACCAAAAATCAATCTCAGCAAATTCATCTGCTTCCACTGCTTTCACATAACATTTAATATGCTGGCCGCTATGAAATAAAGCATTTCGATTCGTTAAGATAATTTTAATTTCTATCATTTAGGTCACTGAATCAGCCCAAAAGGGCTGACTATTTCTATCTTGTTAAATTGTTCTACGACTGAATGAAGATCTTTTTTTAAAAATAATAACTTCAAATTAGGACCAGCATCTTGTGTAAAATATATTGCTAAACCTTGCTCTCTCAATTTCCAAATCTTTTGCATTGCTAACAAGGTTTCTGGTAAATAATAACAAACAGCAGGCCACGCGCTTAGCATAGTAGCGTGCATAGTCATTGCATTTGATTCTGATGTTTCAGCTAATAATTTAAAATTATGCGAACTTATTGCCTCTTTCAATTTAATCATATCAACAGCCACTTTCTCAGGCCATGCTGAATAAAGCGCGCTGGTCTCTAGTGTTCTCTGCATCGCTAAACGTGAGGAAATAATTTTTTCTTGTTCATTTAAAATGAGTAATCCTATGCATAACTCTGGCCACAGGGTTGCAATCGGTACGCCGAAACTATCCATTCCATTATCTAAAGAACCAGCGTGCCATTCTACAAATCCTTGCCATAATGAACGCGACGCACTTCCACTGCCTAAGCGCGCGAGTATAGATAATTCACTCGTTGATAACTGCCATCCAAATAATGCATCTAATGCTTTAATAATGGAGGCGAAACCACAAGCAGAAGAGGCTAAACCTGCCGCAATAGGAATATTACTTTCTATTTGTATAGAAAAATAAAGTTGTTTCTCTAGTCGAAATAAATTCAAATAATTTGTCAAACGCTGACTAAAAGCAGAATCTAATGCAACAAGATTTCCATTTAAAATTATTTCATCACACGACGAATTTATTGTTATTTCTGCTGTTGCACCTTTGTCACCTAACGAAATGGATAGACTAGACGTCACAGGTAAATTCAATTCTTGATTGCGCTTGCCCCAATATTTACAGAGTGCAATATTAGTCGGTGCAAATGATTTTCCCACAGTATTCAGTGGTAAATGATAGAGTCGATCTTGTAAAATAATTTGTACTGCATCAGATTTCTTCACAGATGACTCCTTGAGTAGTCATTTGCGCAGAAATCAATTTTACATCGGGTGAAGAAAAAGATAATGGTTCTGATATTTCTCCTAAACCAATGACACAATCCCCCAAACCTGATCCAGAAATTTTTGCACCCAACATTTTTTCCTGCTGAATTAATGTCTCAACTATTTCAGTTAATAATGGCGTACTGACTCCGAGTGACTGCATTAAACCTTGCTGAATAGTAAAGATCACCCCCAGCATTTTCCAATCTTGATTTTCAAGAGCTTGTACACCTTGCAAAACACATTCATCAATCGCACTAAATAATTTATTAAATAATTTAGGTTGAGCGATAAATTTAGTTTTCATTAGCTCAACCGCTTGTACGGTTGTTGTTTTAAATCCAGAATAAATAAGGGTGATAGGATGCTGAAATGAAATTTTTGTCGCCAGCAGAGGTTGCATTTTATAAGCGACTATCCCGCCTAAAACACAAGCAGCCGCATCTGCACCAGAACCTAATCCTTGTACCTGACGGATAATGTTACGCGCTTCACGAATTAGCATTAAGTCAGAAAAAGAAAACTTCAACCATTTAGACAATGCAGCGATTAAAGCAACTGTGACAGCAGCAGAAGATCCCAAACCCACCTTGTGAGAAAATTCTGACGAAATAGTAATATCACAGCCATATTTAAGGTGTTTTTGATATTTCTTTAAAGTGGCTAACACAAATAGAAACGGTGCTGTAATTGTTAAAGCTGAAATCTCAGTGGTAAAATCACCTAGTCTCGCGGATTTAATATTGATAACTTGATCTATTCGAGGTTGCAAAGACACTATCATACGTTTATCGACAGCACACACTAATGCGTGTTTGCCGTGTAAAACAGCATACTCGCCCAGCAACATCAAGCTACCGGGAGCGGAGGCTTTAAACAACATGCACGCCTCTTGATTCACCTTGTATGGGTAAAAGTGAATAATGATAACGAGCACAGAGATCCGTTAACCCTGACACATCATCTGTTACGACTAATACAACACCTGCATTATTTCCTGCAACCGTACCCGCACCACAAATTTTTGCTGCACCGCCGCACTGCTCTACTTCAGTAATAAACTGATAAACGAGCTCAGGAACAACGTTAATGCGTGTAAGTAACTGATGATTTTCTTGAATAGCGTGTTGTACATTTTGCAAAGATCCACTCTGTAATGCAGCATCCATAGCGTTTGTAACGGCTGCAAATTCTTCTGCAATATTACTAGTTTTAAAGTGCCTTGCTGCCGTTTCTACACATTCACCTGTAGTTGTTTTTGGCAATCCGGTATTAATTAAAAACATAGGCAGTGTAGGCACAGAACGCAATGAAATATGATTGTCTTTTAAATACAGACAACCTCCATGCAATGACACTTGCAGATCTAAACCACTGGAATAACCATGCTGAAGATTTTCTGCTTCCCGTCCCAAACGCATAAACATTTCACTGGAAAGATCTACTTCCAAATGATTTGCAATCGCTCGTGCAATACTTAGTACCGTGGCAGCAGACGATCCCATGCCACAACCCACAGGAATCGTGGATTCCATATGAATATTGATGCCTTGGGTTAATTTAATATTTAGCGCTTCAAAAAATAAACTGAAAGCGACTTGTGCTAATTCAACAGGCTTATGTAGCACCCTTCGAATCGTATAATCACCATTTAAAAAACGTTTATATTTTTGTTTGATACGATTTTTTAATGAGTGTAATGCCGTTAACGATAATCGTCGTTGATAGTCAAAGTCAGATAAATCAAAAGAAATATGAGGTGCAAGTTGAGGCGTTGCAGTTACAGTTACATATCGATTAACAGCCATCGCTAAAGCAGGCTGCCCATAAACGACAGAATGCTCTCCGGATAAAATAAGCTTACCAGGGGCTAATACTTTCATGGAAGGTTATGTAACTTTTTCATACAGGCGCTTATGATCTTGTATGCTGGCTAGTCGAAACTGGCCGGTTTGATTTGATGGTATTTTACAATAGCTTCCATCCTGTGGATACTTAAATGCATAAAAAGCTTCATATTCGGAATAGTTAAGTGCTTTTCTTGAGGCTAGCATTTGATGATGAAACTGGGTATCCAACGCTTTTGCATAGCCTTCTTGTATAACACCACTAAAATACTCCGCCACACAGCCTGAACCGTAGCTATAAAATCCTAAGCGCTGGTTCGTTAAATCTTCTTTTGCATAATCTAATAAGGCCGCTAATCCAATGTAAAGAGAGGCGGTATAGCTATTTCCTATATTACGCGCGTACTCCATGGAGTACCCGATATGCTTATTCAACACATCTTCAGGGAGCTTTTCTTGCTTATTTATTTTAGCTAATTGCTGATGAGCTTTTTCTACTAATCTTGGAACCGGGGTGTGATAACAATAATAGGCATGATCTGCAAAGCCTCGACCGGATAAGTCGCTATATTGTTGCCAAGATTTTTCCAACATATTTAAATATAATTTACTGGAATATTTGCCTTCTACAAAAGCGGTATCCGAATAATTAGGCCGCCAAAAATCCATGACATTTTCAGTATGCACGCCATATTCCTGATCAAATGCTAAAATTCTCGGATTAACTGATAACACCATGGCAACAGCGCCACAGCCTTGAGATGACTCTCCCGCGGTGCCCAACCCATTCGCCGCTACATCAGAGGCAATCAATAACACTTTCTTTTTAGGGTTCTGGCGTAAAAATGGTAAAGCTAACTGAATTGCAAGAGTCGCACTGTAACAAGCTTGTTTTAATTCTATGACACGACAACGGCTAGGCAATCCCAGCAAATCATGCACGTAAATGCCGGCCGCTTTGGATTGATCTATTCCCGATTCAGTTGCAAACATCAGCATTTCAATAGAATCTGAGTCAACTCCATGTAACGCACGTAAACCGGCGTTAGCCGCCATAGAGACCACATCTTCATCGGGTGGGGGTACAGCCATTTTTTGCTGACCTAAACCTACATAAAATTTATTTGGATCAATCCCACGCTCTGCCGCAAGACACGCTAAATCTAAATAATAATGTGAGGTATAAAACGCAATTGTATCAATACCCACTTTCACTATGCTTACCCTCTTCTAATTTTTATCGTCTGTTTTCTTTTGACGCTCTAAACGCACATGACTCTTCATTAACTCCCCAGGGTTGGTCTGAGCTGCCAATAAGGATAACTCACCACATAATACCGCACAGCCCGCTATGATAGCTAAACGTCGGGCATTTTGGCCAGGCTCGCGTGGCTCTAAACAGCCTAATATCCTTAAATTTTCTTGCACAAAGTCAAATGTTTTTCCGCTACCCACGGTTCCCACGATGATATTAGGCAAAGTAACAGAGAAATAGAGATCCTCTCCCCGCAAGTCTGCATACACCATGCCTTGTGAGCCTTCAATAATATTTGCAGCATCTTGCCCGGTTGCCAAATAAAAGGCCAGCAACATATTTGCAAAATGAGCATTTGCAGTTCGCACTCCACCTGCAATAATATTTCCGATTAAATTTTTCTTTATATTTAATTGAATAATTTTTTCAGGAGTTGTTTTCAAAAAACGTTCACAGACACTCTTAGGAATAACAACTTCTGTTAAGACATATTTACCACGTCCTAGTATCCCATTGACTGCTGAATTCTTTTTATCACAGCAGTAATTACCTGAGATAGAGACATATTCCAACTCAGGGTAACGAATTAAAATCCAATCAACTAAGCGTTCAGATGCCAAGGTTGTCATATTATGCCCTGATGCATCTCCCGTACTAAACTCAAAACGAAGATAAATTAAACATCCCACAACCTGCACATGCATATCTAAAAATTTGGCATAACGACTTGTTTCTTCTATGATTCCTTGCATATCTGTTTTTTGTTGCTTTAAACTTTCGACGGCTACACTAGCTTGAACAATGCTGGGAGCTTCGAGCAATACTGAGCGAGTCATGCGATCATCAATAATAACGCTTTTAATACCACCGGCTTGGTTACAAGTCTTAGCTCCCCTATGTGTCGAAGGCCATAATGGCGTTTCAAATGTCGCTAGCGGCAGAACCACTTCGGCGAACACTTCAGGACCTATGATTTTAACTGGCCCTACAAGACGCATGGGAAGAGTGGCTATCTGTTCGGTGGTTTGCCATCGCATGATTTGTGTTTCCACTTGAATTCTTTTGTTAGTAGATATATAAAAAGCGTTCCATTTTACTGGATATAGCCCCATGACAGCAACAGAGCATGTGATTCTTGTTGACGAAAAAGACCAAGAAATTGGAATTGCTGAAAAAATACAAGCGCATAGAGATAATCTACGCCATCGAGCTTTTTCAGTATTTATCTTCCGTGAGCAGCCTCATCTAGAAATACTGCTTCAAAAAAGAGCAGCTCAAAAATATCACTCTGCAGGTTTGTGGACCAACACCTGTTGTTCTCATCCTCGTCCAGGAGAAGATATCCTCGAAGCAGCTAAACGTCGTCTTTTCGAAGAGATGGGGATTCACGCTTCATTGAAATCCATAGGCTGGTTTCATTATATAGCACCTTTTGCAAATGGCTTAACGGAAAATGAAAATGACTATGTATTAACAGGGACATTAGATCAGGAAAGCTTCGTCATTAACCCAGATGAGGTAGAAGAGACTCGCTGGATCACTCTTCCTGACTTGAATCATGCCATCGCACTCAATCCCTCTCATTTTACACCATGGTTAAAACCCGCATTAGAGCTGATAGAAAAAAACATATGATATCCACCCGAGAGTCACCGGACGATCATTTACCTGACAGTGAGTCTATTTCAGATGAAGAACTTAAAAAGGCTATTTTTGCTCGCTGGCCTAGCGAAAATGGTATTGCTAAAATTCATTATGGTTTCTCAACTAAACCCTTAGTGGCCGATATCATCGGCAAATATCGTGACCTTAAATTTTTCACCTGAAGATTATTCTGCTGATTTTAAAAAAATATTTCAAAAGCAAACTCGCAAGCACCTGGAAAAATGGAGCAATACTAGTAACGGAACAATAGAATTTATTGAAGAAGAAAATCCGGGTTTTTTCTCATCTGGTATTTACTTTTATATAGGAGGCAACGAAGAACTTTTTGCAAAAATAGATGCTGATTGCATAGTCGTTTCTTTTATTCTATTTTCCATAATCAAACGACAAAAAGTTCCAATAGGAACAATTTCACGAAGCTGATCTTTGGTGAGTTCACCGCCTAAATTATAAAATGCTTCTAAGGCATTATTGAAATCTGCATTTGGCTTTTTAGAAGAATAGAAAAAATCAAAAGGTCGATCATCCCCCGTTAACTGCGCTGCTGTGTCATGGATTATTTCGAGATGAAACTCTTTCTTCAACTCTAGTATATTTGCGTCAGTATCATCCCCTTGCTGTATGAATCGAAGAATTAATTTATTTTCTCCATGATGGGTAGACGCCAAAAGATTTGTTCTTAAATTTTTTAACGAAACACCTGTTTTAGCTGCGGAAATTATTTTTTCATAAATGCGATTTTTTATTTCATTAAGTTGAATGACATTGCCTGAAATCTCTTCTTCTGCAGTGTAGATGATATAATTCTCACCGTAAGTAACAGCCAAGCCGTCAACTTCAGGATCAGTTAACCCACACTCTTTCAACTCAGCCAATGCGTTTATCTGTGAGGGAGTGAATTCATTTTTAAGAACAGGATCTTGCATCGTTAGCTTGGAACCATCATCAAGTCTAGTATACATTTTACTCCTCGTTATTTCGAATTTTTGTGTGGGTCATTCTAATATGACAACCTTAAGAGTAGATTAAATAAAACCTTACATTGATTGTGAATTTAATA
>DHXK01000299.1:3783-7012 GCA_002413665.1 Legionellales bacterium UBA5158 | reverse complement strand
ATATTATATGCAGTATGAGTCATGAATTGTTTTTATCTTATTCAAAAGAGTCCCAATTAGATTTTGTAAAGCACCTTAGCGAATTCCTTAAGACGTGGTCTTTTTGCGATTACTCATTTAATTCTATTTTTGAAAACAAATTAGATGCTATCTTTATTCCACTTGATTTTATTGATAGAAATGAAATGTTCATTCATAAAGTTAAATTATTAAAAAATACTTTGCGTCCTAGTCATATGATACAGTGGAAAAAAGAAAATGATAAAGCGCAAGCCTTTTTATGCATCTTAAGTTCATTGCTAGATTGCGGAGAATTAAATTTGCCACAAGAGTTACAGCTTGATTTTCTAGACTCGGTTAATGCCTTGTTTCTTTATTTGCCAGATAAATTTGAAGTTCTTTCCGATATTCTTTCAAAAGTAAATTTTTTGAAATTAGAAGATCCGCTTGTGACAGCAAAATATGAAATAGTAATCCAATCGCAAGCAAAAGTGTGTCTAACAAGAATTAAAAATGAAATTGCCGAAGGAAGTGACACAAATTGGCATACTTTTTTCAGAAAAAAATCAATATCACAAGGTATTGCTAAAGACATTGTGGCTTCAATTTCTAGAGCCCAAGCAAAGAGTGCTTGGGTTGTTGCTTTAGATGAAGTGAGAGCCTTGTTGAAAGACACAGAAGAAAAGCATTTTCCTCCGAGAGTTAGTGTTTTTTATAATGAAATAAATCAAAAGTTATCTTATAAAAGATTGCCTCGGTAGGCTCTATTGACAAATACAGATAAGCTTCAATTAATAAAAGGTTAGACTGTCAAAAATTTAAGGAAAAATGATGATGGCAAGTGTAAGATCTCAATTTACGGTGACGCGACAAACTAATATTTAAAGTGTAGTGTTGCTGGCATGCTTGTTGAATATAAAAATTTTATTTCAGTTATCTTACGACTAGGAACATGATTCATGAATATTATTGGTGTAGCGAGAACTAAATTATCCAGATTGGGCATGGCTTTATTTTATGCGTATATATCGCTTTCAGTAGTAGGTTGCGCGGGTGTTGTGTTTGGTATTATTGTGATGATAATGAAACTTGCTCAAATTAGTTCAACAATAGATGCCCCTTTATGGCAGACAGTCGCGCTGACTTTGGTTTCTGCTATTATGATAAAAATCTTTAAACGTGAAAGCTTAAGTTTATTAGGGTTGGAAGGCGTTCAACAAATTAAAACAATGGTTGAAGAAGTAGAGCAAGTAAAACAAGCTTCAAATTCAAATGTAATACCTTTTGTCAGAAAATCTAATTGGTAATTAATTATTTTATAAAATGTGTTTTTATTTTTCGTTCATCTCACCTTGAGTGCTAGAGATGCATATTTTTTTCTTTTTGCTATTAAGTTAAGGAATATATCTGGAGCTTCGTCATTGCTCGCGCTCGCAATGACATAGATTAGCCCGCAAGGGCTAAGCAAAAGCAAAAATGCAAGCTTCCAACTAAAAGTTTTTACCGATTATAACTTTATTGTCAGCAAAGATGAGCTGTCAGATTTTTCTTCTTGTTTCACAGACTTATTTTGAAAATCAGCCATTAATAATTGCTTAACCTGCAGCATAAAATTATCTAGATTTTCTGGCAAGCAATTGGGTGTGTCATAACTTATGTCGAAACGTCTACTTCCTATATGTCCATCCTGACCAGAATAAGTATATTGATCAAGTTTAATTTTATGCATCGCAGCTAACGCAATAATCCTATTGTAGAGTAAGCATTCCCAGGTTGCAGAAAAACAAATAGTGCTTAATTCATTATTCCAATCTTGTGACTGCGAATTATTTTGCCTACCCGTAAAAATATTCCAATCGGCAGTATTATTAATTCCATGTAGTAATTGTTCTAAATGGTTTTGTGTTTCATCGGAAGTCATTTTTTGCTTAGGTTCAACATCTGGGTTATAAATTATTTCTATCTGATTATAGCTACGCTGTTCAGGTGTCGTGTCGTATTTAATATTATTTTCAGAAAACTGAACATGATGAGGATTGCTATTAGTAGATCCTTCAGAAGATTTAAGTATGGATTTTGGAATAAATTTAGCAAGAATAGTACTTGTCGAGCCCGCAGCAGTTTGAGCAATTACTTCAGCTGCGGGTGAGTTGTTATCTCGGGTTGAAGTCATTTTTTATACCTTATGGGCATTGGTTAATTATCTATCTTAACACAGTGGTAGCACTTATTTCGTATTCGCTCAATTTGATGTTCCATGTTTATTATTCATACATAATTACTCATTGTAACCCTCAAAAAACTACTTTTAGGTCAGTCGAAACAATATCGTGATGTGATAGTTGACTAACTTGGAAGGACAAATACTGATCTTTGATGAATTTTATACTGTGTTATTAAATAGGCAAGGAGATACTAAGTAGGGCAACTGAGAGAGCTACGATGGTGCGAAAGAAAGATAAACAACAAATTTATCTCTGGTCTATTCAAACCAATTCCAGAGCAAGATTTTACTAAATTATTGAACGAGCGTCAGTGATTTTTAATAATATCGTTAGCAATATAACGATATTATTTTTTGAATCGCCTAAAAAGTGTTGCTACACTGCCAACAACAGCGGCAGTCGTTAATAACATTGAAGCTTTACAAAAAATATTTTTCTTCCAAAAAGAAACATTTAAATTAGCAAATTGGTTATATCTATTTTTTTCATGGATAGACTGTCTAATGTTATTTTGTATCGCTTTAAATACTTTATGGCCGGATCGCACTGCGCCTTCCATAGATGCTGGATGCTCTATTGAAGTGTAGTCCCCTGCAAAGAATATTTTCCCTGTATGACGTCCGGTTTCTGCGATATATTTTTTTTGTCCTGGTTCAAGAAAAGGGTAACCGCCATTTTGGTATGGATTTTTATTCCAAAAAAAGGTGACTGGCAGTTTCTTGGTTCGAGCATTTGTAAATTCTTGACCATACACGTTAGCCATTTCTTTTTCAGCTATCGCTTCAGGTTGTTTTGATTCAATTAGGTTGTTTCCAAGACTTCCACTGGCGTGGGCTTCTAATATTGCATGTTTTTTTTCTGATGCATAGGCGGAATGCTCTTCTATCCAAAGTGTTTCGCTATCAGTAATGGCATTGGCTGTAGGCGAATCTTTTAACCAAAATCTTGAGCTTTCTTCAAAATATATTCGTGCAACATTTCGATTATAAGAAATGCCATTAATT
>DHXK01000299.1:1484-3693 GCA_002413665.1 Legionellales bacterium UBA5158 | reverse complement strand
TAAGAAATGCCATTAATAGCGTCAGTTTTTTCTTTCGGTAAAGGGGGTTCAAATTGAATGTGTAGCTTAGATTGTAACTGCAAAGCGGTTAAGGGTACTGCTACGACAACATAGTCAAAAGGCGCATGCTTCTCGGCATGGTTTCCTGATAAAACTACATTAAATTTTCCATCATGCGTTGTTTTTATATGAGTGACTGGTGCATTTAGTTTGACGCATTCATCTTGATTAATGGCATTGTATAATGCTGATGTGAGTTGATCATTTCCATCTTTTACGGAGTAAACTGATTTTGTATTTTTATATTGATGTAAATAACGAAATGCATCCCATGCTGATAATTTAGTGATATCACCTGCATACAGACCTAGCAAAGTAGCTGCTGTTTTTTTTTGTAAATGCGTAGGATCTTTTATGATTAACTCACCATTAACGATGGATTTTTCCAGAAATTCCATGAGGGTGATTTTATCAAGGTCATTCGATGCAGCTTGTTTGTCTTTGTCTACAAGCGCATTCGTTTGGATAATTTTTTGCATGATAAATTTTATGATGGTGGCGGAATCACTTTCAGTGTTCCATTGACCTTCCGTGAAGTAACGTTTTTTACTTCTATCAGGTCTTTCAATGATAGTGACTCCAAGTTTTTCTGCTAACGCCAGAACATTAGTGTCACAATTGGAAATAGAGAGTGCGCCTGCTTCTGCGTAAAGTTCTTCTTTGAATTTTCGTAAAGTATAAACACGACCGCCTGGACGCTTAGTTGCTTCAAATACTTTTATTTCTAATTCGGTATCTTCTGGGAGACATAAATTTTGTTTTAACAAATAGGCAGTTGTTAAGCCAGCTAAACCGCCGCCAAGAATAGCGATGCGAAGTGTGTTCATATGTATCACCTATCAGTGAATATTTTTTTATTTTGAAATTGGATAATTAACCACGCTAACTGATTAAAATCAATTGTTGTTTAGGAAGACAGGCAGAAACTTTGTATTTTATCTATCACTGAAGGTTTAATAGGCTAGGGACAACTGTTTTGCGTAGACAAAAGGGATATTACTTGATAAAAAGCGGGCTTACCTACAATAACCAGGAAATCAGACATGTTTTTTGGCCGAGTGCTGAATACAGTCTCTACAAAAGGATTAGTAATAACAATTGCCGCCTGTAACCTGATCCAAGAGGCTATGGCTGAACTTGACGCTAGCTCGAGCTCAGGTACCGATGATTCTACGGGTGTTAATGATGAGACCTCAAATCAACCCTCGCCAGCATGGGAAGATGCACTCTTTATGATTGGCTGTGGGGCGATCTGCCTGACGTCTCTGGTAGGTATTTATTGTATTTGCCGATATCACAACGACCCCATTCCTGTTGCGGATGAAGAGCAACCAGCTTCATATCGAGGGTTGCTCTCGCCTGGGCATTAAAAATCTTTTGGGCTGAAGAGCTTTAATGTTTTCCGTAGCTTCTAGAGCTGGGTTCTGCTTGATGCTCAGGTTCGGCAGGTTGTGGTTTGATAGGATTATCTGCATTTTTTGCTTTGGGTTGTTGGTCCCCTGCGTTAGCTTTAAATTCATTTACTTTTGCATGTTGGAAAATTTGGTCTGTAGGCATATTAAGTCCTTTTAATATGGAGCTATAATTAAACGCGGAGTTTTTTTGTTTGCTAGCATCTATCTTTTCTTCATCATCATCGTCATTAAAAACAAATATTGCCTGGATAGATTGAGAAATATTTTCACTATCTTTACTTTTATTTAAACCCTCTTGATCGTTGTATTGAATATTGAAAATCTGATTATTAGCAGCATTTTTATCTGAAGTAAGTGATTCTAAATCGTTAGCCACTAAATCGCTATCATTTGAGATTTTGTGTACTTGGGTGAGATTATTAATAAGGATGCTAATTTCTTCAATGCTCTTTTCTAATATAGTTTGCATACCGATTTTGAGATTTACTTCTTCAATTAATTTATCTCTCTTGCTTAATAAATCATGCACTTCAGCAGCTAAAGGATTTGAAGTGTATATATTTTTAAATTTAGAAATGGCTAGGGAAACAGCATCATCTATAGCTTGAGCGCTAAAACCTGCAAAATCAGGTGATTCTTGAATTTTTGTAAGAATGAAGTTCTTAATAGTGTCGTCTATGTTTTCGCTTATGCCTTCAGTTTTATTCTTCCTGCTTAGTTGATGGTGACCACTT
>DHXK01000299.1:0-1281 GCA_002413665.1 Legionellales bacterium UBA5158 | reverse complement strand
TCTAAATTGCGGGGGTCATTATAATGTTATAGACTGCGTAGACTCAGAAAAAAATTATATTAAGTTAGGTGAAATTGAAGTTGATAAAGATGCGCTGAAAGATTAATGATAAATAGACACGGAACATAAAATGAAATCCGAAGAGCTTATACGGCTAATTGATTTGGCAACAATTGATGAAAAGAATTTTAAACGTCGCTTCGTAGGTTGTCTGGTGTTAACTCATCATAACAAAATTCTATTACAACAACGTGGCTCTGATTGGGAATCATTTCCTGATTATCTTGCAACATTTGGTGGGGGCATAGACTCTGGAGAAACGCCTATGCAAGCTTTAGTGCGTGAGTTAAAAGAAGAATTAGGTGCAAAAGTCAACGTTGATGATGTCATCAATCTAGGCGTGATTACAGAAGCAGACACTCAACATAGCGCATTGATTTATGTTTATTTTTGGCATGACAAACATCACAGCATCACGGGCTGTTATGAGGGAGAATCAAAATATTATGATGATTGCGCGGCTGCTTTATCGCATCCTAAAATTGGAGAGGATGTGTGTTGGATTTTGCGTGAGTGCCAAAAAAAAGGTTTGCTGGATGACTTAATAGCGCCAAGTTCTGGCAAGTAATACACTGTGTGATCTTAAGAAAAAATTAATTACCTAGAAAAAATATCCTAAATTTTTAACATAACTCGTCAGTAGCAAAAAAGGTAAATGCACTGCTGTTGGATATTATATGAATTCAGCGTTTGTGAATAAACCGTTGGCTTATACGAGTAAAGATTTTGGGAATCATTGGTCTGCTCCTATTTTTTCTGTATTTATTACTTAACTTGAACGCTTTTATAAAGTGTGAGGGCAAGAAGTTTCTAATATTTTAGTTGTTAAAGCACTGATAGAACAAAAAGACGGTATATCAGTGCTTGTGACTTTCGTTTCACAACTAATGTTTATTAATTAAAATAGGATTATATTTTTTTAGACCACAGCTCTAGTGTGTTAGATGCATCATTAGAGTTGCCATCAGATTGTATAGTCTGCCAATGAAGATTCGTTTTATATCCGGTCTGAAAAAAGCCCAAATGCTTCCATAAACTATTTGGCGAATTATAACACTTTGGTTTAAGAGGATGATCATTTTCTCTTATTACAGTTAGAATGCAAGCATGCTCAAATCCCCACTCTTTAATAATTTTATCTTGAGCAGAATACAGTTTGGTTGCTAATCCTTTACCTCTGAATTCTGGGAGTATCATAATTTCACCGTAATAGTAATATTT
>DHXK01000007.1:45223-55366 GCA_002413665.1 Legionellales bacterium UBA5158 | reverse complement strand
TTGATCAGCTCTGCATGAGTGTGGATCAAGCCTTGCGTACAATCGCAGGTGTGGCTGCGACAACAGAGCGGATTTATCCGGCTGAAAATACAGCTGAGCCTGAGCTGAGCATTCAAGAGCGTAAACAATCTGCGGGATTAATGCGAGTTAATCATGCAGGAGAAGTGTCTGCGCAAGCTCTCTATCATGGCCAAAGCCTCACTACGCGCAATGCTGTTGTCCGTGAATATATGCAAAAGGCAGCGATCGAAGAAGGCGACCATCTTTCTTGGTGTAATAAGCGTTTAGATGAGTTAGGCAGTCATACGAGTTATTTAAATCCCTTTTGGTACGCGGGTTCATTTGCCATAGGTGTGAGCGCAGGATTGATTGGAGATAAGTGGAGTTTAGGATTTGTCGCTGAAACGGAAAAGCAAGTTGTAAAACATTTAAAAAAACATCTAAACTTATTGCCTGAAAATGATAAAAAAAGCGCTACTATTTTACAACAAATGCAAAAGGATGAAGCTGAACATCGTGATGCAGCGATACAATTAGGTGCTGCAATATTACCCCCCGTTATTAAAACAATCATGCGTTTTATTTCAAAGCTAATGGTTAAAACAGCTTTCTGGGTGTAGGGTGCTTAACACCCTACATCTTTAAGTCACTTAGCCATGTACTGGCGCATATTGAATAACCAAAGCAGCCGTTTGAATTAACCACACTACCCATACGAAAGTCATGAAATACGGAAACCAAGCTCGTCTTATTAGCCAATAAATAGCGGTGGGTATTAATCCGATTAGCAGAGGTAATGCTAATAGTGCGATTAACTCACGAATTAAATTTCCTGCTATACCGCCTGAGAAAACTTGTTTAAGTGCTACAGCAATCCAGTCATGTAAAGCCAGTAGCGTATGTAAACCCAATTGTGCTTGTGGCATAGCTAACAGTATTAAAATACTAAAGACGAGAAGAGCGGTAATATGTTTAAACATGCAAAATCCTTATGTTGAGAGTGTCATTCTGAAAAATTTACAACCTAAAAGTGATAAGAATCACAAATCCTACTAATGCGACCATGATAAGCTGCCACGATTCAGCGGAAGTGATAAGGGTAATATTGTAAACCGTACTTGTAAATAGACTGAGTATTCCTATTAAGACTGCGAAGATAGGCGCAAAGAGAGAACGTGCAGAAGCGGCTAGAATGTTGAAGCCAATAATGACTTTCATAGTCCAATAAAAAAATACTTGCTTATCAGGCATGATGTTATTACTCAGCAACAAATAATAGCACCCGATTACAAAAGCGATACTAAGCACATTTGGAAGAATAGCAAATGGAGAAAAAAGATGACTATCATTGTGAGAAATATGTTTGGGTAAGGGTTTCATAAAATTCCTATTAATAAAAATGTGAGTAAAGGTATCATAAAAAAATTAAGTTCGCATGCCTGTCCCACGATGTAACATAATCAAGCACCACAACAGAAGAATGATAAATAACCCCCCTACCATCAAAAAACTAAAATATACATTGAGATCTGATATCCCTAATATGCCAAAACGAAATGAATCGACCACATTGAGTATAGGATTGAAAGTAGAAATCATACGCCAAAAAGGGGGTAATTGCTGTACTGAATAAAACACTCCACCTAAATAAGTTAGAGGCATTAATATAAAAGTAGGAATAAACGATACGTCATCAAATTTTTTCGCAAAAATGCCATTAATCAAGCCGCCTAATGAAAATAGCATGGAGGCAAGAAGTGCCATAGACAGGACTATCCAAATATTATGTATGTGTAAATGTGTAAAAAATAATGAAATTAGCATGACTAACAAACCAACTATCAATCCTCTTAGCATTCCGCCAAACACAAAGCCTAATAAAATAACGTAATTGGGTACAGGTGCGACTAAGATTTCTTCAATGCTCTTGCTAAATTTTGCGCCAAAAAAAGAAGTCGATGTATTGGCATATGCATTAGTCATGATAGACATCATCACTAAACCAGGAACAATATACTGCATGTAGGTGAAGCCCGATATATTTTGTATTTGTGAGCCGACTAATTTTCCAAAAATTAAAAAATATAAAGCCATTGTGATAACGGGTGGTAAAAGAGTCTGAGACCAAATCCGCATGAAACGAACAACCTCTTTACGCAAAATAGTCAATAGCGCTATATAAATTTGTTGTGTACGTAATTGCATAATGACTATCTCTTTAAGATTCGCTTTTGTTGTTGGCAATCAAATCAATAAATAATTCTTCTAATCGATTTGTCTTATTACGCAAGCTAGTGACGTTGATATTATTTTCAGTCAATGTGCTAAATAATGCATTTAGCGATTGATGTTTGCTAACTTTAATCTCTATGGAAGTCTCATCTATTAATCGACAAGGATAATGTAAACCTTCAGGTATTGTGTAGAGTGGTTTTTCTAAATCTAAAATCATAGTTTGCGTATCGAGACGATTAATAAAAGATTTCATGTTGGCGTGTTCTATCATTTCACCCTGATCAATAATCGCAACGTTTTTACAAAGATGTTCAGCTTCTTCTAAATAATGCGTCGTTAAAATAATAGTGGTGCCTTGGGCATTTAATTCAGTTAAAAATTCCCATAACATATGTCGTAATTCAATATCTACACCGGCAGTGGGTTCATCAAGTATCAGTAATTTTGGTTCAGTGACTAGCGCGCGAGCTATCATTAATCTGCGCTTCATGCCACGCAGTAAGCGTAATGCAGCAGAGTCTCGTTTTTCCCATAAGCCTAATTTTTTAAAATAAAATTCTGTACGTTTTTCAGCAATCTTACGCGGAACACCGTAATAACCTGCTTCGTTCATAATGATGTGAGAGATTTTTTCGAAAGGATTGAAATTCATTTCCTGTGGAACAACACCTATACATAATTTTGCAGCATCTAAATCTTTATCAATGTCATGCCCGAACACTAACACTTTGCCAGAGGTTTTATTGACTAACGAACAGATAATCCCTATGGTCGTAGATTTTCCGGCACCATTTTGTCCTAACAATGCAAAAAAATCGCCTTCCTCTACTGTTAAATTAATTCCCTTTAATGCAACTAAGCCGTTTGAATATTGTTTAGTGAGATTAGTAACAGACAGAGCGGGCATACTTTAATCCTTCGTTTAATGAAACTATCCCAAACTTACCGAACGCGACCGTTAGGGAGTGATCTCCAAACAAATGTTGCACTCCCTGACGGTCGCGGCTCGGTCGTGACATTTCGAGATGAATTTTTTATTGTGTTTCAAAAATCACTGATTAATTTTTCTGGCAATTGTTCCATCAGTAATCGTAATGCTTTACCGCGATGGCTTAACTGATTTTTAATCTCAGGTGTTAATTGCGCAGCACTAAGATGTTCACTTGGAACGTAAAAAACAGGGTCATAACCAAATCCGCCTTCTCCTTGCAGAGTTCTTAAAATAGAGCCTTTCCATGTGCCATGACAGATAAGAGGTGTAGGATCTGCTGCGTGAGTTAAGTAAACGAGTACGCAATGAAAGCAAGCCTGACGATTGTTATCAGGAATATTTTTTAGATCGTCTAACAACTTTAATATATTATCTTTAGGAGAAAATTGGGGGCCTGCATAACGCGCGGAATAAATTCCCGGGGCGCCTCCGAGAGCTGAGACAGCTAAACCCGAATCATCTGCCAGCGCAGGAAGCCCAGTTAATTCACTAGCATGTCTTGCTTTGAGTAAAGCATTTTCTACAAAGGTTGAAGCCGTTTCAACGATGTCATTGACACCCATTTCTCTTTGAGGCACGAGTGTAATTTTAAAATCCGCAAGCAAGGTTTGTAGCTCTCGCGTTTTTCCTGCATTGTTACTTGCAAAAACAATTTTCATAGTTTTTTCTCTGTATGCGTTAACTAAAAGCCATGGCTTGGCCTAAACTCAATAATGGCATTGTTACTAAAATAATTAACAACTTTAAACCTATCATCACAGGAATAGGCGTTATGTCTATACCTCCAATAGGAGGAATAGTGCGTTGAACAGGACGCATTAATGGCCCTGTCATTCTCGCTAAGATATAAGTGATTTGTGTGTTACCAGGTTGAACCCAACTAAAAATAGCTTGAATGATAATGGCGTAAAAAAATATATTTAAACTAAATTGTAATGCATCTGCGACGGAGAGCACGAGGATACCGAAAATATTAGGAATGCCGACCAACAATAAACCTAATAAAAAAAACTTTAGAGCTTCTACAAGGATAACTAGAAGCACTGTAGCAAGTTCTAAATTCTTATAATTTGGAATAATTTTTCTAATGGGAGTCACGATACCTTGAGTGAGCTTAACGACAAATTGTGACATAGGGTTGTAATAATCTATGCGAATAGCGACTAAAATAATTCGCATAATTAAAATAAAAATATACATATCGAATATCGTATTAATTAAAAAAGCACCGGCTGTATTCATGGAACTAAACATTAAGATGACTCCGCTAATTGATTGGCTAATTCTTCAGAACGATTTTTGGCGGCAAGTATCGCATCCTGAAATATTGCTTGAAGGTTAGAGTCTGTTAAAACCTGCAAGGCTTTTTCAGTAGTGCCACCAGGCGAGGTAACTCGTTTACGTAATTCTGAGAGAGATTCTTTGCTTTCTAAGGCCATGCGTGAAGCACCCAATGCAGTTTGCAGTGTCAATATGCGCGCAATATCTTTGGGTAAACCTAGGCTTTCCCCAGCTTGTTGTAACGCTTCCATCATAAAGAAAAAATAGGCCGGTCCGCTACCCGACAATGCAGTAATGGCATCCATTAAGGTTTCGTCTTCTATCCAAACTACCAATCCCACCGCACGTAAAATAGTTTCAGCTTCTTCGAGCTGTTGAGCGTTGACATGAGGATTCGCGTATAAAGCAGTGGCACCACATCCTATGAGTGCAGGGGTATTTGGCATGCTGCGTATGATAGCGATTTGATTGCCTAACCAAGCGGACAAACTACTGACACGGACACCGGCTGCGACGGATATAACTAAGGTTTGTTGCTCTTGAATGTAAGGTGCTAGCTCTAAGGCTATAGTGTGTAAAATGTTTGGCTTCACTGCAAAGATAGCGATATTTGCATCTTTTATTGCAGTAGCGTTGTCAGTAGTAGTGTTTACGCCCCATTTTTCAGCAATGTGCGCAAGACTTGCGGGGGAGGGATCTGCTACCCATAGTTTATTGGTGGGATGACCATTGGCAATGAGACCTCCAATGAGGCTAGAGCCCATGTTGCCGCTACCAATAATGCAGATAGTGGGTGGTGTCTTCATATAGCGTTTTATCCATGAAACACAAGGGTGATAAGGATATCATGATTTGCTGAAGAAGCTTAAATAACTGTTATTTCACTTCAGCATTAAAAATGTATAAACATGTTGATACATTACAGGTTTGCGTCTATACTTGTAGATACATTATAGGAGTGTATCTCATGCTCAAAGTAGTCATTTTAACGGTTCAAAAGTGGGGAAATAGCCTTGCTGTGCGAATTCCCTCAGCCGTTGCACGCAGCGCTCATTTTCATGTTGGTACGCCAGTTGAGCTAGCTGTGCAGGATGGTAATGTTATTGTGAGTCCTGCTGGCGAACGGAAACTGACCTTGGAAGACAGGTTGGCGATGTTTGACCCAGAAAAACATGGTGGTGAAGTCATGCCATCTGGATGTATTGGTTTGGAGAAGTTTTAATGTCAAAGGAAGCTTGGGCGCCAGATCGTGCTGAAATTATCTGGATCAATTACAACCCACAGAGTGGCCGTGAAATGCGAGACATGCACCCCATGTTGGTTTTGTCCCCAAAAAAGTTTAACCATCGGACTGGTATAGTCATTGGTTTGCCTATGACGACAGCAGAATATAACAGTACTAACCCATTCGCAGTTAAATTCCAAGGACAAAGAGGGGTCGTGAGTTATGTCTTAGCACATCAACCCAAGTCCTTTGATTGGCGAGAGCGCAGCGCTAGATCTCATCCTTGGAAACGAGCTCCACAAGAAGTGTTCGCAACTGCTTGTGACTTATTAAATCAGATCATATTGCTTGATGAATAAAAACGGCAAAACATGCAAGTTTTATCGTAACTGTTATTTCACACTTGGTAACCCTGATTGAGCTCTTTTAATCATTTGCTTTACTTCGGTATTCGCATGAGCTGACTCAAGTTTAATGTTTGGATGTTGAAGTACAAATACTCTAAAAATTTCATCTGCGAAGGCTTGTCCAATAGAATCTATATTAGTGAAGTCCAATATGACATTTTCAAATAGCTCTATTCTTGCCAATAGTCTTTTAGCCTCAGATCTAGAGACTAATTTGTCATTTCCGTACTGCGCAAGCTTTACGGGAACAATTGTTTTGCTGAAACCATAGTCATCACCGGAAGTGTATTGGTCAAATATTTTTTTAGCTGTGCGTGCCGTATGGTTATCCAGTTTCATCCACACGGTTGTTCCGCTAGCAAAGTTACTGTTTTCTAATATCCAGTCTTCGGCTTGTTCAAACTGATGCGAAAAATGGACCCCACCGGATAAAATATCATATGAGTCAACCATCCTAGATGTGAAAAATATGCCTTGCCCACTGTGGTGATTGGGATCAGTCGTGAGCTTACCTTTTGAAAGCTCAAGAAGGGCGTGACGCTCATCCAATAAATTTAATGCCATCTGAATTTTTTTGAAAATCCCTAATCCATCATCGCGTAGCAATATTTCAGTGTTTATAGCTGTTTTTCTTATTTGGACCACGATCTCAGAACCGCCTGAGTGATCTATCGCATTGTTGAACATTTCGGTAAAGCCATAATGCCAGATATTAAGAACATTATCAGGCATACTGCCCAGTGCTATTTCTATATCCTTCCTCCAAACAATGTCCTCGGCTAAGTCGGGTGCAATCTTATAAGTCTTTTGCCATTCGCAGAGTTGAGCGAGTTTATAAGTACGATTTTTTGTTTGCCCACTTTCTACTAATGCGTGCTGCGTGATTAATTTTTGTAAATGTTTGTTGATTGCTTGGCGGGTTATGCCAAAGTGTTTGGCTGCTATTTTGCCTATATCTTTGGGATGTTTTTCAACTTGATTCAAGATAAATTTTCGTATGTCTTGACCTCTCTCGTGAAGCTTTATCATCTGGCCCCCAAATTTTATTGTCAACCTTTGTGCTTGTTATTGTCAACCATATCGTTTTTATTGTCAACCTTAAGCGAGCATCCCTCTTGTTTCATTGCGAAGCTAATTTTGCTAAAATGCTTTCAAATTTGATTAAATATACCCGTTAAGGATTCAAAATGAAAAAATTACTCGCGATTTTCCTAAGAAAAAAACTCGCAAAACCTGCTTGTTGTCATGGCTCTTTCTGATCGCTCATCCTCTTTAGAGCAAGCCCATCACTATATTTATTCTATCGATTTTTCTATGATCATAGAAAAAATGGTGAAAAATGGTGGCTGGCGCATGAGTGATGCATTGGCTACTGCCAAGTTATATTGTAATTTCTTGTATCTAAACAAAAAATATCCCAGTGACGCTATATTGCCGCCCTCAGAAGATATTGATGAATTTTGGCATTATCATATTTTGGATACTAGGAAGTACTTAATTGATTGTGATGCTATTTTTGGAAACTATCTGCATCATTACCCATATCTTATTGTAGATCATCATTTAAACCATGCGGATCTTAACCAAGCTTTTGAAGTGACTCAACACTTACATCAAATAGAATTCGGTGAACCTATATTTGCAACGCGGTCACAACATCACTCTTTTTGTTATAGCTTGTTGAAGTTATTGAGGCTTTGAAAATTCCCTTCAACCTTGATTTTTGAGCTGTAATTGTCAGATTTTTTTGACGCCTGCTGATAAGACATTGATTAAGTAGAATTTATAGTTCTGAGTTTGTTCCCTCTTCGCTACATTTTCTTTAAAAGCCGCCTATAATTAAAGCGGTAGTTACTTCTTTAAGCAGTATTATTAATGTGGAGAATATTATGAACCTACAAAAAAAACAAAATGCCAAGATCGAAAATCAAAAGAAAGAACTTGAAGTTAATGCAATCGATAGTAAGACTAAAAAGGGCAAAAAGCTAGGCGCTAAATTGGAAACAAGAAAGAGTAAGAGTGGTGGAGGTGCTCAAGGATAAATAAATATTTCTACGCTGGGGGTGAGGCTGTACTTTTTTGGATTTTACCCCAAACCCCCAGTAAAGAAATAATTAGAGCAAAGAGGGTAAAAGCATAACCTAGATAATGATGTTGCGAACTTGAAACACCTGCCATTAACGTATTAATCACAACATAATTGATAAAGATACTGAATCCTAAGTAGGTAAAACAAGCTAACCAATAAATAATATCTAATCTGTGTTGCCAAAGTAAAGCAGGTTTGTTCCATGTTTTTTTCATATCTCTAATTAACCAAACAATGGCGGATTCTCTTAAATTATCTTTGCCCGTTAAATCCATTAATGCATAGTAACCATCTAATTCAATAATAGGTGTCATATTAATAAAGATAGCTAGATAGTGGTATAAAGCGAATAACCACAAAAACAGAATGAGAATAACATTAGTGGTAAACAATGCTAACACGCAGGCCAAACCGCCCAGAAACAAATCCATGCACATACCTGCAAGATCTACCCAAATTCTTTGCTTAGGGGTCGCTAACCACATATCTGTGGTATCACAAAATGCAATAGGTCCTATCCAAAACCAACCTATCCCAAAGTTTGCTACTTTTCGCCCAAAGAATTTTGTAGTGTAAGCATGTGCAAGTTCATGTAAAAAAATAGTTAACATGGATCCCGAGACTGCTGCAATAATAATCCAACCGGTGTTATGTGAGGCACGAAAGGTAGTGATGTTTGTATTAAAGTGCGTGAGAAACAATATAAAACCCACTAGTCCAATCGCAGCACCCGTATATAAAACTGTTTTAGTAAACAGGTAATGAATTCCCGCTTGATAGGTTTTAGTTATCCAATTATCAACGGCGCCAAATCCAACTGATACTTCCATAATACTTTGAATGCGCGTAATAACTCTCAACCATCCAGGTTGTAATTTTCTATTTGATTCATCAGTGCCTGTTAGGTTTTCAATGAAACCACTTTCTTCCAAGTCCATGACAAAATCAGTAATCATTTCACTATCAAACACATCATACTGTCGATTAAAGGTTAAGGTAATATCACGTAATGTATTTTTACCATTTAGCATTTGCCAAATATAATATCCTTCTTCTTGTAAGCGATAATAACTATTTGTTTTAGCATTTTGTAATGTAATTATAGTTTCTTGGTCACTAGCTTTTTGCACATGTGCTTCAATATTAGGTAGCCTTAAAGGACGCGAACGTAATTTTACTAAATTACTTAGTGAAGCACCGACGTGTATTTCATTTTTCGTGATATGTTGCATAGCCTCTCGGCTTAATGCAATTAACTGTGTGTCATGTAGTGTACGAGCTGAAGCAGTGCGAGGTAAGTTTAATAATAATGCTGCTTCTCCAAACACCATCGGGGTTTTTAATGTTGCAATGGAAGCCTCTGTGTTATCTGGATTCGAAATAAATACTTCTACTTCACCTGATTTTATCAGGTAACAAAAATCTCCTAAATCACCTTTGTTAAAAATAATATTATTTTTTGGCAGCGCTATTTCAGTTACTTGTTCAGCTAACCAACGCATATTCTCTGCACTTAGTTTTGCAAAGGGAGTTGCATTTTTTATTAATAGCATGCGCAGCATGATTTCTGCATTAGCTTGCATACTAGTATTAATTTGGGGGTGAGATTTTAAAAATCCATTAAGGGTTTCAAGTTCAGCTTGTATTACGACCATATCAGTTAATGCAACAACAGTTGCAGCTCTGATTCCTGTCGTAGAATAGAATCCAATTTCACTTAATCCAATAGCTTCACCTTCGCTAAGTGTTGCGACTACATCGGATTTTGTATCCCCTGGATTTTTACGACGAACTGCTGCCTTACCAGCTGCAATAAAATAAATGCTATCGATCAAATTATCTTGTTTAACAATTTTAGTTTTACTAGGGATTATTTTTTCTATAAACAGCTGAGCAAGCTTACCCACTTCTTCAT
>DHXK01000007.1:44372-45096 GCA_002413665.1 Legionellales bacterium UBA5158 | reverse complement strand
AAGCTTACCCACTTCTTCATCGGGTAAGCTTGAAAAGCAAGGATGGTTTTTAATTAGCTTTATCTTCTTTTGAAGTTCCATTTTCCAGTCTACTTTAATTAATAAAATATCGTGCTGTCATAGGCCACAGCGTAGGATTATTATTTAGATTGGCAAGTGGAACCTTCACAACATTAATGTCATCTTTTTTGATTTCTATATGTGCTTGCATAATTTTATGTAAAGGATCTTGAGGCATTTTATTTTCAGCTTCTAGTATACGGAATAAATAGTCATATTTATTATGAGCGCTCCATGCATACCAACCATCTGCTTTAGCATCTTTAACGGCTTTCATTTGTGCTTGTATATAAGCCGTTCTTTTAGCTCCTGAGAGCGGATAGCGATAATTAGAGAGCTCGATATAAGCATAAATTTTCACAGGGACTTTATTGTTGAATTGTTCTCGTAAGGCGCTAAGTGCCCCAAATATAGTTTCATAAGGTCTGCGAGCATGAAATAAATAAGGGTCAAAGTGTGAAGGATAAACCATAGGGCATAATACATCCGCAGCTTGAGCCAGTAATTTAAGATCTTGTCCTATGTGTTTAGATTCACCGAAGCTTGCAATACCAAAAACATCCAATTGCAGAGGAATTTTATTATTGCTAAGTTTTTCTTTATACCAGCTCGCTACTTTGAGTATGTTCTTAGAGTTTTCAGGAGAGGCTTTTTGTTTTGCACC
>DHXK01000007.1:35227-44301 GCA_002413665.1 Legionellales bacterium UBA5158 | reverse complement strand
GTTTTGCACTGTAGCGAAGATAATCGAGTTGAATTTCTGATGCACCGTAAGCCACAGCAGTCTGAACTAGCTTATAACGTTTTTCCCAATACGCTTGTGAAATAATTTGTTCATGCTTGCCTCCCTCAGGAAACACTACAATACGTGCAACGTAATTCAGGTGGTTATTTTTAATCAAAGCCACGTTCTTTTGTAGTTGTTTTGATGGCAGCTCCATATCGACAACGAAGGTTGTAATGCCGACGGCTTTAGAGTGCTGAATAAGATAAGTGAGGTAGGTAGTATTTTCTGCGGTGCCTTGTGTGAGATAAATGCCTTTGACTAAATTGTTTGCATAGATTGTGGTATTAAAGGCTGCGAATATAAACAAAAAAACCAATCTTGTAATAACCTTGTACATAATTGGGCACCTCAAAAGGGTTTACTCAATTACAGTATAGGCCACCAAAAAAAAAATGATTCGTGTATAATACATATGTCAAATCTGCAAAAATATTTTTTATTTTTTTTCACGATCACCAAATATCGCTGTACCAACCCTCACTATTGTTGACCCTTCTGCAATTGCAGCAGCTAAATCTGCAGACATACCCATGGATAAAGTGTCTAGCTGAAATCCTTCTTGGGCTAATGTTTGTTTTAGCAAAAAAAGTTTATGAAGCTCCACACGCTGATCGGCGAAACTTGGTTTATTCACAGGTATGGTCATGAGACCCCTTAAATTTAAGCGGGGCAGTGTTGCGCAGAATTTAGCCAACACTAAAAGATCCTGTGGAGGAATACCAGCTTTAGAAATGTCTTCGCTGACATTGACTTGTATGCAAATATTTAATGACGGCAATTGGTGTGGACGTTGATCATTTAATCGTTGAGCAATTTTTAAAGAATCAACACAATGTGCCCAGAGAAAATGGGTTGCGATGTTTTTTGTCTTGTTGCTTTGAATAGGACCTATAAAATGCCATTCGATATTTATATTTTCTAAAGCAGATATTTTTTGTAAGGCTTCTTGTAGGTAATTTTCACCAAAACTTTTTTGCCCCACATTGAAAGCTTCTTTTATTTTATCAATACTATGACCTTTGCTGACGGCAAGTAAATGTATGCTTGTGGGGTCTCGATGGTTGAGTAATGCGTAGCCTTCAATTTTTTCATGAAGAGCCTGAAGATTTTTTTTAATGTCTGTCATAAGATGACTACTAAATAGGAAAGCATGAGCCCTCTTGTTTTTCGCCTCTCCCACAAGGGAAGAGGCGTCCATAAAGTTTCAGCTTATCTGTGGTCCAGCATTTTTAATTTCATCACTTACATTAAATTTACTGAAATTCTCAATAAAATTTTTCATAAGTAATTCAGCATGTTCCGCGTGTTCTGTTTGATTATTCCAATTCAGGCGCGGATTTAACATTTTGCTATCAACATCTTTCACTAATGTTGGAATGGCTAAATTAAAACCGGGAAGATTTTCATAATGTGCGTCGCGTAAATCACCATTCACAATCGCACGAACAATAGCGCGCGTCGTAGGAATATCAAAACGTTTTCCCCCTTCGCCATAAGCACCACCCGTCCATCCAGTATTGACTAAATAAACTTGAGCAGGAAAATTTTCTAAACGTTTCATTAATAAATTTGCATACACTTGCGGCGGACGTGGGAAAAAAGGTGCGCCAAAGCAGGTGCTAAACGTTTGTTTTATGCCTGAGCCTTGACCTACTTCCGTGCTACCCACTAGTGCAGTATAACCACTTAAAAAATAGTATGCGGCTTGTTCTTTCGTAAGACGTGCAACAGGTGGTAACACCCCATATAAATCACAAGTTAAAAATATGACGGATTTAGGTTGTCCTGCTTGATTGGATTCTTCACGCAAAGGAATGTGTTCACGTGGATAAGCAGCTCTAGTGTTTTGTGTCTGACTTGCATCAGAATAAATAGGATCCTTAGTGATGGGATCGATGACAACATTTTCCATGATAGCGCCATGGCGTAGCGCTTCCCAGATAACAGGCTCACGCTCTGGAGAAAGATCTATACATTTTGCGTAACATCCACCTTCAAAATTAAATACACCTTCTGGACCCCAACCGTGTTCATCATCCCCTATGAGATATCGCTCGGGATCGGCTGATAGCGTGGTTTTTCCTGTTCCAGATAATCCAAAGAATAAAGCAGTTTCACCGTCTTTACCTACGTTGGCTGCGCAGTGCATAGGTAGCACATCATTTTCAGGCAATAAAAAATTCAGCACAGAAAACATGGCTTTTTTCATTTCCCCAGCATAAAACGTACCGCATATTAATATTTTACGCTGAGTAAAATTTAAAATAACAGCAGCATCACTATTCACGCCATCACGTTCAGGATCTGCTTTAAAGCTGGGAGTGCTTAAAATCGTCCATTGTTTTTCTGGATTATTTACGACATCACGTATAAATAGATTTTGCGCAAACAAAGTTTGCCAGGCAAGTTCAGTAATAACGGTGACAGGTAGAGTAAAATGCTTATCGGCAGCAACACTAAATTGAGAGACAAAGTAGGCGTCTTTTAATTTAATGTGTTCCTCGGCGCGCTGCCAAAGAGCGGAAAAAGAGTCAGGGCTAATGGGTTGATTGATAGTATTCCAATCTACGGTTTTTTCTGTGATGTCATCTCTTACGATAAAGCGATCTTTAGGTGAGCGACCTGTGCGCAGTCCAGTGGAGACGACAAGTGCCTGATTGCTTGCGAGGGTTCCTTCGTCTCTGGCGAGAGCCAGGGCTATCAATTCCGAGGCCGCTAAGTTGGCATAAATTTTGGCAGGGCTTGTTATAATACCATCCACGGTCATGATAAATCTCCTAAGGTTATTCCATCTTTATCAGAAGGACTTAAATTTGGCGTATTGTACCTAAAGTTATTTTAATACTCTATGCGAACCTCTAGCTAGGATTTTAGCATTCTAGTGCAAGGAGAGATCAGGCTTATGGTGACCTAGAGGGGCTTTAAGGAGGAATACCAGAAAAAAAGTGCCAGCTAAAACAAGTGCTGCGGCGCTAAATGCATGAGTATATGCAATAAAATTGGATTGAATACTGAGATGATTACCTAAGACGGCGATGGTTCGAGGATTATTTATGCTCATATGTTGAACATCTAACCATTGTTGGAGGCGGGGGTTGCCAGGATAAATGTGACTACCTAATACATTCCAATTAAATTGGGCATCACGATCAAGGAATGTGGTGAGCAGTGAAATCCCCATGGCATTCCCAATATTGCGACCAAAGCTAAATAATCCAGCCGCTTCAGCAATCGAGTTTCTTGGTAACGTAGAATAAACCATGGTGGTAAGGGGAACAAAAAACCAGCCTATTCCTATGCCTTGAATGATGCCTATCATCACCATAAAGTGCATGCTCGCTTCTAACGTAATACTTCCTAATATCCAGGTACTGTAAGCTGCAACAGCAAGTCCGACACCCACTAACCATCGCGCTTCTATACCCGCCGTCATTAAGCGAGAAGAAACTCCCATCATGATAGCGCTGGCTATGCCTCGGGGACCCATTGTTAAACCAGCTTCGTTTGAGCTGTAACCGAATAATGTTTCCAACATTTGTGGTATTAATACAAGACTACCTAGCACGGTAGCTGCGAAAAGAGTCATCATAATGGTGCCGACTGCAAAGTTTCGATCTTGGAATAAACGAATATTGATGATGGGGTTTTTGGATTTTAAACTATGAAAGAGAAATGCAGTAAAACTTATAATAAAAGTGACTAAAAGCCCACGGATTAAATCCGAATTAAACCAGTCATCTGCTTCGCCTCTATCTAACATTAATTGAAAAGAGCCCACACTTAATACGACCAGGGTCATTCCTATCCAATCGATTATATCTTTTTTTAAAGGGGATTCTTTAATGAAAGCAACCACTAAAAAAAAGTTCACTATACAGATAGGAACATTGATATAGAAGACCCATCGCCAACTCAATGTATCAGTAATGTATCCGCCAAGGGTAGGCCCCATAACGGGCGCTGCCATGATCCCAATCCCCCAAATAGCCATCATTTTAGGTTGCTCAGAATCAGGAAAAGTATCACGTAAAATAAATTGCGATAACGGCACTAAAGAGGCACCGAATATACCTTGTAAGACCCTAAATATAACCATTTCCGTGAGATTAGTTGATAGTCCGCAAAAAGCTGAGGCTATCATAAAGCCGACTATGTTAATTAACAGTAATCGTTTACATCCAAAACGTTTGACTAAAAAACCCGTCAGCGGCATAAAAATACCTGCTGCGACTATGTAAGAAGTTAGCACCCAACTAATGCCATCTCTGTCTGCACTTAACGAACCCATCATATGAGGCAAAGAGACGTTGACAATAGTTGTGTCTAAAATTTCCATGATGGTAGATAACATAACAGCGGCGACAATAAACCATCGATGCGGGATGTTATCTGAAGTGTTGGAAGTCATAGAATTTAAGGTCGCTGTGTTGTGTCAATCGAAACAGAGGCACTTGCCCCAGCCCTTAAGGGAAATGTCGGGTCTTTATCGGTAATATTGATTTTTACGGGGAAGCGCTGTATGACCTTCACCCAATTTCCACTAGCATTTTCAGGGGGCATTAAAGAAAATATCGAGCCACTGGCTGAGCTAACAGCATCCACAATGCCATGAAACTTATGATCAGGAAACATTTCAACGACAATTTCAGCAGGCTGGCCGGGCTTAATGCGCTCTACTTGAGTCTCTTTAAAATTAGCATTTACCCAAAAATGATCTTGTTCCACCACCATAAATAACGTGTTATTGGCAACGATATTGTTACCTGGGCGTAAAGTAAATTGCGTGACTATGCCTGCTCGTGGGGAAAATACTTGAGTGTGTTTTAAATCTAATTCTGCTTGAGCTAGCTGTGCTTGTGCTTCAGCTGCTAAAGCTTTTTCTTTTTCTAATTGAGATTCTGTTTGGTCACCGGAAGAGGGAGTTTCTTGGCCTATACTGACTAAGTGCACTATCCGTTTAGAATTTTTTTCAGCATATGATAAAGAAGCTTTTTGAACAGCTAGGGCAGCCTTGGCTTTATTGACAGCTATTTGAAAAGGGGATGGGTCTATCGTGAACAATAGTTGGTTTTCTTTCACCAATTCGTTATCTTTAACATGAATGCTGGCTAGGGGGCCTGTTACTTGCGCTGCTACATTGATGGTGTCAGTTTGTATATAAGCATTGTCTGTGCTGGGATGTAGAGAAAGATATACATAGGTCCAATAACAAATAATTAAAACCACCATTGAAAGGATTAACCAAAGTATGAGTTTAGTATTCGAAGGTCGTTTTTTCATGGTATATCCATATTTTTATTATGTAATGCTAAAGAGTTTAACTTAAAATGCTAGATTCTTCATGCGGAACATTTTTAAGCAGGGATTTTATACAACTCGTCCGACTTGACACACCTTTAGACCCGTGAAAAACTGTGGCATCTTTAAAAAAGGTTTTATTATGACTGAATTAGATCGATTGATCTCCACTGCATATGCAAGTGAAGGTAAGCAAGAAGATGTGAATAAGGTCTATTTGACCTTGCTTCGTTCTCCTCTCTATATCCCTGTTGAAAAAATAGAAACGCATAAAGAGGTGCAATCTGATTTGGAAGTAGACTTAGAGGCCGAGCCGTTTAAACCTTTATTTGCAAAAATAGAAGATAAATTTTTCATGCTAGCTTTTGATACGCTTGAACGTTTAACAGCCTGGGCAGGTTCTGAGTTTGATAAGATTGGTTACGTTGAGTTAGGTGGTCGTGATGTTGCTGCCGGTATAGGCGAGGAGGTTTTTCTTTGCCTTAATTTGGGGTCGACATTTTATAAAGAATTTTCTCCAGAGGAAGTTATGCGTTTAAAAACAATTGTTGCTCGTATTGATCAATTGCGTGGTGAAGTTTAAAGAGGCATTTTTTCTAAAGAGTTACTTTGAATAAATTATGGATTATACTTTTTTATATCCCATAATTTAATAGGGTTGCCATGATGATCTCTTCTTCTGTTTTACGATTCTGTTGCGGTAATTTATTAATCTTTTTTAGTTCTTCTGTCCTTTATGCGGCACCTGCAACACCAGATGATACCAGTTCTGTCGCGACGAAACCTACTGTGACACCTGCTTTTTCTGATGCAGCAACTGCTAAACCTGCTGTAACACCCGCTTATTCAGATGCAGTACCTAAATCCCCTAAACCCCCTGTGTTGAAGCCTATCGGTATAGTCATTTGGACAAAAGGCCTCATCAAAGCTGGGCAACCTGATAAATCAGCTCGAACACTTTCGCGCCGCTCTCCTATTTATTCTCATGACGTGATTACAACGGATGCGACGGGTACGGGAGAAATCGCTTTTACAGATAGTAGTGTTTTTTCATTAATGGTGGGTTCACAACTTAAAATTGATGAATATAATTTCAAGAAAGATGCTCCCCCTGCGCAAGATAAGTCGGTTATGAGCATAGTGAAGGGAGGGTTTCGAACGATCACGGGATCTATTCCTAAGCAAAACCCAGACGGTTACAAAGTCAATACGCCAGTGGCCACTATAGGTGTTCGAGGTACTCAATACTCAGTTGCAGTTTCAGCAAAAAGAGGCGCCGTTTTTAAGATTGACAAAGGAATTATTCAAGTTGCCAATAAGGCTGGAAAAATAGATATACAAAAATGTGATGTTAATGCAACTAATTGTATTAAATTTGCTAACGTAACGGGGTTAGATTCTGCGCCAGTCGCGTTAGACAAAATGCCAGATGAATTTATTGGTGAACCACCAATTAGCCCTGCTCTTGTTAAAGATATTGAATCTATAGGTCAGGCTGGGTCTAGTAGTTCTGGTGGAGGTAGTTCAAAGTCCGGCGGTTCCAGTTCTAGTGGTAGTTTCTGTGTACAATAAATTATTTTGAAGCATGTGCATAGACTCCATCCCAATCTGCTGGGGGTGGAGTGTTTTTGAATTGAGAAATGAGGTCTAAATAAAGATGATATAGTTTTACCTCTGGGTGCAATGAATGCAAGCTTGAAAATAAACGTTCTGCTTCATCCCATTCTTGATGGAAGTAAGCTTCTAAAGCTTGATTGCTTAGTGCTATTTCACTTAATAAGTTTTCATTGGCTTCTATTTTTCGACAAATGACTTCATAGATACTGACGCCCTTTTTTTTGCCTTTTACTCTAACGCGATCTAATTGTCTGAAAATAAATTTTGTTTGGCCGAGTTGAGTTGCTTCCGTGACCATGATTTTTACGCCATAAAACTTTGTTAATCCTTCTACGCGCGATCCTAAATTAACAGCATCTCCTAACACAGTGTAATTTTTGCGAAATTCTGATCCCATGTCACCGACACTCATTTCTCCACTATTTAAACCTATACCTATCTCGATTTCCGGTAAGCCTTTTTTAGCGAAATCAATTTTTAATTTATCCACAGCAATTTGCATATCAAGTGCTGCGGCGATGGCGTGTGATGCATGATTTTTATCTTTTAAAGGAGCACCCCAAAACGCCATAATTAAATCGCCAATATATTTATCAATAGTGCCACGATGTTTAAAAATGATTTCTGTCATAGGCGTAAAAAATTGATTTAACATATCTTTAAGTTCAGTTGCAGACATAGGTTCTGAAATCGTAGTAAAGTTGCGTATATCCGCAAATAAAACCGTCATGTCACGATCTTCACCATGTAATGCAAAACCACTGGTATCTTTCAACATCTCGTCTATATGTTTAGCCGGAACGTATTGACCAAACATTCCTTTTAGACGTTCACGTTTACGTGTTTCAAATAAATATCCATAAACCATATTAATAATAGCTAAAGAAATAGTGAGCAAGATAGGAATTAAAATGGAAACAATGAAGCCTGTTTTTTCCCATAACCAATTATTGGTAATCACCAAAAGTAATGGAATAAAAATAATTAAAATGCTTAAAATTCTTGGGCCAAGATAAGGAAATAAAGTTGCTAGTATTAAACCTAAAAGAACAGTCAAAAATACTTCTGCGCCATTCACCCAAGCAGGCTTGTATGAAAAATTATTTTCTAAAATACCATCGGCAATGGTGGCTTGAATTTCTACGCCAGGGAACGCACCTTGAACCGCTGTTGCTTGGATATCACCTAATCCTGCAGCTGAAGTGCCTAGAAAAACAATTTTTCCAGCAAGTGCATTTGGAACTATTTTTTTATTTAAAACATCTGTTGCAGATAAATATGAAAACGAAAAACTTCTTCCACGAAAAGGAATCAGCACTTGTCCTTGTTCATCTGTAGGAATAATATGGTCTGCTAATTTTACAGATTCTAATTTCATAATATTTTTGTATGGAGCTGTAATGAGAGTAGGTTTCGAAAGCAAAAACAATTGTACGGCTTCAAATGCAAGTGAAGAATATAAATTATTTTGATATCGCATTAAAATTGGTACGCGGCGAATGATGCCATCCGGGTCTGCATAAACATTAATGAAGCCGGCATTTTTTGCGGCTTGTTGGATGATGGGAATATTGCTGATGTAACCTTCTGCTATTCTAAAATCTAAGAGCTTTTCTGCCTCTGTTTGAAGTGTCATTGTAGATTCAGGTAATAATCCATTTGTTTCTTTCCTGGGTAGAAAAGTCATGCCTAGTACAATATCTTTTTGATTAGTGCTGAGAGAAAATTTTGTATCATTGTCAAAGTCTGGATGCATTATATTTAATATTGAATTGAACTCGGGTGTGTTTAATTTTCTTTTTTCTAACTCTAGGCGAATGGTTTCAGTGATATCAATTTCTTTTTCAGAAAACATCATATCCATTGCGATGACGACGACACCTTCTTCTTGCAGACGATTAATCAGCGTTGCTAGCTTTGATCGTGGCCAAGGCCATCGTCCTTCAGCTTTTAAACTTTTATCATCAATATCGACAATCGCGATAGGGCTAGTAGGAGAGGAATGATGCGTTAATATTTTAGCGCGCAACTGCATGTCGTAAGCCAAATTATCTAATCGTGTGATGAGAAGTCGTACGGAATCTACTGAAGTAAGT
>DHXK01000007.1:34599-35202 GCA_002413665.1 Legionellales bacterium UBA5158 | reverse complement strand
ACACAGCTAATATAATGAAAATAAATCCAACTAAGATGGGGATTCGTTTACCCATAAAGCTATCCTTTTCAATTTAATAACCGATCTCGTTTAATTATATCATAATAGACTTAGGAACAACTGCCAGGGGTCACTTCTTCAGACACTGCTTCAGAGCTGTTATCATCTGCTTGATTTAATTGGCTAAAAAAGAAAGCTAAATTTACGTTAAACCCCTGGAATCCTTGCATTGCGTTTGTTAATGAAACTTCAGTGGGGCTCATGCCATTGCTTACCTTAAAACCGGTACTTACGATATTGGATGCACTCAGTACAGCAGCTTGTTGTGCCGGATTTGTTGTTGTTTCTATCGTTAAATTAGCGGGATTGTAATTGATAATATAGTTACTGTTGCAGGCAAGAGAGCCTTGGACAATAGGGTAGGTGCCTGTTACTTCTGAACTTCCCTGACGAGCTAAGGCGCCTGATAAAACGTTATTTGCACTATCAGCAAGGGCTATACCATTCACCGTGTTATTGATAAATCCAGAAGCATTGTAAGTGAAAATAGGATCAGGTGAACCCGACAATTTAGTCGCTGGATTAGCATTAATAGTTAATGTC
>DHXK01000007.1:27581-34522 GCA_002413665.1 Legionellales bacterium UBA5158 | reverse complement strand
CATTAATAGTTAATGTAGCAGGCGTAATAGTTAAATTATTCCCGACATAGCTAAGAGTATAGTTACTACTGGCAGCCAAAGTGTTTTGAAGGATGCTGTAAGCTCCCACATTTTCATTATTCGAATTAAGGGTTCTATTCAAACTGCCAGTTAAGCTATCTCCAGCATATAAACCTGTTGTGGTGTAAGTCAGAGTAGGATCATTAGTGCCATAAGTCTTAGAGGCGGGATTTGTTACTACAGTGAGAGATGCGGGAGTAATATTAGCGGTTAAGCCTGAGGGTTGAGTCACAATATAGTTAGCTGCATCAGCCCCTGATAGAATAAATCCAGTTGCTGCCACTGCTTTGGCGACACCGACATTGGGATCTATAAATGTTCCAGTACCTGATTCTGCAGTAACCGTATCACCACTAAAAACTCCAGATAAGACGCCGCCACTTAATATAGCCGCCATGTTGGCATTGTAAACTTTGTTATTACCTGTCACACCGCTAATGCTTAAGCTTGCAGGTGTGATCGTACCCATCGCATTATTCATGGTATTTAAATAATTATTACCACCATTGTCATCATTTATCGTATATCCACCTTGTACGTTTAAGGTGCTGTTGTTCGTGCCCATGACATTTTTGGAACCATAGACCTGAATTAATCCTGTTATCGTATCACCGGTTTGCAAGCCTGAGTAGGTGACCACCCCCGTGGATGAAGTCGTCCCATCATAGACCTTGATATCTGTCACAGCGTTGAGTGCGAGGGCTGCTTTATTAATAGTACCAATATTCCCACTGGCGGAAGTTGAGGTTAGGTTATAACCATATACCTGAAATGGTGAGCCAGGATATGTCGTATTTGTTGCGTTCATCGAGAGACCTGTGGCAGAAAGCAACTTGCCTGACCCTGCATTCTTTGTATCATAAGTGCTCGTTGCGGAGTTGAATGAGATTATGTCACCATTGATGATGGGTGAGGGTGTGGAATAGTTATAGTTATTTGCAGTTAATGTAGCAGCAATTGTACCATCATAAGTTTTAGTGGCTGCGGTTCCTGAGAGTATAGGGGTAATTTGGATTGCATTAACAGTGTAAGCGATGTGGCGGTTGCTATTTAAGGGGAGCCCAATAGGGGTATACAATTTTCCGCCGTTAAAGATAATGGCATTATCTGTAGGAACACTAGGAGCAGCTCCTAAACCTGTATCGGCGTAGATACTTAAAATGCCATTGCTTATAGTTGTTGAGCCGGAGTATGTGTTTGCTTGAGATAAAGTGGTTATTCCTAGACCCTGCTTTATTAAGCTACCTGAACCGCCAATTGTTGCTGTTAGACCAACTGGTGGTGCTTGGGTTACGCTTCCTGCAGCATCTAATATCAATGAGGAAGCGGCTGTACCGGTTGTGATATTTGCTCTAATTTCAATATTATTAGCAGCCGTCAGCGTTAAGCTATGTGCACTACTCCAGGCAAAAGGATCTACAACGATAATATTACCAACACCCGTTCCACTTGAATTAGTGGTTATTACGGTTATATTGCTGGTACCTAGCGCACTTGTTAGTGTGGCTGTTCTTAATAAAGAATCTCGAGAGATTCCAGTTGCTTGTGAGGTGCCAGCATTTATGGAATCGGCAGTTTGGTTTGGAGGAGTTGCATTTTCCATTCCTCCCTGTTGTGCATTTCCCAGAGTATTTGCAATATAAATATTGGTTGGATCAAGCAGCCAATTACCGGTAAGTCCATTGGCAGCTAATGTGTTGACACTAGCACCTTCAATATCTAAATAACGCCCTGATGTTTCAACAAAACCACCATCACCACTAAGCGCACCACCTTGAGCTGAGAGACTGCCATGAAATTGGGTATTATCATCTGACCAAACAATCACTTTACCGCCATTGCCCGACTTAATGGCATCGGCTTTTAAAATGACCCCATTATCAACGGTTGTGAATAAGGCATTTTGTTCTGGACCTATGCCATGCGCATTACCGCCAATTAAAATCTCTCCTCCACCTAGATCACCACTGGCATTTAGATTCGCAGTCGAAGATAAATGAATGGCTTTTCCAAGTACTTTAATAATGCCACCGGTCACGCCAGAGGCATCCACTATTCCAGAGACATGGACTGTGCCTTCTTCTTCACCTGACAAAATAATTACACCATTGACGTTATCTACGGATCTAGCTTGTGTGTACCCATCCATGTTGATGACATCATCCATCACGCCTTGGGCGACTCTTGCGCTCACGGTGACTCTGCCGCCATCCGCTAAAATAATTCCCTTATTGCTCACTCCATTTTTTAACGTATTCCCTTCTGAATCCAGACCCGCACTCGTTGCAGCTTCATTGATAGTAAAATTAATCAATTGATCGCCATAAAAATCTAAAGTGAATTTGTTGCCTGATCCTAAGACTACATTGCCAAGCTGTGCCTGGATTAATCCATTATTGACAACACCGGTACCGATCAGTGCTACTAAACCATAGTCTGCAGCTTTGATAGTTCCCTCATTGATAACAGAGCCTTGCAAACCAAAAGGTTGATCAAAAATATATTTACCGGCTAAGAAGTTAGCCGCAGAAATTCCCGAGGTGGAAGCAATTATGCTACCCACATTCACCATGGCATTGGGCCCAAAATAAATGCCCGCTCCATTCACTAAAATAATTTGGCCAGTCGCGGAGAGCCGACCATAAATTTGAGATGCCCCTTGGCTGGCATCAATGCGATTTAAAGCCACACCACCAGCAGGTTGTGCAAAATGGGTAGATTCGTTTGCGCCAATGTTAAAGGATTTCCAATCCAGGATAGCTTGCTGGCTAGATTGGTTAATTTGAGTTGTAGTATTCGATTGGGTAATACTGACATTTCCTGAAGCAACACCTGAGATTTCTGGATTAGCATAAGCAACATTAACCATCATCACTGCACAGAAAAATGTGAAGGATTTTTTAAGGATAATATTTAGAGTCGCTATGCTTTGTTTCATCTATTGTTGAGCCTCTCTTAGTAAAAATATTTACGTCAAAGATCTGGTTAGTATTTAAACTATAGTTGATAAAGCCATTTATTGTTGTTGAATAGAAAGTATATTTTTTGGAATCAATTAGTTGAGAGCATCTGGGGTTGACGTCATATACGCTAGGAAAAATTTAAGAAGTAAGTAGAATGAGCATGGAATCATGGAGTTGAAAAAAGTAAGAACACATGATGAAAGTTAAAGCCTAATACATCTGATCTGAGAGATGAATTGGTCGTTATATAAATATAAAGCTATACTGGCCAGAATTAAAAGCGACGGGTTTGCGAAGGAACTGGTGGATGAAATATTTTAGTAAATTGACTTTTGCTCTCGCGACAGTGATTCTTTGTAAGAACGCTATATGCGCTGTTATCGCAGTGCCAGCCCTCTTACCTTCGACAGTTTTACCAGATACTGTTATACGCACTCTAGCAACCCATTCTAAGCCTAATCCTTCAGCGCTTCCTCCACAGACAGAACAAAAAGCTTCACCTGCTAGCCCCTTAGGCTCAGAAGCCGCGAAAGTTACGTTCCGATTAACAAAAATTATTTTAGAAGACAATCACGTTTATACTGAAGCACAACTGTTACCACTTTATAAAGATAAATTAAATAAAACGATTAATGTTGTAGAGTTGCAAGGCATTGTGCAAGGCATAACAAATTATTATCGTAATGAAGGTTATATTTTAACACGTGCTATTTTGCCTCCTCAGCACGTAACAAATGGTATTGTGAAAATAAAAGTGATTGAAGGATATATCAACCAAGTTAACGTAATTGGCTCACCTAAAGGCGCTAAAGTTCTGTTGCAAAGCTATGGCAATAAAATTATTGAATCTAAGCCCTTACAAATGAAAGTTTTGGAAAAATATTTATTATTAGCAAACCAAGTTCCGGGTACACAGGTCAAAGGAGTTTTGGAACCCTCAAAAAAAGTAAAAGGTGCCTCAGATTTAAACTTTGTCACTCAAGTAAAAACTTTTAGTGCATACACATCTTTTGATAACTACGGCACATTGTATTTAGGTCCTAATGAGTTTTCTGCGGGCGCAGAAATGGATTCTATTTTCCGTCCTGGTGATAGTACGCAATTCAGTATGTCAACAACATCGCGTCCGCAAGAAATGAAATTTGGACAACTCATGTATAACACACCTTTGGGAGCCAATGGAGCGCGTCTTATTTTTAGCGGTAACGAAGCCAAAACACGTCCTGGGTTAACATTGAGACCTTTGTTCATTAAGGGTACTGCCAATACTATTTTATCGATGATTCAATATCCTCTTATTCGTTCACGCACACACAACCTTACTATGGACGGCAGTTTTAATTACATTGAAAGTAAAGTTCTTTTCACACCATTTAGTGAGGTGCTTTACGTGGATCACTTGCGAACCTTGAGAATAGGCGCAAATTATGATCTTTCAGATTCGTGGAAAGGTACAAACAATGTAGCTGCGCATATAGAAACAGGGATTCCTGTGTTGGGCTATACAACTGAAGCACAAGGTAACAGCGAGATAGTCAAAACATCGCGACCTGGTGCGAGTAACCATTTTGCTAAAATAGATATGCAGCTAAGTCGATTGCAACAACTCGGTGCTAGTCAATTCTCTTTATTCGGTCAATTAAAAGCTCAGTATGCAATGGAGCCCCTACTATCAGCAGAACAATTTGCTTTTGGTGGAGCCGCACAAGCATTGGGTCGAGGTTATGATCCAGCAGAAATAATTGGAGATAAAGGTTTTGCGGGAAGTGTGGAAGTCAGAATGAATTTGATGCCTGGGAAACGTTTTTTACAAGCAGCACAACTGTATGTTTTTTATGACGCAGGAGTTGTTTTTAATAAAAAAGATATTGTTGGCCTAGGTAGTAAATCAAGTGCAACTTCTACAGGATTTGGTACACGAATATCATTTACTAGCTTTTTTTCGGGGAATATTTTAGTAGGACAGCCATTAACGCGTCAAGTTGATACCTTGGCTGTAGCTAATAAAAACAGACGCTTGCCGCGTATTTTCTTTAGTGTAAGCGCTATTGCATAGATCTTAATAAGCACGCTGTCAGTATTTTTTTTTGTTGCTCTTCTGTTAATTCAGGAGGATTTAACTTTTTATTGATAGTACCTAAGCCTAAAGTGACACCATTAGCAACTTCGGCTGTAATCTCCTGCGCAGGCAAAAGATCTTTAATAAGCTTGTACATCAAAGTTGTAGTATTATCTCGGACCGTGAAGAACCAATAGCGTGATCCGCCGCGTATAATAGCTTCATCAGCTATAGCTTTAAGTTTAAGAAGAATATCAGCTGCTACTTGATAATTGGAAATTTTCCCGGCTGGAAGTAGTTTATACATATCTGCAATACCCTGGGGAACTTTTTTTCCATTAGCATCTTTGCCACCATGATAATGAACTTGGTTATTCCAACCCTCTACATTTTTTAAAGTACTGATGATGCTATTGACCGTTTCTATCGCTTTTGATTGACGAATATTTTCCGCATTAATCGCATTTTGAGCGGCTTGTTCTTCAGCTGCTTGCGCTGCCGCGGCATCTGCTAGTGCTTGTAATCTAGCGGCTTCTGCATCTGCTAATGCTTGTATTCTAGCGGCTTCGGCTTCTCTTTCAGCATTCAGTTTAGCCCGTTCAGCTACCGCAGCTTTGAAAAGTGCTATATCGTCTTTTCCTGCTTTACGAAAATCAGCCACTGCTAAGGTAAGTGTATTTAAGATTTTCAATAAATCAGCCTCTAGCGTTTTTACTGAGTTTAAACCCAGGGATGTTTCATCGATGTGTATCTTCTGATTCATATGATCTATTCGATCATTTTGTAGAATGATGGCTTTTTCCATTTCATGATAAAGTGGTTCACATTCTTTTTTAGATGCTTCCAAAACCTGATCGACATTTAGTCTTGAAGGATGAACATGATTTTTTATATGAAATTTATTTAATTCAGTTATGGCATTTTCTTGCTCAGAGAGTTGTGATTTAAAGGCAGGTAAAAATTTCTCGTGCGCCTGTAAAGAAGATCTTCTGGACCCTTGCTTTCTGTGTATCTTATCGCTTATCTCTTTAGTCTTATATAATATTACAGCGGCTTCAGCTTCAAGATCCTGAATTCTTTCAAGGAAGTCGATTTCTTCAGCATTTTTTAAATCGACACTTGCTTTGAGTGCGCTGATTTTTTTAGCCATCGCACTTAATCGATTTTTGTAATCTTCGCTAGTAATATCCTCATGATTTTCAGGTGAGGAAGTAAAATTAATATCTATCTTTTGTTTTTTAAGTTCATAAATAATTTTAACGGTAAACGGAGGAACGGGTTTAAGAAAATAATTTAAATTGTCTGAAATTATTTTTAATGAGTCAGCATAGCTTGCATACGATGAGTTAGCATAACAAGTAGCCATTAATTTATTTGTTAACTGGGATAGATGTTGTAAAGAAAATGATGATAAGTCAGATAATTCTAAATGCGTTTCTATATGTGCACCATGCTGAATTTTAGCAATATCAGCAAATTTTTCATTGAATTGTTTAATGACAGAATCAGGTATCGAATTCTTTTTGTTGAGTAGATGTTTGTAATATTCAAAAGCTACGCTTTGCAATGCTAGAATTAAGTTTGGAGCATCAGTAGGTGAAATGATTTGTTGTAACTTTACTAACTCCTCATTTGCAGCATTGACTAATTGGCTAAGTTCAATATTCAGCTCAGCTAATTCTGTTATGTATACACCAATAGCGTTTTGAAGTGGTTGATACTTTGCAATTAAAACATTCCATTGGTCTCTAATATCAAGTTCCAATGTCGAAGCTTGATGGCTGCGGTATGTTTTTATATCCTCATTAACTTTAGATTCCATTAATTGAGTTTTATTGCCAAGTAACTCTTTGAGAAGT
>DHXK01000007.1:25639-27504 GCA_002413665.1 Legionellales bacterium UBA5158 | reverse complement strand
CTCTTTGAGAAGTTGGTGATTTGTTTTTAATGGAGTCAGCAAATCGTGTTCGAATTCAATGATAGGTTTTTGTTTATCTGAATTGGCGATTTTCTTTAAAAGGGGAAGCCTTAATGCAACAAGTTTGTTGCGAGCTTTCTTGAAAGTATTTATTGCCAAATATTTTTCAGGTAATTTTCTTCTACGCGCTGATTCGAGAACGCTAGCGTTAACTTCTTTAAAATCTGGAGCATGAGATACAGTTATTCTATGCTCACTTTCAGGCATAGTTTTTTCAATATTGTGTTCTTTTATGTGGATGTATTGAGATAAAATATATCTCTCATCAGCAAAATAAATTTGTGATGGTGATTCTTCGGCGAGTGTGGGAAGGGTGGTTTCTAGTATTTTTACTATACCCTTATGTTCGAATACAATTTGAACAGCATCTTGGTTGTCTAGAAAATGCCATTCGCAGATATAAGGATCTAATAAGCTAATATTTTGTGCTACCTCAAATTGACGCAGGGCAAGCACAATCCTTCTTAAAAACAACATCCTTTGAAGATATTCTTTTTTATTTAGTTTAAATGTATTGAAATCGAAGTCCTGATTTATATAGCACGTATATAAATCAGTAAGCACACCTTCTTTAGTTTCACGTAAGACAACCTTGGTGGGCATCGCACTATCCTTCACTCATTGTATTATCATTGTATTAAGAGATTGCTATCTATTAAATATAGGGCAAAAATATTAAGACAGTATTAAGAGGCATTTTTACAAAATAGTCAAAAATAAAATTTATTATATATAATCAGCAACATAAGCCAATGAAATATTTAGGGTGTTGTTTTTGGAAGGATTTTTATGGTATTTGGGTTAATAAAGTCTAAGAAAATCAATACCGCCAGCTGTTCTTCTTCCCTCAATTTCTCAAAGCCTTCCCCTTCAAATATCGCCTTAGCATAGGGTTCAATTTCTTCAAGGGAAATAAAGTTTGTCACATTGGCTAAGTAATTTTTCCACTCAGGATTTTTTTCCTGTTTGGCGACAGCTTGTGCAACTGGCTCTTGTAAAGCAGCGCCTAGAAAGGCTAACAATCCTTTTTCATCACGTATCATTTGTCTTACAAACTGCATACAGTCTGTCAGAATGCCCCAATTTTTCCAAGCATACAGTATAGGCAGCAATTTAGGATGTTCTGCTAAGCGCCCAATTTGTGCCCAAAATTCAATTTTACGTACGGCAGCATCTTGTAGTTTATGCAACTGATCAAAGGTTAAAGTTCTGTGATCCGCCGGTAAAAAAGAGTCCTCGTTGTCGCTGTGTTCCTGACTTTGAAAAATCAATTCCATCACGATCACATATAAACTTTTATTCGAGGTATTTATAGCTTCTTCAAGAATGTTAAAGCGTTCTAAAGAAGTAGGAAGACTACGTAACAGTTGTTGGGAAATTCGATGTACACGCATAGTAGTATTAAAATTTAATATATTGCTTTCACCTTCAGGAAATAAATCCGCACAATCAATTAATGCACCTACGACATTGCCTATATTTTTGGGAGAAATTTTATGTACTGCTGTGCCATCAAGTAAATCAAGAAATTGTGTAATACGAGCATCTTGATTCAATCGTAATATGGCTTGACTAAAATTTTCTTTATCATAAGTGAGCAATAAAATTGTCACAAATTCTGATTCAGCCATATAGCCGGTGGGTATAGCTAAACGAAAATAAACATCAAAAATATCCGGACTACAAACCCGTTTCTTTTGACGTGCATCAGCACTTGAATGAAAAAATATTTCGTTAGGTTCATATATGTTGCGTAAGCGAGGAAAAAGATGACTTAATAATTCTCGCAGACTGTCAGTAGAAGT
>DHXK01000007.1:14060-25524 GCA_002413665.1 Legionellales bacterium UBA5158 | reverse complement strand
ATCGCAGACTGTCAGTAGAAATATTTTTTGCACGTTGTATTACTTCATCGCAACGTAATTTATCTTTCTTCATTTTATCTTCATCAAAAACATAAACATTTTCTAGAAGGTCTGTAAATAAATCTTTGTTTTCTCGAATGCCAATATAAACAGCCGGCTCAAATACTTCAATGCCAGTCAGCGAAAAAAAATCAACAGGATTTACAACATCTTTTACACGTAAGTAACTAAAGCTTAAAGTATTTAAATAGCGTGTAATATCCCGAGAATTATTAAAGAAATATTTTAAAGTAGAATAATAAATATCAGCCCAGTAAGTATTATCCCAGCGACCTTCCGGAGCAATTTCTACAACATATTGTAATTTATCAATGAGTAAATTTTCTAAATCTTGTTTTGAAATAGGTGGAACATCGAAAGGAAGTTGCACTAATTTTTCTAAATATTGTATGCCTTCACCTTCATGAATTTGATCAATGGCATTGATGACTTGTTCTTTGTCGTAGACAAGCAAATAAATAGTATTGGCATAATCTCCCATGGATTTTACTATCTGTAAAATTTGCGTTATTTCTTTGGCTTCTAAGCGCGAAATATTATCGATGATAATAATAATCTTGCGATTAAGTTTTCTTAATAATTCATTTAATTCAACTTTAACGAGGGTGGGATCACGTCCTGACTCCCAAGCATAGCTTTCTTGTTTGTTAGCAAGGGGATGTTTTAATTTTGCTAATAAACCGTGTTGTAATCGCAATGATTTAGGCATGGGTTGTTGCGTGAAAAAAGAGATATATAATTCTAAAAGATGAATAATTTCTGATGAATTTTCTAAATAAGGAAATCGTCTTAGCTCGGAAGATAGTCGACGAAAAAAACCATAAATTAATTGGTTTTGACCAGAGTAACTCCAAGGACTAAAGTTTAAAATAATAGGCTTTTCAGAATCTAAACTATTATTACTCGCTTGATGCAATTCTTGAATAATAAGGTTGATCAGCGAAGTTTTACCGCTACCCCAGCCACCTTGCAAGCCTAATACTAGACTTTCAGGATTTTTATGATCCAGCATACAGCGAGCTAGATATTTTGCGAATTCATTCCTGCCTAATCGGTCTTGTTCGCTGCTGACTATAGGTCGGTCTGCGTCAAACATAGAATCTACTCCTAGGCTGAAGTGAACACTTTAAATCATTATACCATTTTTCTGCTACCATCCTTGGGTAAAAACTTTTTCATAACTAATTGAATCATAAACAAAATAAAGGAAACGCTGAAAGCAATAAGTGCATAATTTAAAAATGCCACCTTGTAGATGTCTAATTGTCCAACTAAAGAGGTTACATTTGCTGGAATACTGGCCAGTTTAGCTAACCATCCCGCAAATTGACCACCAAAGCCTAAGGCAACAAACCATATGCCCATCATCATCCCCATGAGTTCACGAGGAGCGAGAGTCGTAACGGCAGATAAGCCTATAGGAGATAAAAATAATTCCCCTATCGTAATTAAACAATATGATAAGACTATCCATAAAGGATTCACTAAATGGTCAGCATTCGTAAAATGCGTGCTGACAGCTAATATGAGAAATGCCATTCCTACGCAGGCAATGGCTAAAATGAATTTCAAAAATGCAGAAGGGTTACGGCTAGAGTGACTCAGTGATTGCCAGGTCCAGGCAAAAATGGGTCCAAGTAAAATAATAAAAACAGCTTCTAGTGCATAAAAAACAGTGGTAGGAATGTGGAAGCCAAAGAAGTCTTTATTGACTAAGCGTTCAATGAATAAGTTAGCAGAAAAAAACAGTTGTAAGTAAATCATCCAAAAAATAATAGAAGAAAGAATTAAAGCATTCAGCGATAACATGCGACTGCGAAAAGGTTGTTTTTGTTTGTATGTGACGACCAATAAAAAAACCAATAAGACTATGCCTGCGCTGGGTAATAACCATGTTGCCAATAAACTGTTTTGTAATAACTTGCTCACTAAATAGATAGCAGCAAGACAACAAGCAATAATCCCAGTTTTAGCCCATTTACTGATATTAGGACTATTGTTTAAAGGATTATGTTTTAGCTGTTCTAATTGTTTTAACCCGGTTCTGAAAATCATTAATCCTATGAGTAAACCCATGCTGGCAAGTGCAAAGCCAGCGTGCCAGCCTAAATGATCTTTAATATAACCAGAGCTGAGACCTGCTAATAAAATCCCTAAATTGATACCAATATAAAAAATAGTAAATCCAGATTCCCGTCGTGGATCATCTTGTTCGTAGAGAGACCCTAATAAACTAGAAATATTTGGCTTTAACAAACCATTACCAATAATAATAGTGGCTAGTGAAAGATAAAAACCACTAGGCCAAGGGAATGCTAGCATTGCATAACCGGCACTGAGAAAAATGCCTCCCCAAACAATGGCAGTCTTGGCTCCCAGCACTCGATCTGCTAAAAACCCACCTACGAATGGAGCGATGTAAGCCAGCGCACTAAACACACCCATGATGGTATAGCTTGCATCATCTGAAAAATGAAATTCTTTTGCCATGTATAAAACTAACATGCCTTGAACAACGTAAAATCCAAAGCGTTCCCACATCTCTGTTAAAAACAAAAAAGGTAAAGCCTTTGGATGGTTTTTTAAAAAAATCATTTAGGTTACCTATAAAAAACTAATAGAAGACTCCCTCTCTTCCCGCGCTATGCGTACGGTGCGAGCCGGGGAGAGGAGGACTATAACTTTCAGTCGCTTACACCAAACCTGCATGACGCAACAAAGCATCAATTTTAGGTCCACGTCCTCGAAAAGATATAAATGCATCCATAGGATCGGGCAGTCCGCCTTGCTCTAAAATATTTTTCATAAACGATGCACCGGTGGTAGGGTTAAATGCACCTGTCTCTTCGAATAATGAAAATGCATCACTAGAAAGTACTTCAGACCATTTGTAACTGTAATATCCAGCAGCATAACTACCCGCAAAAATATGCGAAAAAGTATGTTGAAAACGATTAAAGGCAGGCGGTTTTACAACAGCAACTTGCACGCGGACTTCATCTAGAATAGTTTGAATTCTACCACCTTGAGCAGGGTCATATTCAAGATGAAGACGAAAATCAAATAATGCAAATTCAATCTGTCGTAACATGTGCATGCCTGATTGGAATGTTTTAGCAGCATGTAATTTTTTATAAAGTTCATCAGGTAACACTTCACCGGTTTTGTAGTGTCCTGAAATAAGTGCTATGCCTTCTTTTTCCCAGCACCAATGTTCCATCATTTGGCTAGGAAACTCTACTGCATCCCAGGGCACACCATTAATGCCAGAAATGGTAGGGTAATCGATTTGTGTGAGAATATGATGTAGGCAATGTCCAAACTCATGAAATAATGTTTCAACTTCATCTTGAGAAAGCAATGCAGGATGTTCGCCTATAGGACGAGTGAAATTACACGTTAAATAAGCGACAGGATGTTGAATGCTACCATCGATTAAGCGTCTACGTATGCGACATTCATCCATCCATGCGCCATCGCGTTTGTGATCGCGCGCATAAAGATCGATATAAAATCCACCGCGTAAAATATTATCTTTATCGTAAATTAAAAAATATTTTACTTGAGGATGCCAAACATCAACATCCGTTTTTTCAGTTATTCGAATGCCATATAATTTATTCACCACCTCAAAAAGACCCGCTAACGTTTTATCTGCAGGAAAATAGGGTTTTAGTTCTTCCTGTGAAACGGCATATTTTTGTTGACGTAATTTTTCAGTATAAAAAGCTAAATCCCATGCCTTTACCTCTGTAATATGGTCTTTTTTAGCAAATTCAAGCAGCTCACTTAATTCTTTTTTTGCAGAGAGTTTAGATTCATCAACTAGATTATTTAAAAAATCTAAAACAGGCTTAGGCGATTTTGCCATTTTTGTAACGAGTGAATATTCAGCGTAATTTTTAAACCCTAATAAATTAGCAAGCTCATAACGGATTCGTAAAATATTTTCCATGATAAGTGAGTTATCCCACTGATCGGCTTGTGGGCCTTGATCCGAGGCGCGTGTCACATAAGCTTCATACATTTGGCGACGTAATTCTCGATTTTCTAAAAAACGTATAACAGCAGAATAAGAAGGATATTCCAGCGTAAACATCCATCCAGTTTTATTTTTTTTCTCGGCTGTTTCTTTGGCGATTTGAATATCTTGACCAGACAGTCCTTGCAAATCTTTTTCGTCTGTTACGTGTAAAGTCCAAGCATGAGTTGCATCTAAAATATTTTCGGAAAATTCAGTCGTGAGTTTGCTTAATTGTTTTTGATAATCACCAAAAAGTTGTTTGTCTTGTGGAGATAAATTTACGCCGGCTAGTTTAAAATCACGAAGATCATTTGCTATGACTTTTTGTTGGCTGGGATTTAATTGAGAATAAGCCGGACTGTTTGCGACGGATTGAATAGCATGATAAAGATTTTCGTTTTGCATCAGTTCAGTCTGATATTCAGTCAGTGATGGCAAACTGCTATTGTATGCTGCGCGTAATGTTTCTGATTCCAGCACGGAATGTAAATGTGAAATAGGAGACCAGATTTTTGAGAGTCTATCTTGCATATCATCTAAAGGTGCAAGCAGGTTCTCCCAGTTAAATTCATTTTGTGCAAGCAGAGCAATTAGTGTTTTTCGATTGGCTGCGAGGACATCTTTCACCGCGGCTTCAATATGTTGTTCAGGAATAATTTTGCTAAATAACGGTAGCGGACTTTCAATTAATAACGGATTTTCCATTCGGTGATCTCTCTTGAAATGTGAAGAAGCTGTTATAAAAATATAATGTAACTATTCCGCAAAATTAATATTAACTCATCAGTAGGATGACGAGAACAATAATAACGTATGCGTACTTAAAAATTCTAGGGGTAATATTGAGTAGGGTCTGTCACTTTCGCCTCACTAAACCCTTTTTTTCTCAAAGCGCAACTATCACATTTACCACAAGCCTGGCCTTGCGCATTGGCTTTATAACAAGAAACTGTCATAGAATAATCGACACCTAGCTTTAACCCTAGCTCGATAGTTTGGGCTTTGCTGAGCTGCCCCAAAGGCGATTGAATGTGAATATTACCTTCCTCAACGCCTATCTTAGTCGCTAAATTAGCGAGCTTTTGAAAAGCGGCAATAAACTCAGGTCTACAATCAGGATAATGAGAAAAATCAACTGAACTCACACCGATAAAGATATCTTTTGCTTGCAACACTTCTGCCCAAGCCAAAGCTAAAGAGAGAAAAATAGTATTTCGAGCGGGTACGTAAGTGATGGGTATCTCTGAGGATCCATTGAAATCTGGTACGGTCAGGTTATCATCCGTTAAAGCAGAGCCGCCAAATTGTGAAATAGGTAATTCTATAATTTTATGGGTTGCACCAAAATGCTTTGCGATACGCTTTGCAGCCTCTAATTCAAAATTATGTTTTTGCCCATAATTAAAACTTAATGCATAACAATCAAAGCCTTGCGATTTAGCAAGCGCAAGGCAAGTCGTGGAATCTAATCCACCAGAGAGTAAAATCACAGCTTTTTTCATACGTTCGTAGCCTTTTTTTTCATCAAAGAGCGGTAGTATAATTTGTTGAGTTATAATTTAAAGCTTATTTATTTAGGCGCAAATGAGGTGATATCGAGTATTCAAATAAATATCCCAGGCAGCTCTCCTGTAGGAAGACCCTAGAGTGGGCATCGACATATACAGCTGAAGTACTATGCACATCGGTTGAGAGTGCTATAATTGCCCGTCTATGCTTCCGAGTGACTTATGATTAATAATACCTATGATGTAAAAACCCTTCAGGGGATGATTGCCACACTGCAAGCTTATTGGGCAGCACAAGGGTGCACAATAGTGCAACCGCTGGATATGGAAGTGGGAGCTGGCACGTTTCATCCCGCAACCTTTTTAAGAGCTATTGGCCCTGAGCCTTGGCATGCAGCGTTTGTGCAGCCCAGCCGGCGTCCCACTGATGGGCGCTATGGTGAAAACCCAAATCGTGTTCAACATTATTATCAATTTCAAGTCATTTTAAAACCTTCTCCGCCCGATATTCAGGAATTATATCTGGGCTCATTGAGGGCATTAGGCGTCGATTTATTAGTAGATGATATCCGTTTCGTGGAAGACAACTGGGAGTCACCTACTTTAGGCGCATGGGGATTAGGCTGGGAAGTATGGCAGAATGGATTAGAAGTCTCACAGTTTACCTATTTTCAGCAGGTCGGCGGTTTAGAATGTAAACCAGTGACAGGCGAACTGACTTACGGCTTAGAAAGATTAGCGATGGCATTGCAAGGCATAGATAATATTTATGATTTGGTGTGGAGCAAAGGTCCTTATGGTGTTGTCACTTACGGAAATGTTTTTCATCAGAATGAAGTCGAAATGTCAAAATATAATTTCGAACATGCCAACGTAGAATTATTGTTTGAGCAATTTCACGCATACGAAAAAGAAAGCCAACGCTTGAGCGAATTAGGCTTATCGTTACCTGCATATGAAATGGTATTGAAAGCGTCACATACGTTTAATTTATTAGATGCGGCTCGCGCCATCTCAGTTACGGAACGTCAAAATTATATTTTAAAAATTCGTCGCTTAGCGCGTGTGGTCGCTGAAAATTATTATCAAGCACGTGAAGCGCTAGGCTTTCCGTTATTACAGGAACCTACACATGCAGGCTAACACTATACAAAAAACCGCTGATTTTTTGGTTGAAATTCAGACCGAAGAGCTTCCACCTAAGACACTTAATCTCTTAGCAAAAAGTTTTTTACAAGAAATTGAAACGCGATTGCAGAAAGCTAATCTACATTTTTCACATGCGCAAGTGTTTGCAACACCAAGACGTTTAGCAGTGTTGGTAAATGATTTATCTTCTGAACAACCCTCTACAAGTGTAGAACGTAGAGGTCCAGCATTAGAGGCAGCATTCGATGGTACAGGCAAAGCTACACCAGCTTGCGCTGGTTTTGCAAAATCATGTGGCGTTACGCCAGAACAATTAATTACTTTAAAAAATAAGCAAGGTGAATGGGTGGGCTTTCAACAGCTTGTAGCAGGGAAATCTGTGCAAGAATTATTGCCTATTATTATTTTAGAAGCCCTTGCTGCCTTACCTATTTCCAAGCGCATGCGTTGGGGAAATGGTTCAGTTGAATTTGTCCGGCCCATCAGTTCAGTCATTATGTTATATGGTGATGAAGTTATTCCTGCAGATATTTTAGGTCTCAAAGCGGATCGCAAGACCAGTGGTCATAGAGCTCATGGCGAAAAGAATATTTCAATTACGCGTCCTAAAGATTATTTAGACACATTAGAGAAAAAAGGTTATGTCATTGCGGATTTTGAACGACGTAAAAAAATAATACGTGATCAAGTCAATGCGCTGATAAAAAAATCATTGGGTGATAATGCGCAGGCTTTAGTCTCAGAAGAATTATTAGATGAAGTCACAGGATTAGTCGAATGGCCAGTTGCTATCATAGGAAATTTTGAAAAACGTTTTTTAGAAGTTCCGTCAGAAGCATTAATTTCAGCTATGCAAGATCATCAACGTTATTTTCCTGTGAACGACAGCAACGGAAAATTGTTACCCCATTTTGTGACTATCAGTAATATTGAAAGCAAAAATAGTGCCTCTGTTGTGGCAGGAAACGAACGTGTGTTACGCGCACGCTTATCCGATGCGGCATTCTTTTTTGAGACAGATAAAAAGCGCACCTTAGACAGTAGATTAGAAAATTTAAAGCATGTTATTTTTCAAAATAAACTAGGTACTTTATGGGATAAAGCGCAACGTGTTTCTCAGCTTGCGGTCATTATTGCACAAGCCATGGGTGCAAACACGGATGAAGCTGCACGAGCCGGTTTATTAGCAAAAGCTGATTTGACTACCGAGATGGTGGGTGAATTTCCAGAGCTGCAAGGCATAGCAGGCTTTTATTATGCACTACATGATAAAGAATTATCGACAGTGGCGATTGCGTTAAAAGAACATTATTTGCCACGTTTTTCAGGTGATGCTTTGCCGCAAAGTCAGCTAGGTTTGATATTAGCAATGGCTGATAGATTAGATACTTTAATAGGCATTTTTGGCATTAACCAAGCACCCACTGGCGATAAAGATCCTTACGGATTAAGACGCGCTGCATTAGGTGTCTTACGAATTATGATTGAAAATAAAATTGATTTAGATTTATTAATGTTATTAAGCGCTGCAAAAAATGGCTACAAAGTTGTTTTAGAGAATAAAAATGTGGTTGAACAAGTTCTTAATTTTATGCTTGATAGATTAAAGCCTTTGTATCAAGAGCTGGACATTAGTCCAGATGTGATTGCGGCTGTAGCAGCAATTAAAATTACGAGCCCCTATGATATTCATCGCCGCATTCAAGCCGTACAAAATTTTAAAAAATTACCTGAAGCAGAAGCACTCTGCATAGCGAATAAACGCGTTAGTAATATTTTAGCGAAATTAGAAAAACCTATACTTGCAACTGAAATTAATCAAAAGTTATTTGAAAATGAAGCTGAAGCGGATTTAGCAAAACAATTAAATATGCAACAAGCAATGGTTGAACCCTTGTATTCAAATGCAAGTTATGTGGAAATTTTATCGCAGTTAGCACAACTACGTGTGCCAGTTGATAATTTTTTTGAAAAAATAATGGTAATGGCTGAAGATCCAGATCAGCGTGAAAATAGGTTGTTAATGTTAAGTAAACTACGCGCCTTATTTTTACAAGTCGCTGATGTAGCATTGTTAACTGTTCAGAAGTAAACGCTTTCGCCTCTCCCCTTGAGGGAGAGGCCGACGCGCCCTACGGGCACCTTCTCCCACAAGGGGAGAAGGAAAATAGCCATGGCTTTATAGGAATACACGATGCCTTATATTATTTTAGATCGCGATGGAGTCATTAATTATGACTCTGCTTATTACATTAAAAATCCTGATGAATGGCTTCCTATTCCTGGGAGTTTAGATGCGGTCGCAAAATTAAATGCAAATGGTTATCAAGTATTTATTGCCACTAATCAATCAGGTGTAGCACGTGGACTGTATGATCTTGACATGTTAGAAAATATACACAAAAAATTAAACCAAAAGTTAGCCGATGTAGGTGGAGAAATTAAAGAAATATTTTTCTGCCCACACCATCCTGACGAAGCTTGTGCTTGTCGTAAACCACAACCAGGTATGATTTATAAAATTCAAAAAAAATATAATTTGGATTTAACTCAAATGTATTTAATTGGTGATTCAACTGTCGATATTAAGGCTGCCAAAGAGGCAGGATGTAAGCCTATTTTAGTGTTAACAGGAAATGGATTAAAAACGTTAGAAGATTTTCCGGAATCAGCCTCAGTTCCTCAATACAAAGATCTAGCACATGCAGTTGATGCCATTATTACTCAAAAAATAGGTATTTTATGAAAGGTAATACGATTTCACAATTTATTCGTTCCTGTATTTTTTTTATTGTAGTACCTATTTTTACAATCTTCTGGAGTTTTGTTTGTATAGCATCCTACCCATTGCCATTGCGCATGCGACATAGAGTTGTCATGGTTTGGACAAATTCCGTAGTTAGTTTATTAAAAGTTATTTGTAAAATAGATTATCGTATTGATGGATTAGAAAATATTCCAAAAGACAGAAATGGCATAGTTATGTCGAAACATCAGTCATCCTGGGAAACCTTTGTTCTTCCTGGCATGTTCCATCAGACAGCCATTATTTTAAAAAAAGAATTATTTTGGGTTCCTTTTTTTGGTTGGGGAATGGTGGCTACGGATCCTATCGCGATTAATCGCAAAGATGGGTCTAGCGCAATGGCTCAAATATTAAAACAAGGCAAAGAATATTTAGACGCGGGTCGATGGATCTTAGTATTTCCAGAAGGTACGCGTATTGCTCCTGGCCAAGTTGGAAAATATCGAATCGGTGGAGCGCGTTTAGCAGCTGAAACCGGTTATCCCATTTTACCCGTCGCACATAATGCAGGGCGTTATTGGTCACGTAGACAATTTATAAAAAAGCCTGGCACAGTGCATATGGTGATTGGACCATTGATAGAATCCAAGGGTCGTACACCAGATGAAATATTGAAGCTCACACAAGATTGGATTGAATCCACGATGAAAAAAATAGATGTTACAGAATAAATAGGTCCCTCTCCTTCTACGCTTTATGTGGGAGTAGAGGGCTAACATTTCCTTTTTTTAGTGTACGTTACTTAGCAAATCAGGAGCCCAATGAGAATTGCTTTTTGTTTATTTCGATATTTTCCCTATGGCGGTTTGCAACGGGATTTTATATCTATTGCACGTGAAGCATTAAAACGCGGACATATGATTGATGTGTACACGATGCGCTGGGAAGGAAAATTTGAACCAGGTTTAGCGATACGCACTATTGCTGCAAAGGGCGTGCGCAATCATACGCGCAGAGAAGATTTTGTTAGACAAATAAAACCGTATTTAAAGCAAGGTCATTATGATTTGATTGTGGGCTTTAATAAAATGCCAGGATTGGATGTGTATTATGCGGCAGATACTTGTTATCAAGCTAAGGCACGCGAAAAACATAATTGGTTTTATCGTTTAACGTCACGATATCGTCATTCCGTCGCATATGAAAAAGCTGTATTCTCTCCTGAGGTTAAAACAGCTATTTTATTAATAGCTAATTCGCAACAAGAAGCATTTATGTCTTATTACCATACTCCGCCTGAGCGTTTTCATTTATTACCTCCTGGAATTGCAAGAGATAGAATAGCACCCTCCAATGCTGCACATATTCGTGCGCAAGTTCGTGAAGAACATGATATTGAAAAAGATGAATTTCTTCTTTTAATGGTAGGGTCTGGATTTAAAACCAAAGGTGTTGATAGAACTTTACTTGCCTTTTCTCAGTTACCGCCGTATTTAAAAAATAAAGCAGTTGTCTATATCATTGGAAAAGATAATCAGGCACCTTTTGAGAAACAAGCCGAACAGTTAGGAATTAGTAGCAGAGTAATTTTTCTAGGAGGACGTGATGATGTTCCGCGATATTTATTAGCGGCTGATTTGCTTTTACATCCTGCCTATAATGAAAATACTGGCACAGTTTTATTAGAGGCATTAGCCGCAGGTTTGCCTGTGTTAACCACATCGGTGTGTGGATACTCTCCTTATATTATTGCAGCAGATGCAGGTAAAGTATTAACGACTTTTAATCAAGACGAATTCAATAAAACGTTAGTGGATATGTTGATTTCTCCCGAGCGTGCGCGCTGGAAAAAAAATGGAATTGCATTTGCAAAAGTTGCTGATATTTATAGTATGCCGGAACACGCGATGGATGTTATTGAAAGTTGTCGTTCATAGATACATACTGCTTCCTTTGCTACCGAGCCGCGACCGTCAG
>DHXK01000007.1:4487-13875 GCA_002413665.1 Legionellales bacterium UBA5158 | reverse complement strand
TGACGGTCGCGGCTCGGTAGTGGGGGAGGCAGAAAAGCAAAGTAGGGATCAAGATAAAATGCTGAGATAAGCGAGGCCACGTGCACCTAACATTAAACCCCGAACTAAAAAAATATTTTTCACTCGATGAGGATTTATTCACGCAAATAATGACTTTGCGTGGTGAAATTTATCGCGAGTTAGAAGGTCGATGCACACAACGTATTACGTTAGGTAAACAAACTTATTTTTTAAAACAACATAATGGAATAGGCTGGAAAGAAATTTTTAAGAATTTATTTCAATTACGATTGCCTGTTTTAGGTGCAAAAAATGAATGGTTAGCTATAAAGCGTTTAGAGCAGTTACACATTGATACTATGGGCGTGGTAGGCTATGGCTACCGAGGACATAATCCAGCATATCAAGAATCATTTATTTTAACTAAAGAGTTAACGGGTACAATCAGCTTAGAAGATTATTGTCGCGACTGGCATATCACACATCCACCTGTTAACCTTAAGCGAAAATTAATTTGCGCATTGGCTAACATTGCTCGTACGCTACATAAAAATGGCGTTAATCACCGTGATTTTTATCTTTGTCATTTTCTGTTAAATAAAAAAAGTTTAGCTAACCCGCAATTATTTTTGATTGATTTGCATCGCGCGCAAGTTCGTACTAAGACACCTGAAAGATGGGTAATAAAAGATCTCGCAGGATTATATTTTTCAAGCAAAGACATTGGTTTAAGTGCTCGCGATTTTTTCCGTTTTATTAGAGAATATCGACAACAATCATTACGCGTCATTTGGGCTAATGAAAAAAGTTTTTGGCAAAAGGTCAAGCAACGTGGAGACAAACTGTATCAACAACATTCAATCTAATGCGCCGCATGCCCTAGAAGAAATCTCACTAGTTTTTCTGCGACAACTCAAAAGTCCTTTGGGTAAGTCATTTCAGTTATCTTTGCCCGAAGATAACGGTACGCTTTTGTGTCACGAAGTAGTGCGTATTTTACCTGGCAAACGATTAGTAGCATTCGGCACCTGGGGGAAAAAAACAGTTGTCATTAAATTATTTTATGCTCCAGGAAAAGCAGTGCAACATGCTCAGCGAGATTATCAAGGTATCAAAGCATTGGCAGAAGCAGCAGTGTTAGCACCAGCAATTTATTATCGAGGCACGGCCACGAATAAACGTATACAGATTATTGTTTTTGAAAAAATAGTCGGTAAAAATCTAGATGATGTATGGCAAGCTAAAAAAAATGTTGCTGAATTAAAATCTTTATTAAAAGCAATGACAATTGAATTAGCGACACAGCATGTGCTGGGTATTTTACAACACGACTTACATTTTAAAAATTTTATTATTCAAAAAAAACGGATTTACACGATTGATGGTGGAGCGGTAGAAGTTTTTAATAAGCCTCTTTCAAAAATAAAAAGTATAGATAACTTAGCCTTATTCTTCACTCAGTTAGGCATAGGTAAGAATGAATTAAAAAATTCGCTTTTTCAGATTTATGCAAAATCACGCGGATGGCAACGTAAAGAAAAAGATTTAGCAAGGCTACGTTTTTCTGAAGATAAGTGGCAACAGTTACGCTGGGAGAACTACAGAAATAAAATCATGCGTACTTGTACGGCGTTTATGCGTTTAGAATCACCCAGTAGTATGGTGATCTATGATAGAAATTACGAAACGCATGCTCTTCTCTCTTGCCTCAAAGATCCTGATAGTCTGTTTGCTACAGCTGATATTTTAAAAAATGGTCGGTCGGCAACGGTTGCTAAAATGAAAATAGATGATCATGAAGTAGTGGTTAAACGCTATAACATTAAAGATTCTTTGCATTGGTTGCGACGTTGTCTGCGTTCTACACGTGCGATGACTAGTTGGAGTTTAGGGCAGCTGCTACATTTATTTGATATTTCAACTGCTAAACCCATAGCAGTTATCGAAAAAAGATTTTTAGGATTGCGTGGTAAATCGTATTTGTTAATGGAATACATAGACGGTGTGACAGCGGGAGATTTTTTTGCGCAAGCGAGCGCAGAAGATCCAGCCACAATAAACGTGGCTGAAAAAATTGTTGAGTTGTTTTTTAACTTAGCGACTTTACGCATCACACATGGAGATTTAAAAAAGACTAATATTTTAATTCGAGATAATACTCCTGTGTTGATTGATTTGGATGGTATGTCATTGCATAGCTCAGAGAGTAGCTTCAAGCGGGCTTTCAGGCTAGAAACCAAGCGTTTTATGGAAAATTGGCGTAGCACACCGAGCATACATAAACTATTTGAACGATTAATTAAAGAGAAGTTTTTTAAGTAATATTTTATATTTGGACTAACGATTAAAAGGATTTTTTATGAAAAACCTAAAGAATAAAAATCTATTTCGCCAAAAATGTTTCATAAATGGAAAATGGATAGATGCTGATAACAATAAAATTGTCTCAGTAGAAAATCCTTTCAACCACGAAGTCCTAGGTTTTATTCCTGATTGTGGAAAGGATGAAACCCAACGTGCAATCGATGCAGCCAATGCAGCATGGCCAGCATGGCGTGCGTTGACAGCAAAACAACGCGGCGATTTTTTATGGAAATGGGCAGATTTAATTCGAGAAAATAGAGAAGATCTTGCAACCTTAATGACGTTAGAGCAAGGCAAACCTCTTGCTGAATCACAGGGTGAAGTGGATTATGGAAATTCTTTTATTGAATGGTATGCTGAAGAAGGGCGCCGAGTTTATGGCGACATCATTGCATCAAACAAACCGAATCAAAAAATATTAATCATTAAGCAACCTGTAGGTGTAGTCGCATCTATTACTCCTTGGAATTTCCCTATTGCTATGATTACACGCAAATGTGCACCAGCTCTTGCTGCTGGTTGCTCCGTTGTTATTCGTCCATCAGAGCTTACTCCTTTTTGTGCTCTTGCATTAGCGGCACTTGCGCAAGAAGCAGGTATTCCTGCTGGCGTAATTAACGTGATCACAGGTGATGCCAAAACAATAGGTGCAGAGCTCACCTCTAATTCGTTAGTGCGAAAATTATCTTTCACAGGTTCGACAGCTGTTGGAAAATTGCTAATACAGCAATGCGCAAGTACTGTGAAAAAAATCTCATTAGAGTTAGGTGGTAATGCGCCATTTATCGTATTTGACGATGCAGATATTGATGCTGCAGTAGCTGGTGCAGTCGCATCTAAGTTTAGAAATGGCGGACAAACATGTGTATGCGCTAATCGATTTTTAGTTCAAGATAAAATATATGATGCATTTGCAGAGAAATTAATTTCAGCGGTTAAAAAAATAAAAGTAGGAAATGGCTTAGAAGAAGGTGTGCAACAAGGTCCATTAATTAATAAGGCGGGTGTAGAAAAAGTTAAAAAGCATATTGCCGATGCAGTAGAAAAAGGTGCAAAAATTGCTTGTGGTGGTAAAGAGCATGCCTTAGGTGAATTATTTTTTGAGCCCACCGTTTTGACGGATGTGACTGATAAAATGTTAGTGGCTGTTGAAGAAACCTTTGGTCCGGTAGCCCCTTTATTTAGGTTCCACACGGAAGAAGAAGCGATTGAAATGGCGAACGCCACGCAGTTTGGCTTAGCATCGTATTTTTATAGTCGTGATCTGAGTCGGGTGTGGCGAGTCGCTGAGGCATTAGAGTATGGAATAGTTGGAATTAATGAAGGGATTATTTCTACCGAAGTTGCGCCATTTGGTGGTATCAAAGAATCGGGTATAGGTCGTGAAGGTTCTAAGTATGGGATCGAAGAATATTTGGAAATTAAATATCTTTGTATTGGGGTTTAGTAAAGATTTATATACGAGCACCTTTTACCACATAGGCATCAACTTCAGGATCTTTTAGGTTCTATCGTACCCGCTTACGCGGGGATGACATGCAGGAATACTGGTTGGCGCTTTAATAGCTTCTACAGTTACTGTTATTTTAATACTAAGCTATTCCATTTCAGTGCCACCATTTAAAGAATTGCGCAGGCTGTATACTAAAGCTTAACTTAAGCAAAAATTTTACTCCCATCAATCTGAATTGATTTTCTAAACGTTATTCGTTATCTTGGCGTATATTTTAATTAAGCACAGGGAGGTGCTATGAAGTCTCATTCTTCTAATTCGCGCAAGACACTAGTAGACCGTTTTGAAGAAGTTCAAGATGAAGTAAGAGAAGGCCGCAACAGTGCTTGTTCTCGCTATGCGGCGAATACCCTAGGATTTTTTCATCGCACAGTCTTGCCATATGTCTTCCCTGTTAAGGATGTGCAGCTCCCCCCCGTAGCCTATTTAGAAGGCGATGAATACTGGGGGAAATTAGGTGATGTCTTCAGCCCAGATGGACGAGGATTTGATAGAATAATTGTTGCCGCCGCACCCATCGCTGAAAAAAATGCGCATGGTATAGCTTATTGGCGTTTTGGCCCCAAAAAAGTGGTGGTGCTAGTCACGCAACCTGCAGATATAAAGACTATCGTAAAAGATAATTTTGCGAATATTCATTTTCATGATTCGACTGGATCTTTTAAAATGTTTTTTGGTCCAGATTCTATTTTTAATTCTCCTCATAATTCAGAAAATTGGAAACACTTACGTCAGCGTTTTAAGCTCGCACTTTTGACCGACTCGGCGTTAGGAAAAGATATAGCGCCTATGCAAAGAATAATTGATGGCGTCATTGCAAGAATCGTCCAAAAGCAAGATCATACGATAGATGACTTAGAACAATTTTCTAATTCGCTGACCATGGATATGATAGGAAAAACAAAATTAGGTTTTGAGCATATAGATGAAAATATCAAAAAAAGAATTTCCGATATCATTGCAGAAGCAACGGTAGAGGTTGCTAATCCACGTAATCAATTGATTGATGAGTATTTACCCTTTGTAAAATATTTTTATAAATCTCATCTGAAAGTATTGCTAGATCAGGGTTTTGATGTCTTACGAAATAATATTATTAAGCCGAATGAAAAAAATATCCGTGAGACAGATAATTGGTTGCATGAAGAAGGAAGTGCCGAGCGTCTAGATTTATATTCTCAAAAAACCATTTTCGAAATTACACAATTTTTAGTGGCAGGACATGAGACCACAGCAAAATTGTTATTGATGAGTTTGTTATTATTGGGTGATGCGCAGCATCGCGATGTATTAGAAAAAGTATATACTGAGATTTTAAGTCAAGGTATTTCTCCACAGGAGTGGACAACAGAAAATCTTAACAATATGCCTTATTTAACGGCAGTATTAAAAGAAACTCTTCGTTTGTATCCACCTATTCCAGACATACTCTTTAAAGTTGCTAAACCTTTTTCTTTCGCGGCTGGCTCTCTTAATAAAGATGATATTGTTGTAATTTCTCCGCGTATCACGCATCGCAACAAAGCTATTTTTGGTGAAGATGCAGATTTGTTTAGACCAGAACGATTTTTAGAAAAATCGTTTGGCGAGTTTGAAAATTTCACCTTTGGTTTTATGCCTAGACCATGTCCAGGACAACGTTTTTCTATGCAAGAAGTGAAGCTCACGCTTGCACGTCTTATCGCACTGTTTGATATTAAGCATGATCTGCAGTTTCCATTTCCTCATCACCAAATTTTTACACTCAGAGTCGATTTGGAAGATATTAAGATGAAATTTCATTTGCGATCTTCGTTGGAGCATGAAGCAAAACAAAGTTCAAGTAATGCTAATTTAGGACAACCTCCAGGATTATTATCTGAAAGTGATATGAGGTCCTCGTTTAGGTTGTAATGCCTTAAATTAATCTGTCTTTTTTAAAAAGACAGATTTGTTGTATTTTCATGAAGAAAAAATGTAATCAAGAAATTTATTTTGTTTGATGATTTTTAAAGGCCACCCTGATATATTGCACGGTATTAAAATCAGGAGAAAATCAAATGTCTTTAAATCGTGCAATTGGCGCAATTAGAGACCAACTATTTAGTTGGGCTAGACCGAAAAAAATTATTCCGCAACATTCCGAATTAGCACTCTTAAATAAAATAAAGATAGCCCCTTTTGCTGTTATTATAGCTTTAAATGAATTGATGTTAGTGGATGCAGAAACTGTTTATGCGATAGATCCTAATGATAATACTAGTTATCTGGTTAATTATAATGAGAACAATTTTCCACATCTTAGAAGTAATATGATGTCTTATTGTAAGAGTATATTGTCTGATGCATCAAGTTTAATGTACTCCTCTGAAGTGGATTCACCTGATTGTATTAAAAATGGAGTTCATGGTCCTTCGATTGATATCAGTGTGGAAATGGGAAAAGTTGTCACCACAAATTTTATTTCATGCATGAATCAAGTCATGAAAAAAGTATGTGATGAATATTATGACACGCCAGGTGGCATTCCTAATGCTGATCATATGAGCGATCGCACCATAGCGATAGTTCTTGGATGTATGGCAGGAATAATCGCCGTTTGTTGTTGTGTGTATGCTTGCAAAAGACGACAAAATAATGAATTGATGGTAGTCGATCAACCACCTCCTTACCGATCATTTCCTGCACCTACGGTTTATTCTCAAGGCAGCACGGCTAGAGTATTGCCTGTGGTTGTATCACAGCCTAGTTATATGTATGGCTCAGTTATGATGCCTCCTACAACGATTATTGATATCAATGATAGCTATGGTCGTCATCACCATCCTAGTTATCCTTCTCATCATCCAGTTGATCATCATGTTCACGATGATGTCAGTGTGGGTTGGAATCATCATAATAGTAGCGCACCTGTACAGCAGCAGAATTATCCTAGTCATAGCACTCATACGCAGCATGACAACTCAAATGCGGCTGTCAGCGTAGGTTGGGGTCATCATAGTAGCAATGAGCCTGGTCAGGATGTTCAAAGTCACAGTACGCATCATGAGCCCTCTAACGAAGGCGTAAGTGTAGGCTGGAGTCATCATTAATTTTAGTTGAAATGAAATGGTGGGCACGCTTTGCTTTGCCCACCAGCTCATGACTAGTCATCTACCTGTCTTTTTTACACTCCGAGATCAAACTTGATTCCTTGCGCTAAAGGCAAGACTTTACTCCAATTGATGGTGTTAGTTTGTCTGCGCATATAAGCTTTCCAAGAATCTGATCCTGCTTCACGTCCACCACCTGTATCTTTTTCCCCACCGAATGCTCCCCCAATTTCAGCACCTGATGTACCGATATTAATATTGGCGATCCCGCAATCACTCCCTTGAGCCGCTAAAAATATTTCTGCATGCTGCAAAATATTGGTAAAAAGCGCAGAGGATAATCCATGTTGCGAATGATTTTGCATGGCAATAGCATCATTTAAAGTGCGATATTTCATGACATATAATATGGGGCCGAACGTTTCTTGCTGAACAACATCCCAGTGATTTTCAGCGAGCACTAATGTGGGTTCGACAAAGTGTCCTGTTTGTTTTAAAGCATTGCCGCCGAATAAAATTTTTCCTCCAGCTTTGTGTATGTCTGACATAGTGTGAAGGAAATTCTTCACGGCAGTCGCATCAATTAAAGGTCCCATTAAGATTTTTTCATCCAAGGGATCGCCTATAGAAATTTTTTCGTAACCTTTAGTCACAGCGGCGATAAGTTTTTCATAAATAGATTCGTGTACGATTAATCTGCGCGTGCTCGTGCAGCGTTGTCCTGCTGTTCCCACGGCACCAAATACGATGGCAGGCACTGCTAAATTTAAATCTGCTGTTTCATCCACGATAATAGCATTATTGCCGCTTAATTCTAAAAGTGATTTTCCTAAACGAGTTGCCACCATTTCTTTAATTTTACGACCTACTGTAGTGGAACCTGTAAATGAAATTAAAGCGATGTTGGTATCCATTACAAAATGTTTTGTCAGTTCATTATCATCTGTAATAAATAAAGAAAAAATTCCCTGCAAATTATTGCGTTCCATCACGGTGTTGCAAATATGTTGCACGGCGAGCGCGCACAGAGGAGTTTTAGGAGAAGGTTTCCAGACGACTGTGTTTCCACAAATAGCTGCCACAAAAGCATTCCACGCCCAGACAGCGACAGGAAAATTAAATGCGCTAATGACACCGACTACACCAAGTGGGTGCCATTGTTCATACATGCGGTGTTCAGGCCGTTCAGAATGCATAGTATTGCCATATAGCATGCGTGATTGACCTACAGCCAAATCGGCCATGTCTATCATCTCTTGGACTTCGCCGTTGCCTTCTTGTTTAGATTTGCCCATTTCTAAAGACACTAAGCTACCCAGCATGTCTTTATGCAGACGTAATTCATCGCCGATTTGACGAATAATTTCACCACGCTTTGGTGCGGGAGTTTTGCGCCATTCGATAAATGCTTTTTGTGCACTGGCAACAATAATTTCATAATCATCGGGTGAGCAATTGTAAACAGTTGCGATGGATTGTTCAGTGGCGGGATTGTGAGAAACTATTTCACCATTTAATTTATTGTCAGACCACCATTCTGAACCTGTGCTTGCACCAGAATTAAGGGAGTTTAAGTTGAGAGAATTTAAAATATTCATAAGAATTTACCTCTAAAAAATACAGGAATAAGCTGGTTTTCATTATGCGTAATATTGTCCAAATCGATTATTCGTTAAGTCCTCTAATGCAAATGCTTCTTGGCGTATCAAGCCACTATATTTTCCAGGCTGACTTAATATCAAATCTAAAATAGTGCAAAGTGCAGAAGCAGTGGTTAATTGTATTGCTGACCAATTCACTCCATGTACGATTTGTGGATAGAATTTTTTAACGTAATTTTCTTCGATAAATAAATTATCTTGTATGCCTGTTACCGAAACATAAACTAATACAACATCTTGATATGTTTTGGGAATAGCATTTTCTAAAATTCTTTTTAATGTTGTACGATCTTCATTTAATTTTAAATCATTCATGAGAAATCGTATTTTCTCACAGTGACCAGGATAACGTATAGTTTTATAACTTAGATTTTTGACTTTTCCACTATACGTTGTAGCTAAACTTCCTATTCCACCGGATGTGTTAAACGCTTCATAGGCTAGCCCATCAATTTTAATTTCTTCCAATGCTTCTAGCGGTAAAGTAGCGACTTCTTTGCCCTGTTCAATGGCATTACACATGTTGCCATATTCATTAATTAAACCATCTGTAGACCAAGTTAATGAATATTCAAGTGAGTTACTGATGTTAATTGGTAATGCACCGACGCGCATTTTAACCGTATCTAATGTAGGAAAATTTTGCATTAAATTATTTGCAACAATGCTAATAAAACCAGGTGCTAATCCACATTGTGGTACGAAGGCGGAAGTGACATCTTGTGCTAATTCTAAAACGGCTTGCGTGGTAGCCACGTCTTCTGTTAAATCAAAATAAT
>DHXK01000007.1:4016-4328 GCA_002413665.1 Legionellales bacterium UBA5158 | reverse complement strand
ATCAAAATAATGTAAATTAAATTCTTTTGCAATTTGTGCTAAAGGCACATTAAAATAAAATGACAAACACGGGACGATGGCATGCACAGGATTTTTTTTAATAAATGCACGTACTGCATCACTGTTGCTTGCGTCGAGCTCAATTAATTCTAGGTTAGGTGTGTTGCTGATAATGCGATCTAAGTCGGGACGATTTTGTAAATGTAAATCCGTTAAGTAAACATAATAATCTTTTGAGTTCGCTAATAAAAAAGCAATCAATGAACCGATTTTTCCGGCTCCGACGACGAGTACGCGTTGCATGTTGGCATC
>DHXK01000007.1:428-3793 GCA_002413665.1 Legionellales bacterium UBA5158 | reverse complement strand
GCCGCGACCGTCAGGGAGTGATAACAGTATATTGCTGTGACGCTTCCTGACGGTCGCGGCTCGGTATGGCATACACCGAATATCAGTAGGGGTGGTTGGGTTTCGCGGAGCTCAACCCATTTAAATTTTTCATCTGTCAAATATTAGTCCGGTGTGTTTTTGGTGTTGAAAGGGCTGGTTCTGAAAGGTGATGCAAATTCATGAGTATTCTCTTCTTCAGGTGCTGGCTCTGCATTTGCGACAGGTGTTTCAGGTGCTGGCTCTGGGCTCGCGATAGTTGCTTCAGGTGCAGGCTCTGGGCTTGGAACAGGGAATTCAGGTGCTGGAGTAACATGATCCTTACTAATGCCGCTATCAGCTGATAGTAAATCATTTTTAAGTTCTGCATTAACATCTACCATTGCAGAGTCATTTGTCATTCCCGTTTGCGCAACAGTGGCAATAGAGCCTAAGACCACTGAGCCCATCATCAGTTTATTGAGTTTTACGTCATGTGATTCTTCATGCAGTTCTAGTTTGGGTTCTATTTCATTTTTCTTGTCTTTTTGAGGCGCATTTTTAACAATCTCATTAACTAATTTATCTATGTTTTCATTTGCTAAAACTTTTTGGCCATCGGGATATTGCTTCATTTTCGTGAGCATATTTTTTAAATCTTTTCTGTCCTGTGCTGTGTAATTATCTTTGAATAAAAGACCAATATTGAGTTTAGCTTTTGGATCTTTAGCATTGATAGCTCCGGCAACTAGACCGATTTTTAAAGTTTTATTGAGAATGGAATCGGATTTATGCGCTTCTCTAAGATCCATGTTCTTGAGATCTTTCGCCGGGATGCTATTAACAACGTTATCAATAGCATTTTTTTTCTCTTCTCGTTTTAGATAACCTTTGGCTACGCATTCATCAAAAATTTTATCCAGGACTAATCTCAGTTCTTTCTCAGTTGCCATATCATCACCTCAATCAATTAGTTATACGCGCTTAGCATTTTCTCAATTATAGCACAATAATAAACCAGATATAGATTGGCTAATATCGTTTTTTTCCATTAAAGTAGCTGACAATGAAGAATCATAAACCTATCATCTTACGCATTGCCGTCCCCACGCCTTTAAGACGGGCTTTTGACTACCTGGCACCAGCTGGGTGTGACAACACCCACTTGCAGCCAGGAGTGCGCGTACGCATACCTTTTGGGCCTCGGGCCATGGTGGGAATTTTACTAGAAGTAAGTGATCAATCTCAAGTTCCCGCCCACAAATTAAAGCAAGCTACTGAAATAATAGACAAAATTCCTGTCATTACAGCGGATGTTCTGCAATTGTGCTTATGGGCTGCAGATTATTACCATCATCCCTTGGGGGATGTATTGGAAGCTGCTTTGCCGGTTTTACTGCGACAGGGCAAGCCCGCACTATTGGCGTTGGAGTCCTATTGGAAGGTGACTTTTGAAGGTGTATCGTTAGATGACAAGGCGTTAAAACGCTCTCCTCGCCAGCAAGAACTGCTAAGTTGGCTAACGCAATATCCTGAAGGGGTCAGTAGACAACAGATAAAAGAACGTGATATTCCCAGTACTATTCTCAATACATTATGTAAAAAAGGCTGGGTGGCAAAAGATTCAAAAGAGAATTTATTTCCATTTGTGATTAAAGTGCCAGAGGCTGCTCTTGCGTTAAATTCTGCGCAACATAATGCTGTTACTATCATAAATGCGGCGATAAATTTTCAAGTTTTTTTACTCGATGGTGTGACCGGTAGCGGAAAAACAGAAGTCTATCTGCAGGTTATCTCTGAAGTCCTTGCGAAACAAAAACAAGTGTTAGTGTTAGTGCCGGAAATTGGTTTAACGCCACAAACATTACAACGATTTCGACATCGTTTTGCTGTGCCTGTTGTGGCATTGCATTCTGGATTGACTGACAAAGAGCGTTTAAATGCATGGTTAAGTGCGCAGAGTGGTAATGCGAAAATTATTATTGGAACACGCTCTGCTATATTTTCACCGTTTGCAAATTTAGGTTTGATCATTGTTGATGAAGAGCATGATTTATCTTTCAAGCAACACGAAGGTTTTCGTTATCATGCGCGCGATCTTGCCATTATGCGCGCTCAATCAAATAATATTTCTATCGTGTTAGGATCTGCAACACCTTCATTAGAAACATTGTGTCGCACGCAACAAGGTCGATATCAACATTTACGTTTACCCGAGCGCGCAGGAGATGCAAAAAACCCTATTTTTACTGTGTTAGATATTCGCAAACAACATTTAGAGGAAGGCATTTCTCCCGCATTATTATCTGCAATGCGTACACATTTGGACAGTGGCGATCAAGTCATGTTGTTTTTAAATCGTCGCGGTTTCGCGCCAGTCTTTATGTGTCATGGATGTGGATGGATGGCAAAGTGTCAACGTTGTGATGCACGCTTAACCTATCATCATGATCCACGACGTTTGCACTGTCATCATTGTGACTCCCGTCGTGGTATTCCCACAAAATGTGATGCATGTGGTGTGAGCGATTTACAAATTATTGGTTTGGGAACAGAGCGATTAGAGCAAGCATTACAAAAACATTTTCCGTCTTTGTCTATTGCGCGTATTGATCGAGATAGTACACAACGTAAAGGTAGCATGGAAACTTTGTTGGAAGATATTCAAGAAGGTAAGCACCATATTTTAATTGGCACACAAATGTTAGCGAAAGGACATCACTTTCCTAACGTTACATTGGTAGGTATTATTGATGCTGATGGTGGTTTTTTCAGTTCAGATTTTCGTGCATTGGAAAGAATGGGGCAGCTGGTTTTGCAAGTCGCAGGACGTGCGGGTCGTGTAGCAAAGCCTGGCACAGTGGTATTACAAACCCATCATCCTGACCATCCACTGTTGCATCAGCTGTTACGAGAAAGCTATCATTTTTTTGCTACAACATTGTTGCAAGATCGCGCGCAGGCATTGTTGCCTCCGTATGCTTTTCTAGCTTTATTTCGTGCAGAAGCTCATCATGCAGAGCAGGCGAATCAATTTTTGCAGCAAATTAAAAATATTACCGATACCTTTGCCGAAAAAATTTCTATCTGGGGGCCGGTTTCTGCACCTATGGCCAAACGATCGGGTAGGTACCGCGTACAACTACTATTACAAGCCAACCAACGTCCATTATTGCAACAGTATTTAAAAAAATTATTGCCTGAAATTGAAAAATTACCTAGTAAGCATCAGGTACGCTGGTCTTTAGATGTTGATCCGTTAGAAATGTTTTAGACCGCATTGACGCGCTACATAAGTTTGGTATACTCACGGCTCTGCAAATGCCGGGGTGGTGGAACTGGTAGACGCGCCGGACTCAAAATCCGGT
>DHXK01000007.1:0-216 GCA_002413665.1 Legionellales bacterium UBA5158 | reverse complement strand
GCGCCGGACTCAAAATCCGGTGGAGGCAACTCCGTGTCGGTTCGATTCCGACCCTCGGCACCACTATTTTTTTCGTAAAAGCAAATCCTACAGAATTATAAAAGATAAGCTGGTGCTCAACTAGCAACACGAACTATTTTTGCTTATACTCAGCAACAGTTTTGCCTCGGTGGCACAGCGGATAGCGCAGCCCCCTCCTAAGGGGCAGGTCGCCGG
>DHXK01000010.1:18020-28243 GCA_002413665.1 Legionellales bacterium UBA5158 | reverse complement strand
TTAGGTAGGTGAACGCTTACCTTTTATAAGAGTATCTATATTGGCAGACTCATAGCGAAAAATAGTTTTTGAAACAAAATTCTTCATTTGGAGAATAATATTAGCAAGTACACGCGATTGCTGTGCCACTTTTTTTAATGTCTGCAATAATTCTTCTGCATTAAACTTTCCAAGTTCTAAACGACGTATGCATCCATAAATATAATTATCCATCACTGCAAGAGAATGATTTTGGTTATGAGCTATAGAATAAATTTGTTCATTCATGGATCGCATTCTATAGATGGAAGCCATTTTAACTTGTTGCAGATGCATGGATTGCTCCATTGCTTTGCGGCTTGTAATGTCTGTGATGCACATTAAAAGTTGTTTTTGACCCGTGCTGGTATCTTGAATGGATTTACATTCTATTTGCGCATCAAATGAGGGGCCACTCCATCTTAGTAATTTTAACTCGCATGATTGTGGTAATGCTTCTTTAAGCGCTTGCTTTCGATACTGCGAAAAAATTGTTTGAAATTCTGGAACAATATACCGTGAAAAACATCGATTAATCAGCACATGCTTTTTCATACCTAATAAATCTAACCCTGCTAGATTGACATCAATAATCAAACCATCACTATCGAATGTGAAATAAGCGATAGGAGCTAAATTGTATAAATCAACATATCTATTATGTGATGCTTGTAATTCTATCTGCGTCTTAATCAAATCTTCATTTTGAATCTCGAGTTCTATTTGATAAAGATTTAGCTCTTCAACTATCTGATAAATATCTTGATCAGGAAACGCTTTCTTTTTACGATTCTTCAGAACATCTTCGGCGCGTCGGCGCAAATCATTAAATTGTCTAGTCTCAATCATTTTAGCTCCATAGCGAGCAAGATCATATCAGCGCTATAATCGTTAATAAACTGTCTACGGGCTTGGACACTTCTTTTTGTAAGTTTATTTTTAAAATCCACTTTTACTAATGTCATCCTGACAATCCTTTGAGTGAGCAATAAGTCTGCTAAAAAAATATAAAGTTTGCTCTATCGCTAAGGGCGTTAATTTAACGTGAGACCGCATTATGATCAAGAAAAAAATAATAGAATGTTCCATTTTTACATGCTCCGACCAAATAGGTTGAAATTAGAAGAAAAATCACTTGTTGAATGGAACAATAGGTAATGAAACTGTGAAGCAAGCACCCCGTGTCGGATTTAATTCAACTAATAACTTGCCACCATGAGATTCCACAATAATTCTACTCACAGCTAAACCTAGTCCCACCCCATAAGTTTTAGTTGTAAAATGAGGTTCAAATAATTTATGTACGCTTTCTAACTTAAAAGCGGGACCGTTATCAATCAACTTTATTTCAATAATTTCTTTGCTGGGTCGGTTTATCTCAATCATTAATTTAGGATCAGGCATATTAGTTTCTAACATTGCCTCAACAGCATTTCTTGCTAAATTTAAAATGGCTTGCTGAAGATATATTCTATCCACCATTATCTTTGGCAAACCTTTGGTAGCTCTGTAGGAAATAGCGACGGGATATTCAACTATTTCATAATTCATTAAGTTAATCACTTCTTCAATGACCGAATTAATACACATAAGTTCATACTTAAATATTTCCTTGCATGAAAAATTCTTCATGCGCATGATAATTTCAGCTGTGCGATGCAATTCTTGTTCAGCCTGCTTCAGTGCCTGAAGTACATTAGGAATTTGATAATTCCCACTCTCTAATCGATGTATACATCCATAAATATAATTGGCAATAATAGCAAGAGGTTGGTTAAGATAAGTGACCATAGGATTGCTGGGCATATTATTTGAACTGTCATTGTTTTGTTGGAGTGAAGATTCTTCGGTTTGTTTTCGACTACTGACGGTAGCAATCATAATCAGCAGTTCAACTTTGCCTGTTTTAGTATCTACGCTCGCTTTACCTACAAGCTGTGCATAAAAAAGTGGTTTATGTCTTTGCAATAACTTGAGTTCACAAGTTTGTAAAAGCATGCTTTTTACCATGCATTTACGATATTTCGAAAATTCATACTGAAAATCTGGCGCAATGTAACGAGAAAAGTTTTTATTTAAAAGATCGACTTCATTAATCCCTAAAATTTTTGCACCCGCAAGATTAACTTTCTGGATTAAACCAGTATCTTCAATTAAAAATAAACCCGCAGGAGAAAAGTCAAATAAATCCGCGTATCTTTTACGTATTTGATCAAGTTCCGAATGAGTCACATTTGCGTCTTCATTTAGCAACATTATTTTTTCTCTGTAATTATTAATAGAGGGGTCATTGCTAATCTTGATTATCTGTATATATGTGTGAAAAGAATTAAATATATTTCATATTTAATTCTAACGACGAGGGTAGATGCTATTTTTTAAGTAAGGGTTTACCCTTTCATTTAATTACATTTTATTTTTTTTCTAAAGAATATAATGGATTTGCTTAGTAACATCATTTTATTTACTAGCAAAGCCACATTCATTGGAAATTATTAGGATTATATGAAACATTATCTCCGTATAACGTCCTGGGCATTTGGTATAATACTTATTTTAACTGTTTTTTTACTGCCTTCTTCATCTGCGGACCCGATCAAAACAACAGATAATATACCTTCTAACAACACAGAGAAGCGAATCTGGAATTTAAAAAATGTTGACATCCATACTGTCATTAACGAATTAGCGAAAGAAACTGGAAAAAATTTTGTTGTATCCCCACTAGTCACTGGCAAAGTAACGTTTGTCTCCAGTTACCCTTTAAACTCAGATGAACTCTACCAAGCGTTTCTTGCTTTATTAAGGGTCAGTGGATTCGAAGCTATCTCTAGTGGCCCTATAGTAAAAATCGTACCCGAAGCTTTTATTAAAGAAGAAGGCTCACAATTCATTAATGCCAATCATGCATCCCCTCGAGATGAAATGGCTGTGACTATTGCGCGTGTAAAATATGTCTCTGCATCTGAATTGGTGAAAGTGCTAAAGCAATTAGTTTTTCGTTATGGATACATAGAAGCGTATGGCCCAACAAATGACATCATCATTTCAGATTTTTCTAATAATATTTCGCGGTTAACCAACTTAATTCAACGTCTTGATATGCCAACAGCCACTAGCATTGAAGTCATTCATCTCAGATATGCTCAGCCAAATGAATTGGTTAAAATGGTTTCAGCTTTATTACAACAAAAAGGCGAAGGTGATAACAATTTAGTATTTGGCTCAGATGATAGAGGCAATAACATACTCATTCATGGGGGAACACCAGAGCAACGTATGCAGGTGCGTAGTTTAATATCGCGCCTTGACGTTCCCCTAAGCAGAAAAAGTGTAGGAACAGAAGTTATCTCTCTCAAATATTTACGCGCAGCAAAAGTGGCGGTTATTCTCAATAGTCTGATTGAAAACTACAAACAAGAAAAAAGTAATCTGTCTATTTCAGCATCATCTGAAGCCCCTGCCCCACCAACATCTACTCAATCTGAACCATCAGATTCAGAATCGCCAGAGAAAACAGTCTTAGCAAATTATGCTGGCGCCATGGGTCAAGCTGGAACAGCTATTCAAAACAATGCTCAGACGGGTGGAAGCAGTAACAACAACCCATCAGTGGATTTCTCCAATATGGCGCAAAAACAGCCTAAAAGTGGCGCCGTTAGTCACTCTGTGCAATGGGAAGAATCTACCAATTCAGTGATCATATCTGCACCGGCTAATCTTATGGCGAAATTAAAAAGAGTCATAAAAAAATTAGATATACGCCGCCCTCAAGTATTGATTGAAGCCGTTATTGCTGAAGTTGAGGTTGATCGTGCGAATGAGTTAGGCATTGAGTTAAATACTGGCGGACGAGTGCAACTACTCACGCGATTTGCCACAACTTTACCTTTAAGTGGCATTGGGCCTAATAATAATATTGCGATTTCAAATCCTCCTACACTTAATGCAACAGGGCAAGGATTAAGCTTGCCTTATTATAGTGGAAATAATTTACGACTTTTGATCCGTGCATTATCCGAAGATTCTCGCTCTAATATTTTATCTACTCCTAATATTGTCACATTAGATAATGAGCCGGCTCAAATTAAAGTCGGTCAAAAGATTTCATTTTCTATAGGACAAATCCAGAATAACCCCACTGGCGGCAACCCTTTTAATTATTTCAATCAAGAAGATGTAGGATTAATATTAACGATAAATCCACAGATTACATCGGATGGTTCAATCAAGTTAATTATCGAACAAGAATTATCTAATGTCTTACCGGGACAAGTAAGTGCGGGTGGTAATCCCAATTTAAGCGAGCGTTTTATTCATACTACAGTTATGGCCAATGATGGTGATCTCTTAGTACTGGGTGGTTTAATACAAAACGAATGGCAGGATGTCACCTCTAAAGTGCCAGTACTCGGTGATATTCCTGGCATTGGTATTTTATTTAAAAACCATGAAAAACAACTCATCAAACAAAATTTAATGATTTTTTTACGGCCTACTATTCTTTATGAAGATAAAAAGACTGCATGCCTCATCACTGACAAATACGAAAACATACGCGGCGATCAAATAACAACACAAAAACAGCTGACAGGAAAAAATAAAATAAGGCCTCCTGTCTTGCCACCTTCGGGGCTTAATTCTGACTTACCCCTACCATTTGATGCCTGATGAATTCCATTATTCCTTAGCCACACACAATCCTGGTGAGGCTGACGCCGGATAAAGATAAAGTGCGAAATCTGCAAAATCGATGTAAGTATCGATAGGTGTGGCAAAGCTCGCCCCATAACCACCAAAAAAACTCTGGAAAATAATACCATTCGTTTGTAATGCTTCTGAGGTTCTAAAAATAATATTGGATTGGGAAAAAACTAACTTACCATCGAAGCAAATATCAATACGGCCATTATCACTTCCTACATCATTAAGGTGTATGGTTTGTTGCACGTTATGCCATTTACCATCAGGATTGAACGCCCAGCTATTAGATCCTAAATTAGTACCATAATCATGTCCGCCACCACTTAGATTCGAATTGTAAGTAAACTGCAGTAGTTGCCCTCCTCCAGTCACTTGCTGTTGTGTAGATTCTACATAATCACACCATGTAAACCGTGTCGTCCAGCCGTCAGAGCCCGTAGGCACATTCCTCCCTGTGTTACCAATACCCCCAAATAAACCTGGCAGCTTGCCTATGGTTGGGCCACGAGCAGAAGAATCAAATGGGAACGTTTTTGGAAATCTTAAATAAAAACTCAGTGTTACTGGAGCATTAGTATTTATCATCGCACCATAGAATTGAGCACCACCAAGAGGTAATGGTGGAGAAGATTTAGAGTTCGCACTTCCAGCTGGATAATGAAAACGCAAATAATTATCGCCTTCTGGACTTTTTTCGAGAGATCCAGGAACTCTCACTTCAATATTTTTTCTACCCCAATAAGGTAATGATTTATTAAACTCTATATTACTATGTGTCCAATTTGTAGGATCATTAAACTTGCCTTCCCAATAAGGGACCAATGGTAATACGTCCGCTGACCCAGCAAGTGAATAAAAAAATAAAAATAAAAACACATATGTGAGAAGTGTTTTCTTTTGCATCTCGACTCCATCTTTTTATACGATATTTTTACGCAAACTAAACCGGGGATTACTATACAACAATTAGGGTAATCCTAATGAGAATTTTATCCAGTTTTCAATAAAAATTGTCAGATAGCTTTCCTGAGGAATAAATAATGTGTGGATTTATTGGCGCTATCGGTGAAAAAGATGTGGCTACTCCATTATTGGAATGTCTTAAATCGCTGGAACATCCAGACTTTTATTCCACTGGCATATTAATCTCCCATGCGAATAACCATGCTTCTCTGGAATCCTGTAGAATAAAAATAAATGACCTAGAACTATCAGAAGCACTCTCTCTACCTGGCAATATTGGAATCGGTAATCATTTTTGGGCTACTAGTGAAAGAATGAATCCGCTCGTTGTCCAGCCACATATTATTGATGGTGACATCGGTCTCGTTCAAAATGGGGTCATACGCAATTATGAAATTATTCGGGGTCAATTATTTACAAAAGGTTACACATTAGATTCTGAATGCGACGTAGAACTTATTGGTCAACTTGTTCATCATCACTTACAGGAAAACAACGACTTCCTCACCGCTATTCGTAACGCTACAAAAGAACTTGATGGCAACTTCGCAATAACTTTTTTACGACGCTCTGATCCAGAACAATTAGTTGCACTGCACAATGGCAGCATGTTAGTCCTAGGTCTTGGTGCTAAAACTAATTTTATTGCGTCTGATCCACTCGCTTTATTATCAATTGCTCAACAACTTATTTATCTTGAAGAAGGTGATATTGCAGAAGTTAAATATGATTCAGTCACTATTTATGATATTAACAATAAAAAAGTTGAACGTCAGATTCACACTGTTAATTCAGACTTAAAAATAGGGAAACAAAAAATATATCCACATATCATGTTAAAAGATATCTATGAGCAACCTGACTCAGTATTGTTAACGTTACAAAGACGTTTAACGTATGAACGTGCTGTTATCGACACCTTTGGTGAAGGCACCACTGATTTATTTAAACGTGTCCACAGTGTTCAGATTGTTGCATCAGACGCAAGTTATCATACAGGTCTCATCGGTAAAGATTGGCTAGAAATAATAGCGGGTATTCCTTGCCAAATTGAAATGGCAACAACCTATCGTGCGAGAAAAAAAACCATAAACCCCAACGAATTATTTGTGGCCTTGTCACAAACGGGAGAAGATCCTGATACTTTGGCATCGTTACGTCAAGCGAAAAATTTGGATTACGTTGCAAAACTTGCAATTTGCAATACACCCAAGAGCACTTTAGTGTACGAATCTGATCTTGTCATGACGAATAATGTTTCTGATAGCAGCGATATATCCATTAAAGATTTTACTACACAATTATCCCAATTATTTTTACTTGCCGTAGCATTAGAGCGCTAGGGCATATTTTACTTCAGACAAATATCATGCAGATTATTTGATTAGGACAATTGCAACAATACAGTTGCATGTATAAAAGGTGTATTTGCTATACGCTGCGCACTCAGCTTGGAAATTTGAACACCATTCTTTTGCCAAAGTTGTTCCAAGCCACTGATTAAATCATCGAAGCTAATACTCACAAAAGATACTTCTACTTGATTTATTTCGGCTTGTTTCATTTGCATAGGGTAGTTATTCCAAGAATTTATTTTTGATTCTTGGTCTATTAGTGCTAATAATGAGATGTTTTTATTTGATTTTGGCTGGACAGTGTTACGTAATTTATTAATGTCATCACTTGCTGATTTCATCCAGACTATTAGTTTTTGATTTTGTACAATTTTATCATTAAGTGAATCAATTTTACCGCTCACTATAAACCATGTTAGTAGCAAACCTAATACTAGAGAGACAATACTCCCTAAATAAATCTTTTTTCTGTAAGTAACAAGTGTCACCCACCATTTGTTCAGGATCGGATATTGCATAAAAATATCTTTCATGACTTCATCTCTTGTATGACTAAATGAGCCTGGATGCGATTACTAGATTTAACCGCCTCAAGTAATTCAATTTTATACCCTTGTTTTTTTAACACTAGGCCTAAATTATCTAGCAATTCAAAATTATTAGCCTCTAATTGAAGGGTAAGTCGATTAGCAGCAAACTCCAAACCTAACACGCTAACACCTTCTGCCCGTGAAATAATAGGTGCAACATTGCTTGCTATTCTCAAAAAAATATTCCCACTATTAGCATTCTTCAGCGATTGCAATGTTTGTTCCACGCGTTTTTTCATTGCTCTTTCATCAACAGTCTTAACATCAGGGAAAACCTGATTAAAACTAGCGACAATTTTTTTATGTAATACATTTTCACGATAATTTAAAATAGAAAATTGCAAAATAGACCCGATAGTTAAAACTAACAAACACATAACCGCTAATATAACAGCACTGCGATAATATAATTTACTCTTAGCATAATAATGAGAAACTTTGTAGGGTCCTTGCAATAGATTAATTGCAGAGGATTCTCCAACAGATGCAGCCATTAAAGTCATTAAGTCTTGATGTGGTTCTAGTTGTAAGGAAACGTTTAACTGCTTTAGAACACTCGCTTCGTTCGATGGTATCTCAACTTCTCCAATAATGACTATCACTTTAGGAAGCAAGTTATTAATTTGTTTTAAAAGAAGGCCCAACGTAATCCATAATTCATTCAACTCTACTCCAAAGCCTGATTGCCATCCTGTTCTCACTAAAGCTTTGTTATCGTCGATAAAGACAGTCCATTGTTCAGGCTTCCAAGGAAGTGCTAATGTAACTGGTACTAATGTTTTCAAATAAGGCGATTGTGATTTAAAAAAAATATTTAAACGTGATTTCCACTCATCCATTTTTTTTCTGCTAACGACTGCCAAAGAAAAAATATTATCTTTTGCATTTCCTCCTATCGCAAAATGAAGATCCGCAATATCTTCCGCAAGATATTCTTCTAATGCATATGGAATTGCTTTTATTAATTGAGATTGAGATAACTTAGGTAATTTAACTTCCGTTAAAAATACATCGCTGCCAGGAACAAAAACATAGATATCACTGCCTTTAACAATTTCCTGATTCTTAATCAGATTGTTATTCTCATCCACAATTGACCAATACAAAGGATGCTCTGGATTATTAGTTAAACGGACAATAATTTTGTTTAGCATGCCTATCCTTTTGAATATACTATGTGATGATATAACACTTAAATTATCACCTATATTTGGTGGTATAATAACAATTAGTATATCAATGATTAATGGATATATATGACAAATTTATCAATAAATTTATTAAGTTTACTGACCGAGCAGTGGCGGCGGTGGGTGATTTTGTGCGTAAATGGATTATTAGTATTATTGCTGCTAGCAATTTCAGTTTATCAAAGCAACGCAATTGTAACTCTTATTAAAACTAAATCTTTTACTGAAAATTCAATCACTCATTCTGCTGTGACAGCAGACGATAAATCGACGAAAAACAATAGCATTGCTCAATTGCATTTATTTGGCTTACCTGAAAATATTACCACCACATCCAACACAAATACTAAATGGATGTTACGAGGTATCATTTTAGGATCTAAAGCAGAAAATAACTATGCTGTTATCGCATCTTCTGATGAAGATGAATCTACTTACAGATCGGGAGATACACTTCCTGATGGTACAGTGATATCTAATATTCAGTCTGATCAAGTATTACTAATGAAAAATGGCACGACAGAGTCATTACTGATTCCTTGGAACGTAGAAAACCAATCCATTATGTACAGTCCAAATAGTCTTCCTTTAATTCTTGGCAAACCCCTTACAACAATGAAGGAACCTTAAGTTTTTCTTTTTAGTAGCAGGTAATAATAATGATAACTAGTGAACCTCATGCGCAGATACATGAAGAAAAATTTGAATCATATCGATATGCACGTCAGCACGGAATTTTAATTATGGATACACAAGAAGATTACATTAATGCTGTTTATCGCCCTGATTGTTCTCCACAAGCTATCATAGAGTTAAGACGTTATGTTGGTTTGCCTTTGCATTTAGAAGAAGTCAGCTCAAAACATTTTACTACCCTACTGACAAAAAAATATGAAACAAAAGCTATCGATGCTTTACACGGTACTGCTAATCTGGGTGAAAATGTTGATTTACAACACGTACTAGAAGAGCTTCCAAAGGCTGAAGATATTCTAGGAAGTGAAACCGATTCACCAGTCATACAACTTATTAATGCCTTATTGCACGAAGCAATTAAACAATCCGCATCTGATATACACTTCGAACCTTTTGAAGACAAATTAATTGTTCGCATCCGCATCGACGGTGTATTACACAATGTATTAGAAGTTCCTCACCACTTAACTCCATTAGTCATCTCTCGCATTAAAATTATTGCAAGTCTCGATATTTCTGAAAAGCGTTTGCCACAAGATGGACGAACTAGCGTAACGATAGCAGGTCGTACCGTCAATATTCGTGTATCCACTATCCCCGTCACTTATGGCGAAAGAGTGGTTCTACGTATTTTAGATAAAGAATCTACTCATCTAAATCTCACTGATCTCGGAATGAATGATCAGCTCTTAACATCCGTGCGAAGA
>DHXK01000010.1:0-17804 GCA_002413665.1 Legionellales bacterium UBA5158 | reverse complement strand
ATTGCTCTTAACATCCGTGCGAAGAATTATTGCTAAACCACATGGTATTATTCTCGTAACGGGTCCGACTGGATCTGGCAAAACAACTAGCCTTTACGCGATGCTAACAGAGTTAAATTCACCCGAATGCAACATTATGACAGTCGAAGATCCTATTGAATATAACGTAGAAGGCATAGCACAAATCCAGGTAAACAAGAAAGTGAAAATGACTTTCGCCAAAAGTTTACGTGCCATTCTTCGACAAGATCCCAATATCATTATGGTAGGTGAAATCCGTGATTTAGAAACCGCTATTATTGCCGTTCAAGCAAGCTTAACGGGGCACTTGGTACTTTCAACTTTACACACGAATACCGCAGTAGGAACTATTACTAGATTACGTGACATGGGCGTGCAAAGTTTTCTGCTGTCTTCTTCTTTGATTGGCGTTATCGCACAACGGTTAATACGATTGCTTTGTGAGCATTGCAAAGAATCTTATTTACCTACTCTAGATGAATGCCTCTCTTTAGGTATCAATTTAGATGCAAAAAATACTATTTATAAAGCGAAGGGTTGTGATCATTGTAATCAAACAGGATATAGTCATCGTGTTGGAGTATATGAAATCATAGAGACTGATTTTATGCTCCAAGCCTTAATACATCAAAACGCCAGCGAGCAAGAATTAGAGGAGTATATCAGAAGGCAATCCCCCAGTATTTGGCAAAATAGTTGTCAGCGCGTATTGGCAGGCGAAACATCATTAGATGAAATCATGCGAGTCACTAACTAATAAAATCAAAAAAAACAAGTGGTGCACACCCTAAATCTTCTGGGGGTTTGTTGGTATTTTACCTAAACATTTTTAATGTATTATCAATTATAGTTTCGCAGAATATGGTTTTGGGGTTTTGGTTTCAGACCTATGCGCACTAGGATGTGAGCATAGATTGCAGGATGCTGTTTAGTCTGAAAATAAAGCTCCAAAACCATATTCTGAGTTTCTATATCCAGCACCAAAAGGATTCTCCGATATGGCGATATTCAGTTATGTATCCGTAGATGGGAAGGGCAACACAAAAAAAGGGATACTTGACGGAGATTCAGCACAGCATATTCGGCAACAACTTCAAGACATGAATTTAACCCTCATTGAACTCACGCCACTAAAAGATAAAAATCAACAAGATCATCATCCATGGTCTTTTTCTAAAAAAGCTCGCGTCAGTACCTCTACCCTCTCTGTTTTAACATTTCAATTAGGTACTCTTCTGACTGCTGGATTGACTATAGTGGCAGCACTACAAAATATTGCTGAAGAAATGGAAAATACTCGTTTGAAAACCGTATTATTAACTGTGCGTACGCGCATATTAGAAGGCCACACACTTGCCTATGGCATGAATGAATTTCCTGAAGTATTTCCCGATCTCTATCGTGCAACTATAGCTGCAGGCGATAAATCAGGTCATCTTGACGACGTCATCAATAAATTAGCCTTGAACCTTGATCAGGAAGAACATATCAGACAAAAAATCCAACAAGCAATGATTTATCCAGCGCTACTCACATTTGTTTCATTCACCATTATTTTTTTTTTACTCACCTATGCTATGCCTAAAATTACACAAACATTTATTGAGAGCGGACAAACATTACCTGCGGTTACTTCGGTACTATTAGCATTTAGTCGTGGATTAAAAACTTACGGGATTTATGTTTTGATTTTTATATTTTTAATGATAATGGGATTTAAGCATTTTCTAAAATCTGATAAATTTCGCTTCCGCTACCAATTATTTTTATTAAAAATTCCGATTTTAAATAAAGCTATAACTATCACTAACGCTGCACGATTCGCAAGAACCTTCGGCATACTTTTTGCAGCAGGTGTACCTGTTTCACAAGCCATGCAAACCGCAAATAGTATTATTACCTTACTACCAATGAAGGCCGCCATAAAACATGCCATCACTCAGGTAACAGAGGGTCTTAGCATACATCAAGCTTTATCACAAACGGGTTATTTTACTAAAATGAGCACACAGTTGATTGCCAGTGGTGAAACAAGTGGTAAGCTAGAATTAATGCTGGAAAAAACAGCTGCCTATCAAGAACAACAAGTCATCCGATGGACCACAACCATCTTAGCTTTATTCGAACCTGTCATGATTTTATTTATGGGTATTGTTGTATTATTTATTGTGTTAGCTATTTTGTTACCCATTTTCCAATTGAATGAATTTTTTGGCTAAATGATAATGAAACCTCGGAGAACTACTTGAAAATAAACGCCTCAAGAAACCTAACAGGATTTACCTTAATTGAACTTATGATAGTGATATTTATAATTGGGATCGCTTCAGCGGCTGTTATTTTTCACGGTGGTCATCGCAATAATGCTAGAGAGGCTCAAGCCTTCGCAGAACAACTAAAATCACAGATACAAATTATTCGTGAGCAATCTGTTTCACAACTGTCAACCATGGGATTGATGCTAAATGCTGAAAATTATGAATTCTATCAGTACATAGAAAAACCAGAGAAAAAATGGATTCCTTTGCGCGAGCAAGATAATTTTTGGAAAAGTTATACCATACCTTCATCTATCAAATTAAACTTAGCGTTAGAATTAAAAAAAACATCTACAGTAACAACAACCGATGAACATCAACCACAAATTATCTTTTTACCTAATGGAGAAATAACGCCATTTACTTTAACCATTAATAGTGAAGGTGCAACACTAGCATTCCAAATTATTGTCCATTCAGACGGCAGCACTTCAGTACAGGAGATAAAGTGATTAGGCAAACTATTCACAATTTGGGTTTCACCTTGATGGAAGTACTTGTTGCATTGGTAATATTATCAATCGCTTTTACCACTATTTTTCGATCTATATCCTCTAATGCTAAAAATATTTTATATTTGCAAAATAAAACAGCCGCGAATTGGGTAGCAATGAATGTCATTGCAGAAGCACAACTGAAAATTATCAACTTAACAGAAAGCAAAAGCCAAACTTCGCATAAAGAAATTATGTTTGATAAAAACTGGTATTGGAACGCGGTTGTGCAAGCAACACCTAATCCTTATATGTCGCGCATCGATGTTGGTGTTAGACAAACCGAGAATTCCGAAGCCATTATTCATCTGACAGGATACTTAAGGAATGAAACCTAATGATAAAGCCAACCTATTCATCTGGCTTTACATTACTTGAAATTATGGTGACACTTTTTATTTTAATGACGGTAGGCATTATGATTACTGCAGGTTTAAGCCTAGTTGTGAGAACACAGGAACGCATGGGAGAGAAAAGTAAATTACTTGCAAATCTTCAACTTGCCATCATGAATATAGAACGTGATATTCAGCAAGTGAGTAGCAAAGCTATTTTAGGAATTAATAATCAAACACTAGCTACGTTTATGATATCGGATAATCATGTTGAGTTTACACGATCTGGAGCCTACAATCTTTTAGCGTCGAACAATGACAGCCTTCAACGTGTGACTTATCAGCTAGATGGTACGACTCTTTTTCGAATCACACGTAATGTTGTTAATAAAATTCCTCAGAAAAACACTAACACTGAAATACTACTCAGTCCGGTAAAATCATTTCATTGTCAGATGATACCGATTAATAATCCTTTAATTAAACCTTCCACACCAAACGATCAAACTGCACTAAACAAAAATATCACAATGGGGGTTATCATTGATTTAGAGACAGGACTAGGCAATGTAAAACGCGTCATTCCACTGGCAATAAACACTCTTGGTGTTGACCCAAATGCGCCTATATAATCATTTTCATAAACAATCTGGCACAGCTATATTTATGGCGTTATTAGTCGTAACGATAGTCACAGCAATTTCAGTAGTTTGGTTTATGCAAACACGAGCAAATGTACGACGCACGCAACAAATGTTGTTATCTGAACAAATCTATCTTTATGCTGAAGGTGTTGTAGATTGGGGAATTGGAGCATTAAAAATAGATACTACAACGCCTAAGATATTACCTCCAACTATCATGACAAACCAAGGTTTGATATCAGGTCACATAGATGATTATCAAAAAAAGGATCCAAGTGGGGCTGATGCTAAACTTTCCATGGCTTCAGAAACAAAAGAATATTTTATATTAAAAACGAATGTGCAACTCGCCAACCAACATTTAATTTTATACTCATTATTGCATAGAACTATCATTGACGGGAAAGTTCAAATCGGAATTATATGGCAAAGCCGAGGTACTGCTTAAAATGAAAGACATCACTCAATATACTTTTTTAGTAAATCTATTTTGTAGATGATTAAATATTAGATACCCCTAACTACTACTAACTTAATGAGCTCGACGACCGAGTTGACGTTCATCTTTTTCATCATACTAGCTCTATGAGATTCAACTGTTTTTAATGATATTTTTAGATTATTTGAAATTAATTTATTTTTTTCACTTGCTAAAATTCCTTGCAAAACCTGTATTTCACGTTGTGAAAGCAAGGCTACTCTTTCCTTGTACTTATAATTTTCTTGTTTCTGATCTCTTAAAGCTTTATCAAACTGTAATGCTTTATTGATACTTTCAATCAGTATCATGTCATTAAAGGGTTTAATTAAAAAATCAATTGCACCATTTTTTATTGTTTGAACTACCAATGAAACATCAACATAACCACTAATAAAAATGATAGGTAAGTTATCAGTTTGAGTATTTAACGTTTTCTGTAATTCTGATCCGGTCATTCCAGGCATACGTACATCAAGTAAAACACAGCTATGTTGGTCTCTATCATAATCCATCAGAAATTTCTTAGTACACCTATAAGTTTGTACTTTTAAATTGACTGATTCAATAAGCCAAGAGAGTGATTCAAGCATTGCTTGATCATCATCGACAACATAGACAAGTGGATCAGTATGCATAACGCTTCCTAATAAATATTTCTTTTAGTTTAACACAACGATGTTTCTTTATTTATGGCACTGTTTTTAATTTCAACTCTGCCATATTTATCATCAAATCTGACTATATCGTCTTCTCCTAAATACTCTCCTATCTGAATTTCGATAAGAACTAAATCAAGTAATCCAGGATTTTCTAAGCGATGATGGCCTCCCGCCGGAATAAAAGTAGACTCATTGGCGTTTAAAATAAAGGTATTAACTCCATTAGTCACTTTTGCAACACCACTGACTACTACCCAATGTTCACTGCGGTGATAGTGCATCTGTAACGATAAACACGCATGCGACTTAACGACTATACGTTTAATTTTAAAAAAAACACTTTCTTCAAGTGTAGTATAGGATCCCCAAGGACGATAAACAGTAATATGATTTTTATACGTAGTGTGATTATTTTTCTTTAACTCGTCTACAATTTTTTTAACATCTTGAGAGTGTTCACGATTTGCTACTAGCAAAGCATCCGGCGTATCCACTATGATTAAATTATCAATACCTAACGCTGTCACTAAACGATTATTACTTTGTATATAGGTATTAGTTGAATCGATTAATAATGTTTCACCAACGGTATGATTGCCTGCATCATCAGGAGTGGTTAATTGACTTAACGCATTCCAAGAACCTATATCAGTCCAGCTAAAATCACAAGGAATAACAACAACTTCTTTTGCTTTTTCCATGACGGCATAGTCAATTGAACAGTTAGTTACCTGATAAAATGTATTATCGTCAATTCCAATGGCATCAGTGTAAACATTATTATTTTTCGATACTCTCCAACATTCGTTTACCTGTTCAAAAAAAACAGGCTCTAATAACTTGATTTCAGCTAAAATTGTTTCCGCTTTAAAACAAAACATACCTGAATTCCACAGGTATTGACCAGAAGCGATATATTGTTCAGCTAACTTTTTTGCTGGCTTTTCTACAAACTCTTTCACTTTAAAGCCTATTTGATCAATTGCGTGTTCTTGTTTATTTGTATCAATTTTAATATAACCAAAACAAGTTTCAGGTGATGTGGGTTTAACGCCAAACGTGACTATTTTATTCTTTTTAGCAATTTCATAAGCTTGCAAAAGGGCAATATCAAAATTATCTTGTTGATCGATTAAATGATCGGCTGGAAGAATTAAAAGAACGCTTTCAGGACCATACTTGTCTAATGCGTAAAAAGCAGTCAAGGCAATTGCTGGTGCTGTGTTACGACCAAATGGTTCCAACAAAAAATTAGTTTTTACTTTATGATCTCTGAAAATTGAGTATTCATCCTTGGTCTTAAAATAGAATTCTCGATTTGTTACAGTCAAAACTTCGGGAATCTCTTTAACCTTTATCACCCTATCTAGTGTTTTTTGCAAAAAACTTTGTCCGTCATCAAGACGGATAAAAGGTTTTGGATGCATTTCACGGGACACTGGCCACAAGCGAGTTCCCGCACCACCTGAAAGAATCACTGGAATAAACAAATGAAACTCCTTTTTGTCGTTTATCAAATTAGTGAATTAAGTCCATTAAACGTTTTACGGTTTCACATTCAAATTTTAAATACTTGACTCAATTTCTTCTATACCAACAATCTTCTAATTATAAATATCGAGTTACTTTATTGCGTCTCAATAAATATTGAGATCAATTATTATTGATATAATAAGTGCGTCGATACATCTCTGTGAACATATCTTTATATATACTAAGGGTTAGGCTTATATTTATAATTAGTAGTTACCCTATAATCTAACAACTGTTAGGCAACGTTTTCACTACACTACCAAGAATATCCTGACTGCGGTAAGTGAATAACTATTCCTCTGATTAAATTTAAAGATGATCCAATAATTACAAACATATTTAAAATAAAACTTTAAAATATACGCAATTGATAAATATATTTTAAAAATTTTATAAATAAGTATTTAAATATCTTTACTGAAATAATTGATTATTAGAATAAGCTAGAAGTGCTTTTTTAGAGAATCGTGTTTAATTTTATATTTTTTAACTGATAATAATTAAATATTAAGCTATAGTTTTTAAATTATAAAACTTACTTAAGTTTGGAAAATTATTTTATCTATCCATCAGAAAACATACTTTAAATACCAATTTACAGAATTCTTTTATCTTAGAATATTCTTAATTAATAGAACATTAATCCTAGTAATAACACGTATTTATTAAGGGGAATTCCTATAAGTTTCAAATTATTTTTATTATCAACGTTATAAAAAAATGATTAGGAAAGTGTTCTACATTAATGATAAAAATTCTACTAGGGAATGTTCTTACCCATCAAGGTAATAATTTTAATAATAATTTTTATTGATGAAAGTAAACTTAAACTTCACATTTTATTTTAATGTGAAACAAATTTTCTAACTTTACATAAGGAGAAACACATAATGAAAAAAAATATTATCGTACTTTCTGCTATGATTGCTTTTGCTGGAGCAACAACAACACCAGTCGCTATGGCTGCTCTTAATACATTAGTTGTTAAGTTTGATTGTCCTACCAAATTAAATAACTTAAGCTCATTTATATCAGGAATAGGTAGCGAACAAATTGGCCTTGGAGCTACTAACAAAATGCAATTCAAAGGATCTCTTCCAGCCAGTACTCCTCTTGACTTGTCTTCGTATTCCAACTCGAACACCAAATATAATGCCTGTCATGGCGTAGTTACTTGCCAATATCAGAGCTCATTAGGCTGGCCAGTACTTTATGTTTCGTATACCGCAGAACAAGCTCGTAACGGTATTGTAATCAAGCAAACAGCTAAAGAACTAAACATCAAAGTACCTTTTGGCTTGCACGTTTAATAAAGATTCTTTAGTGACATAAAAACTCTAGTTTTGGAACCCTAACTTATCTAATAATTTAGGGTTTTTTTAACAAATATTTTTTTGACAAACTCAATAATTTCTATAGAGTTTATTGATAATAATTATTAATTACATTTAAGTCATAATACATAAGAATCTAATTTTCTATTTACCTATTAATGAAGATCAAAATGATTACTTATAATTGAAAAACATAATACTCGGGAGGTTCCTACCCTGTATAGGTAATCACCTATGAAATTTCGTTGAAGCTTAACGTAAAATATAACTTCACAATTATTCTTTAAATGTGACCAAGCTTCTTATCTTAATATTATGGAGAAAAATGATGAAAAGGAATGTCATTGCAATGTCAGTAATGTTTGTTTTATCTGGGCTCTCTGTCTCAACTGTTTCAATTGCTTCATTAAATAATTTACTTGTTAAATATAATTGTCCGACTAAGCTTCATAACTTAAGTTCATCGATCACAGGAATAGGTAGCCAACAAATTTCATATGAGAGGGCTCAAAATTTACAGTTTAAAGGCGATGTTCCTCCATTAACTCCTCTGAACTTATCAACGTACTTTAACTCTAATACGAAGTATGATGAATATAGTGGCAAAGTATCTTGCCAATACCTGAGCACCTTTGGATGGCCTATGATTTACGTATCTTACAATCCATTGCAAAGTCGATATGGAATCGTTGTTAAACAAACCGTTAGCGAAATTTATTTGAAAATACCTTTTGGTTTACACGGGTAATTTATATTTTATATATTTTGTTTTATAGCAGCCCTAAGATATCAGTTTATTAAATATCTTAGGTTTTTTTTTAAATTTTAAGATATCTTTTTTGATTAAACACATGTCTTGAAGCTATTCTTGAAAACCTATGGGTAATGGTATGCAGTGTTAAGACATTGGATATATCAAAAGAAATAGAATGCAATACTCATTCTATAAATAAGTAGAGCGAAATTCTTACTGAAATTTATTTTTCGTATTTACTCTTTTACCTAAATTTTTCCTGAAAATTACTAATAGCAAATACAGGCCAGATATAAAATCTGGCCTGTATTCTCTGACTTTTAAAAATAATAATAAATCTTATTTTTAAAACTTCCTTTCACTATTATCCTTGGAACACTTTAACAGTGATAGTTCTGTTGCTGTCAGTTTTGGTAACGAAACCATGCTTAACGTTTCCAGCTACATAGCTTACATCAAACGCGTCTGCACCATTGCCACTGCTAAATCCACATGTCACTCTTCCGGTGTGTTCATTGTACTTAACGAATGAATGCTTGTAATCACCTGTAGCTAAGTCAAGTGGAACTCCAGCGCTTGGTATGCCACGGAAAACTGGCAAAGCTTTTTTTGAAGAACCGATGTTGATTTCTCCCATTCCGGAGATAGATGTGCCATAGTTTGTCAATCTTTCAGAAGCCACACCGCCAGCTGCATTTGGACATTCAAAACGAATAAGTTCTTGGTGAACTGGAGCAGCAGCCATTGCTGAAGATATAGCTGTTAATCCTGACATTGCAACTAATGAAGCGATAATGATTTTTTTCATTTAGTAATCTCCTTGAACATTGTTGTTAAGTACCAATCTCTATTTATATTTCCAACTGGAAATATTAGAATAATCATGTTCTCAAAATTGAAAATAAAAATATTATATGACTTATACTAATAAAACTAGTATTTACTTTACTTGACTCTAAGCACGATTTATAGGTCTCAAAAAAATTAGTGACGGCTTTATTTAATTATAAATAATGTTCAAAACAACAAGTATTTTAAATTCGAATAACGCAACAAACAGAAAATCAAAATTTAGCTAGTTTAGCAATTTCTTAGAAAATAAAGGACAATATAAAAAGGCCAGCATGAGTATCTGGCCTAATTTACTGATGGTTTTTTAAAAAAAATTTTGAGCATTTTTTAAAAATAACCCTTGTTCATCTTATCCTTGGAAAACCTTGATTGTTATCTTACTGTTATCAGACTTCGTAACAAATCCATGCTTAATTCAGAATAATAAACTTTAGACTTATACTAAAAAAATTAGTAATTTCTCGGTTTGACTTTAGATTGGATTTAGTACATATTTTCAATTCAACGATAGCGCACATTGATTATATTTAAGAAAATAAATAACACTATGATTTTTTCTCACAAAGTAGTTACATTGTATTTTTAAAAGAAAATAATGTTTCAATAAATCCCTCTAAATCTCTCTTTTCAAATGAAGAATGCTTACCTACAAGATTACTTAATTTAGTGAAAACATGAATAATCTTAAATAACAAATACTAGAATAAAAAGGTTAATTTATATTTCACATCATATTTCTATATTGTATTTGAAGTTACCTAACTGAATAAGATATGTCTTAACTTTGGAAGGACTAGGCGTACTTGAACTGGGAATCTTATTAATTACTGAACACTCTTTCTTAATATGCTCTGATTTTTCTTTTTTCAAAAATAAATGTTTTCGCGAATAGATTTTTCTAATTATATTTTTTAAAATATTGTTTATATTCATTTACTCTCTCCGAAAATAAAAACTATTATATTTTTTTTAATACTAATCAAAAACATTTGAAAAGGACTGCTTTCGTTTTGAATTAATATGATCTGCAGTAATTATGTGAACTGATTTAAGATTCGTCATTCTAAAAAATTAGTAAATTTGTATCAACGCACATTAGTCTCATGCCATAGATGTAAAAACAACCTCTATGACAAAAAAATATGGGGTTTGAGCAACCTATTTGATAACAAAATTAATTTTATACAGGGTAAACACTCATGCGTCGTAAAAAACTTTTTTATAAATGTTGACTTTGACTGTTAATGCCACCAATAAAGCTAGAACCACTCCTTAAAAAAATGTTTCTGCTCAGGAGGCTTTTTATTTTGTGATACAGGTTGAATAAAAGCATATGTTTCAGCACCACCTGGAAGCACATAAGATGCACGCACATATTCTTCTGAAGTTTCCTCACTGCTGGACTTTACACTAGTGGCATCCGATATTTTTTTACCCACAAAATTGGTGTTAACTGGAGTGTATTTGAAATTAACATCACTAAACTACCTGCAATCCCTGGTGTTAGCGAGGCCTTTGGATTGAGAAATTCATTTACTTTCATAGTTAACACCATTAAAAAAAACCCTACTTAAGTAGGGTTTTTGATTAAAGTTATATGTACTTTATGGATTTGTTACACATAACCCAGGAGGAGCATCTTTTGGATAAAGATAAAGTGCAAAATCTGCGAAATCTGCATAAGTATCTATAGGCGTCGCATAACTCTTATCACCGCCTCCAAAAAATGTTTGGAAAAGAATACCATCTGTTTTTAACGAGTCCACTGTCCTAAAAGTAATACCTCCTTGAGAAACAACAGGCACTCCATCAACACAAACGTCAATCCGACCATTTGCTTTACCTATATCATTAAGATGTATAGTTTGTTGATAATTATGCCATTTACCATCTGGGACAAATAGCCAATTACCACAACCTAATGCAGTACCATAATCATGACCATAAGCCCATAGATCTGATTTGAAAGTAAACTGTAATAGCTGTCCACCTGCTTTGTATTTTTTCTTCGTTAATTCAGCATAATCACACCACATGAAACGTGTACTCCAACCATCCGTTCCCGTTGGCACGTTTCTGCCTGTATTACCTCTTCCACCATATAATCCAGGTAACTTGCCTACAGTGTAAGTACGAGTAGGTGAGCTAAATGGGAAGGTAGTTGGAAATGAAAGATAAAAACTTAAGGTAACAGGCACATCAGTCTTTAGCATTGCACCATAGAATTGCGCTCCGCCCAACGGTGGTGCATTAGAAGAACTAGCGCTACCTTTTGGATATTTGACTCGAATAAAATTACCTCCCTTGGGGGCGCGTTGATCAGGCCCTGATGCTCTTACAGTAATATCTTGCAAACCCCAACTAGGCAACGAACTTGAAAAATTCCAATTATTATTTTTCCAATTATTTAAATCAGTAAACTTGCTTTCCCAATAGGGAACGGGTGGGACATAACCAATCTGATAAGCTTCCCCGCTCTGCGTTATCGCCCCACCTAGACCATTAGTCAGGGTGACAGCCCCAGGTTTAGCACTAACTGTTATGTGCCCTATTGTTTCAGCGCTTTTTTTAACATCATAATCAAAGATTATATAACCTGATGGGGTGCCGAATGAAAAAGTCTGCGTTGCGCCTGGAGCTAAGTTCGACAGAGGCGTGCAAGCCGGGGTACAATTTGCACTTAAAAGTTTTACTTGGGTAAGCGTATAATTGTAGGTCGAGTTATTTTTTAAAGTCTGAGATCCTGGTGGTGGTGTTGGCGTAGGTGTTGGTATAGGTGTAGGTGTTGGCGTAGGTATAGGTGTTGGCGTAGGTGTTGGTGTTGGTGTAGGTGTTGGCACCGGTGTTGGTGTTGGCACCGGTGTTGGTGTTGGCACCGGTGTTGGAGTTGGAGTAGGTGTTGGAGTAGGTGTTGGCACTGGTGTTGGTGTAGGTGTAGGTGTTGGAGTGGGTGTTGGAGCTTGTAAATTGAGTAGCAAAGCTTTTTGCTCCGCAATCTTAATATTTTTTAACGCTATTTCGTCATTAAGATTTTGTATCCTGTCTGTACTTCTCGGACTTGTGGCTGCAACTATCTCTTGGTATCTTGTGATTAAAGCTTGTGAATTTGCTATGTTAGCGTTTGCAGCTGCTATTTGTTGGGTAATTATAGGGTCTACCGGTGGTATTGGCGCAGGGACTGAGGTAGGCGCAGGCACCGGAGTAGGAGCAGGAACTGGTGTTGGCGTAGGCGCAGGAACTGGTGTTGGTGTAGGCGTAGGAACTGGTGTAGGCGTAGGCGCAGGTACTGGTGTTGGCGCAGACACTGGCGTTGGTACAGGCACTGGTACAGGCACTGGCACAGGTGTTGGCACTGGCACTGTGGGAATTTGTTGTAAAACGAGGATGATAGCTTTTTGCTTTGCAATTTCTATATTTGCTAACGCTATTTCATCCTTCAGATCTTGTATTTTGCTTAAGCTTCTTGGGCTTGTCGCTGCAATTTCTTGTTGAATCTTCAATATCGAAGCTTCTTCATGTTGTATTTGAGCAGTTGCATTTGATATTCTTTGTTCAATCACTGTGGCTGCAATGCTAGTCGAGGAAAATAAAAATAAAAAAAGACCCGCAACGAGTCCTCCCAATATTTTTGTAAAATTATCATTATTATTCATTTATTCTTACCTCCTCACCTACTAATATTTTAGTTATTTTAATAAAAAAATGACCAAAATTTAAGATAGGGATTCGATTAAAATATGATGGTAATCCTTATCTAGATTTTTTAAACTTTCTATATCCCAGGTTACAAAAACAAGTATTCAAAAAAAATCAACTATTCATTTTTATAATTTTTTCCTGGCTTAAATTTAAAATTTATATTTTTGCTTACAAAAATGAAGAGTTGCAGCATTTGCAGCTGGGATTTGAAAAACAAATAACAAGGAAACTAAAAGAAAAATGATCTGAGTAAATTTCATTTTTATTTCCTTTCAGATTTGGTATTTGTAAATTTTAATTTAAATTTTAATCATTTATTTTATGTATTATTACCAAATTTTTAAGATTAACCCTAATTTTTAAATGATGTGTAAGGCAACAAACATTTTAGGTATCCTCATCTTTATGAATAGTTGTATAACAAGCGAGTAATTGCATGGGGATGGTATAAACCATGGGTGCAAAATATCTATCCACGGGTGGCATCGCTGCTATCTTTATTCCAACCGAATCGTTACGATCAATTTTTTTATCTGAAAAAACAAAAACATCGAACTGCTGATGACGAAAATCTTGAAAAATAACTTTCCATTCGTCAAAAAAATCATATGATGGTACTAAAGAGACTACAGGAAGATTAGAAACAACGGAACCTAATGACCTCGCTGATCCTAACGGGCGAGCACGAAATTCTTCAGGAGAATAGGCATTCGCATCCATATGAGACAGCTCTTTCAATTTATATGCCCCTTCCATTGCTATAGGTAATTGAACATCCCGTCCCAAGTAAATTGCTTGATTTCGTTCGGATAAAACTTCCCCAAACGTTTCAATTTTTGTATTAAGCTCTAGTACTCGTTTTAGTACGTCTGGTAAAATTTCTAGTTTTTTAACCAGTATCGTTTCACTGTGTTCATCTAATCGGTGATAACGTCCCAGCGCAATGGAAAGCAAAAATAGCCCAGCTAGTTGCGCAGTAAAAGTTTGAGTTGGTGTTAAGTTCTTTCCAACCGAAAAATCTTTTGAGTTCGTCATTAAAACAAGATCAGACTCGCGCACCAATGTACTGAGAGCCACATTACAAATAGCCAGTATTGCAATATATCCGAGATCTTTTGCCGCATGTAAAGCAGCAATAGTTTCAGGTTCTTCCCCCGTGGCAGACAGAAAGACACACAATTTGTTGGATTCAACGACCTTCACCCTAAGTGTATATTCACTAGCCTTTTCAACTTGACAGGGAATACCCGAGATTTCTTCCAACCAAAATCTTGCCATCAGTCCCGCATAATAGTTTTCAGCAGTTGTAATAATCTGTATTCGATGCACACGTCCAAAAACAATTGGCGCCCTTTCACCAAATGCTTCAAGAACAACTTTTTTATAACTTAAATGACTTTGTAATAATGATAACATCGCCTCCGGTTGATAAAAAATTTCTTCTACTAAAAAATGAGAAAGGCTTTTTTTATTCTCCTTAGAAATTGAACCAACAATCTTTTCATCCATTTTTTTCTTTCTCCAATTGCTTAGTGTTGGATATATCTTCTATCGTTCCTATGTAATAAAACTCTCCGTCATTTTTTTCTTGCACAAAGGTCAGACTTTCTCGTATCAAACGCTTTTTTCCATTTTTCAAAACCCAAAAAGATTCATAGCCAGAAATCATTTTTTTTTCGTTTATTTTTTTGAACAACATTTTTCGATTTTCTTGAAAGTTAATTCCTAATTTTAAAAAATCTTGATTCAAGATTTGTTCAGATGATTGACATTCTAGAATATTTACAAAAGCAGGATTCACAATCATTATACGATTTTCTGCATTCAAACAATAGGTGCCAATTTGAATGTTGTTCAATATAAACTGGTGGTTAGCGTTGGTTGTTTCTTGCATTTGAAATAAAAATTTTAATTTTCCAATAAGTTCACCTTTTGCGAATGGGAGTCTTAATACTTCATCGTAGCCTGCATTAACCCACGCTGATGCATTGGATGACGCTGGTAACATAATAACTAACGGAAAAAAAATTTTACCTGGTTGGGCTTTCACAAGTAACAAATTACGACCAAATTGGCGCGCATAGAACTCATCAGTGATGATCATATTACTATTTGACCATTCATCTGCAAGGGTATCATTAACGATATAACCTATATCCAGCAAAAATTGGGTTAACAACCGTTTGTCAGTTGGATTATTCATTAACAATTTTATAACAAATTTAGTCACTTTCATGCGTTGAATCTAATTGAGTGTTTTGATTGACATACCGCATACCCGTTAGAATACCTTCTAAATTTTTCAGTCTGGCAGAGAGAGAAATGCCATTTGATGTGATATGAAACTCACGCGACTCAGCTTGAAAGGCACCTAATCTCTTTTTTAAGCAGCCAATAATTTTAAGCACTTTTCCAGCACGTTCTACAAAGCGTAATATTATAATATTATCACCAAAATGGCTTAACCCATGCTCTGTGATTTTCAAACTACCTGCCGAGACTTCAACCTCATTCACTAAAAATGTTGTTATTTGTTTACGATTTAGAAAAGTAATTAAATTATGTAAGTGTGGTCTTAGCGTTCCCATTCCAAATTCTTCAATTGCAAAAGTATAGCCTCGCAAACTATCAATCATCACCAATTTGTAACCATCACGATTAATATAGTGACGTATCTTTACTAACAACTCATCGGGGTAAATTTCCATAGGATTTATTCGCACCAATTTCAACATTTTTTTTTCAATTAAGTCATCCACAGGCACTCCTATTCCGCGACAACGATGAGTCATAGCATCCGGTGACTCTTCAAACATTATAACTAACCCTGGTATACCCTGGTTTGCAGCATTTATTAAGAATTGCGAGGCTAAGGTACTTTTTCCTGTTCCAGTCGCTCCTGAAATGATTGTTGTAGTACCTGACTCTATTCCGCCACCTAGCATTTCATCCAGCTCTTTAACCCCAGATAAGGTTAAATGCTTGCCAATTTTGTTTTTACCTGTCTTTTCAATTTCGTGCGGATACACTCTCAATCCCTTGTCCGCAATCCTAAAGGGATGGTAACCCGTCAAGAAGCCTGAACCTCGCATTTTCTCAATCTCCATGTATCTCAAACCAACTACGCATCCAGGCGAGTTCTCCATTCTTAAACATAATACACCGTCCGCAGCGAGAGCGACTGAGTCGGCATCTTCCATTTCCCGACCGAAAAGGAACATGGAAGTAGCATTGCGACGGTTTAAGTATTTAGCTAACCCTAATATATGTTTCCTAAACTGATAGGTATCTGTTGATAGATATCGTAATACCGAAGCAGAATCGATGACAACCCGTTGTGGTTTGTTTTCTGCTATCGCTTGATATATCGCCTCCCACACACCGGTTTGTTCTACTTCGTCAGGTGTAAAAACATGATATTCTTCGATCGTTGATTTTTGTGACTCTTCTGATCGAACAAGATCTATTACTTCTATTCCTTTGAGGCTCCAACCAAAGCTCTCTATATTACCTTCTATATCTACTTTTCTCTCAGCAAGAGTGAAATACAAACATTTTTCACCAAGCCGCACTCCCTCACGTAACCACTGTATAGATAAAATAGTTTTTCCAGAACCCGTAGTACCCAGTATTAAGTAAGTTCTATTTGGGATAAGTCCACCTAAGAATATTTTATCTAGGCCTGGTATGCCTGTCCGATTTCTTTTCTGCATATTTCATCCTTCATATTATTTTTTAATTAATTGAATAATTATATTTTATTGAACAACAAAATAATAAATAGATTGTAGGATTATTATTAATCTTGGAGGTTTACCCTATAGGCTGGATTAGTGCTAACGTAACTCTACCCTTCTCAACGTAAAAATACCTAAAAATATATTGACAATAAAAAACTCTGGTGCATTGATTTTCTTAATGCACCAGAGTTGCTAACAAATACAAGCATAAAACATTAATGTTTTTTAAATAAAGAATGTTATTTCTTTAAACCCACTGAAATCAAAAAGGCTATTTCATCTTTAGAGGACTTTGTTACAACTCCACCTACGCCATTATTTACTTGTTTAGTTAAGGTGAATGGGCCAAAGTTCAGTGAACTCTTATACTGACAGCTAACTACACCTGTATTAGGATCATAACTTGTGCCTGAGTTTTGATAACGAGCGGTAGATAAATCAGCGGGAATATTATCAGTGTCTTGAACTGCGCTACTAAAAAGTGGAAAAATAGTTGGATTAGCGCCAACTCTTTCAGTTCCTGTTCCTGAAAGGACAGTACCATAATTGGTAATTTTTTCTGCACCATGATTCTTAGTATCTGGGCAATGAAGACGAATTAATGTGTTTTCAGGAAGAGGAACAGCCATAGCTACTTGTGTTGCTGTAATAGCTGAAACAGCGAGTAGTGAAGCAACGATAGCTGATAACTTTTTCATATAAAACTCCTTGGGAAAATTTAAATAATAACTAAAAAATAATCTCTACTTTATCAAGTAGAAAATGAGTTTATCGAAAATTTCAAGGACATGCCCTTGGGTTAATACTATATTTAATAGCGTTAACCCTTAGGGAAGTACTCCATTTTTGAGGTATAGCTATAAAGCTGAAAATCCTAATGTGAAAAAACATAACATTATTTAAAAAATATATTTATTTATACTCGGTTCCGCAGTTTTTA
>DHXK01000242.1:6764-10293 GCA_002413665.1 Legionellales bacterium UBA5158 | reverse complement strand
TGATTCGGGATAGTAAAGATAGGGGTATTCTAATGATTTGTGATCCGCGATTAGTGGGTAATCGCTACGGCGAAGTTTTTTTACAAAGCTTGCCGGATATGACGCGCACACGAGATCTGGAAAAGGTACGAGAGTTTTTATTGCTTACCCAAAACAGTAAAGAGAAGATTGAATCTGACATGATAGAATCTGTTTTATAAATATTAAGTGAACTCATCATGAAAATCCTAGCGATAGATACATCCTCGAATGCTTGCTCAGTAGCTTTGCTAATAGATGATGAAATTAAACATCTACATAAAATCGCGCCTATTCAACAAGCTCAGTTAGTGCTGCCCATGATTGAAGAGTTGCTGCATAACGCTAAGAATAAGTTGCAAGACCTTGATGCGATAGCATTTGGTTGTGGTCCAGGAAGTTTTACAGGAGTACGCATCGCTGCAAGTGTTGCTCAGGGGTTAGCATTTGCGGCGCAAGTTCCTTTAATTAAGATTTCTTCACTGGCTGCTATAGCTCAAGACATTTCCCAACAGCGTGGATGGAAAAAATTATTAGTCGCCATTGATGCCCGTATGCAGGAAGTCTATTGGGGCGCGTATCAAGTGAACGCTGAAGGTTTTGTAGAATTACAAGATGAAGAAAAAGTGTGTGCCCCTAATCTTATTCCTCTTCAGCAAGAGTTAGGTTGGTATGGAGTAGGTGATGCCTGGGGAATTTACTCTGAAATCATTGAGTTGCGTTTAGAATTTAAACCTATTAATTTAGAGGTAGCTTGTTTACCTAACGCTACATCGATTGCACAATTAGCCAAACATAAATTTCTAAAAAATGAGTTTTGCCCTCAAGAAGAAGCTATTCCTGTCTATCTTCGTGATAATGTTGCTGTCAAAGAGAAAGATAGATAATCCCTACACAGCTTACTGCTAGGCAAATAAAAGAACAATTTCAAAAAATCTTTGAATATTACCCTGAAACTCTAAATGTTATTTGAGTTTTACCCTCCAAAAGAGCTAAAATTCAACCACATGTATCTCTAATAATCCTACCCCTAGTTCGTTCAAATTAGCTCCGGAGGCTAAGTAGTTTATGGGAAGTCCAGTCAGCAGTCGACGCCAAGAAATTATTAATGATATTTTGCTTTATCTTAAAAAACGTGTCCCAGCAAAACAAATGCCGTTACTTGAAGTATTTGCTCAGCGTTATTATGCTTCTAGTTCTTTTGCTGATTTGAGTGAAAGATCAATCGAGAATCTCTGTGGTGCTTTTTTATCACATTGGGAATTTCTCTATCAACGAGCGCCTGGCGAATCAAAAGTTAGGGTTTTTAATCCTGATTTTGAGCAAGATGGATGGCAGTCTACTCACACCATTATAGAAATTTCTCACGATGACATTCCCTTTTTACTTGATTCCACCCGCATGGAAATTAATCGTAATAATTTACAAATTCATTTTATGATTCATTTTGGCGGTTTGAAAGTTAAGCGAAATGAAAAGAATGAAGTAATAGAAGTTTTACCTTCAGGCGCAACAGATTCTGCTAGCACCTCAGAAGCACCTATTTATATTGAGGTCGATCGCATAACTGATCCAGCCGTCATGGATGAGCTCTGCGCGAATATTCAGCGTATATTAGCTGATGCCCGGTTAGCAGTATTAGATTGGCATAAAATGGTTAATCGAGCTGAAGATACCTTGCTGGAATTAGAACAAAATCCACCGCCATTAGACCCAGCTGAAGTGGCAGAATCAAAAGATTTTTTACGTTGGCTCATGAATGATAATTTTACTTTTTTAGGTTCACGCGATTACAAATTAATTGGTAATGAAACCAATCGAGCACTACAAATTATTCCTGGCACCGGTTTGGGTGTGTTACGTGACGAAAGTACTAGCACCATTGCACGTCGTTATGCAGAGCTTCCCCCGCAAGCGAGAAAATTAGCGCTTTCAAAAAATATTTTAATCATCGCAAAAACAAATACAAGATCAACAGTGCATCGTATGGCTTACACCGATTATATAGGCGTAAAGCGTTTTAATGATCAAGGTGATTTGATAGGTGAGCGTAGATTTATTGGGCTTTATACATCAAGTGCCTACCATACTAGTCCACGACATATACCTTTTCTTCGTCATAAAGTATCGAAGGTCATGCAAGAATTACATTTTCCACCAGATAGTCATAACGGAAAAGAAGCTTTAAATGTTTTGGAAACTTTACCCCGCGATGATTTATTTCAAGCAACACAGGAAGAGTTAGTCGAACTTACCATGGGTATTTTACATATCCAAGAACGAAAACGCGTTCGATTATTTATTCGTAAAGATTCTTACGGAAGATATTTTTCTTGTTTAGTGTTTGTGCCTCGTGAAATTTTTAATACGGAATTATGTTTAGGCATGCAAGATGTTTTGATGGAATCATTGCTTGGAAAAGAATGTTCTTTTACAACGTATTTTTCTGATTCTGTTTTAGCGCGTATACATTTTCTCATTCGAGTCAATCCACGTAATATTGTGGAGTATGATTTAAATACGATAGAACAAAAATTAATCGATGTTGCTCGCTCTTGGGCCGACGAACTAAAAACTCAATTAATTATGCAATTTGGTGAAGCTGACGCGTTAAAATATTCCGCAAAATATGCAAAAGCTTTTCCTGCTAGTTATACTGAATATTATAGTCCTGCGACTGCTATTAATGATATTTCACATATTGAACTGCTTGCGCATGCTAATACATTAGAAATGACATTTTATAAATCCTCTAATAAAAGTGCAGGCACCTTAAGATTAAAATTATTTCATGGTGAACATCCTATCGCATTATCTGATGTGCTACCCACACTAGAAAACATGGGATTAAGAGTGATAGGCGAGCGTCCTCATGAAATTATTTTTAAAAGCCGAGAAACTATTTGGATTAATGACTTTGATCTTGTGTATGTCGGGGGCAAAGAAATTGATGTAGAAGCCGTTAAAGCTATTTTCCAAGAGGCTTTTGCAAAAATATGGTTTAAATCAGCGGAAGACGATGGCTTTAATCGACTAGTTTTAGAAGCACAATTATCTTGGCGTGAAACTGCAGTTTTGCGAGCCTATACAAAATATTTACGTCAAACAGGATTTACTTTCAGTCAAAATTATATCGAGCAAGCGCTAGTTAATAATTCTAATATCGCAAAAAAATTAATTGAATTATTTAATCTGCGTTTCACTCCTAACGTAGATCGTGAAGGTGTGTCTGCTTTGATTATGAAGATTGAACAATCTTTTGAAGATGTTGCGAGTCTAGATGAAGATAGAATTTTGCGTAAAATTCTTGAAGTTATTCTTGCGACATTGAGAACTAACTATTATCAACTCATGCCAGATGGTTCGTTTAAACCTTATATTTCTTTTAAGTTTAATCCTCTCGCTATATCTGATTTGCCTTTACCAAGACCCATGTATGAAATTTTTGTTTATTCACCGCGTGTGGAAGGTGTGCATTTACGAGGTGGAAAAGTTGCGCGCGGTGGTATTC
>DHXK01000242.1:0-6622 GCA_002413665.1 Legionellales bacterium UBA5158 | reverse complement strand
CGTTGGTCAGATCGTCGTGAAGATTTTCGAACGGAAGTGTTGGGCTTGATGAAAGCGCAGCAAGTTAAGAATTCTGTAATTGTTCCAGTGGGTGCTAAAGGCGGATTTTTCCCTAAACAATTACCTACCTCGGGTAATCGTGATGAAATAATGCAAGAAGTTATTTCTTGTTATTCGACTTTTATTCGCGGTTTGCTCGATGTGACAGATAATATAAAAGACAATCAGATTGTTCCACCCGTGGATGTAATGCGATATGACGAGGATGATTCCTATTTGGTAGTCGCTGCCGATAAAGGTACGGCGACTTTTTCTGATATTGCTAATAGTATCGCAAAAGAATATGGGTTTTGGCTAGACGATGCTTTTGCCTCGGGTGGTTCTGCTGGTTACGACCATAAAAAAATGGCTATTACCGCACGTGGTGCCTGGGAATCTGTGAAACGACATTTTCGTGAATTCAATGTTGACCCTGAGGTGACTGAATTTACCGTAGTGGGTATAGGTGATATGGCAGGTGATGTGTTTGGTAATGGCATGTTGTTATCTAAAAAAATTAAATTACTTTCAGCTTTTAATCATCTACACATTTTTATTGATCCCACTCCTGATCCAGCAATTAGTTTTAAAGAGCGCCATCGTTTATTTAATTTACCGCGCTCTGCCTGGACTGATTATGATGCCGCGTTGATTTCAAAAGGCGGTGGTATTTTTAATCGATCTGCAAAATCTATTAAGTTGACGCCAGAAATCAAAGCCGCCTTTTTAATCGAACAAGATAGCATGCCACCAAATGATTTAATTCAAGCTATTTTGAAAGCGCCTGTGGATTTATTATGGAATGGGGGTATAGGCACATTTGTTAAAGCAACTTATGAGACACATGCAGATGCAGGGGATAGAACAAATGATAATATTCGTGTGGATGGAATTCAATTACGCGCACGTATGGTTGGAGAGGGCGGCAATTTAGGGTTTACACAATTAGGCCGAATTGAATATGCGCTTAATAGCGGTATCATTTACACAGATTTTATTGATAATTCTGCGGGTGTCGATTGTTCAGATCATGAAGTCAATATTAAAATTTTATTAAATAAAATTATTGCTGACGGTGATATGACACTAGAGCAGCGCAATAAGTTATTAGGAGAAATGACGGATGAAGTTGCTGAATTAGTGTTGCGTGATAACTATGAGCAAACTCAAATGTTAAGCTTGGAATCTTCTGTGGGTCAGCAAACCATGGAATTATTTAGACGCTACATGAATGAGTTGGAAAAAAATGGACGTCTACATCGCAAGTTAGAATTTTTGCCGGATGATAAGGTTTTATTAGAACGTAAAGCATATAACAAAGGATTGACTAGGCCTGAGATTGCAATTTTATTGGCTTATTGCAAGATGTATTTAAAACAAGATATTTTAGCATCGGATGTACCAGAAGATCCTTACTTTGTGAAATATCTCGCCTTAGCATTTCCAAAACCTTTACGCATAAAATATTTAGCACAAATGAAGCAGCATAGTTTGCGTCGTGAAATTATTGCAACCCAGCTCAGTAAAAACATTACCGATCATATGGGCATCAATTTTGTAGAGCGCTTGCAACGTGAGACAGGTGCCTCTGTTGCATTCATCATGCGCGCCTATGTTATCGCTGAAGCAATCTATGATCTGGAAAAAGTTTGGGGACAAATCGAAGCGCTTGATTTAAAGGTTTCAACGGCTACTCAACAAGCAATGATGTTACAAATATATTATTTAATTCGTCGTGCAACTAGATGGTTTCTGAGAAATCGAAAACCTAATATTGATATAGACGCTACGATCTTATATTTTACGCAGCCTATACGTGAGTTAGTCAAAGAGTTTAGGGGGTTGTTAACTCCTTCTGATAAAGAACAATTGGAAATTGAGATACTAGCATTTGTACAACAAGGTGTTCCTGTTTCTCTGGCAAATAATATGGCGAGTTGTAATACTTTATTTACCTCGTTAGATATTGTAGAAGCTGCAAGAAAAAATAAATTCAGTATTTTGGATATGGCAAAAATTTATTATGAATTAGGTAATCGATTAGAGCTCAATTGGTTGCGCGAACAGATGAATGCTTACCCTATGGATAATCAGTGGGATGAATTGGCTCGTTCTGGTTTTCGCGATGATTTGGATAATGTTCAGCGTAAGTTAAGTGTTAGTGTTTTGACTTTGCCGACTGAAAAAAATAGTTCCATCGTTGAGAGAATTGAAAGTTGGGCTCAAGAGAATAGGTTGTTAACTGATCGTTGGCAGAACTTATTAGCAGAAATTAAATCGAGTATTAATCCAGGTTTTGTGACCTATTCTGTTGTGCTGCGTGAGTTGTATGATTTTGCGCAAGCCTGAAGAAGCGATTTTATATGAAATTCACGAAAGCGAACGGCTAATTGATAGGAGATATAGATGTCCTTTGCTTCTCGATTAATAGACATTCACGGATCAAAAATGCATTACTTAGAACAGGGTGTAGGTGATCCTATTTTATTTTTGCATGGTATGCCGACTTCGTCTTATTTGTGGCGCAAAGTTATCCCTATGTTAGCGCCCTTAGGTCGCTGTATTGCACTCGATTTAATTGGAATGGGAAAATCAGATAAAACAAATATTGATTATTCTTTTTTAGATCATCTTAACTATGTCGAAACGTTTATTGAAGCTCTCAATTTAAAAAATCTCACGATTGTCATGCACGGCTGGGGCTCTATTATTGGTTTTGATTATGCTATGCGGCATGAAGATAATTGCAGAGGCTTAGTCTTTTACGAATCTTATTTGTGCCCTATGATAGACGATTACGTTTCATTACCAGTGCAAGAACAAATACTTAGTCTAGAAAAGCAAGTGACTGCTTTAGACTCTCCTAGTGTTGCTTTTGCCGATACAATGATGAGACAAGGCTTTATGGATCGACTTTCCGAAGAACAAATAGCACCTTATAGTCAACCGTTTTCGCAGAAGGGATCAGACAAACCATTGACTCAGTACATTAAAGAAATGTCTCACAATGAAAAACTGAATAACTTTATAGCATCCTACTCAGAAAAATTAACTCACTCAAAACTATCAAAATTAATGCTATATTCTGTTCCAGGATTTCTGACGACAATGTCATCGGTAAGGTGGGCAAAAAAGAATTTATCTCATTTAGAAATGATTGATGTAGGTGAAGAGTTGCATTATATCCAAGAAAGTAATCCCACTTTAATGGGTGAGGCAATCAGTGTTTGGTTGCAAGGCGTAGAACAGATGGTTTCTGAGAAAATTGAAGGGTAATTTATGAAAGACTCATATAATATCGCCATTGTTGGCGCAACAGGTATAGTTGGAACGACAGCCTTAACTATTTTAGAAGAACGAAATTTCCCAATTAAAGATCTCTATCTGCTTGCGAGTGCTCGTTCTGTAGGCGAGACTCGTAACTTTAAGGGTCAAGCACACAACATTGAAAACTTAGCAGATTTTGATTTTACTAAAACTGACATTTGTTTTTTTTGTGCGGGCAATGATATTTCTGCTGAGTATGCTCCTAAGGCGACAGCTTTGGGCAATATAGTTTTAGATAAAAGCTCTCATTTTCGTTATCAAAATGATATTCCTTTAGTGGTGCCAGAAGTGAATGAGCAAGAGATTGCTGCATTTAAAAATCATCGCATAATTGCTAACCCAAATTGTAATACCATTCCTATCGCAGTTGCACTTAAGCCAATTTATGATGCGGTAGGTATCACGCGTATGAATGTTGCAACCTATCAATCAGTTTCTGGTACAGGCAAAGATGCTGTTGTAGAGCTTGCTGAACAATCAGTGCAAGTGTTAGATGAAGAGCCAGTTCAATCACGCATTTATCCCCAACAAATAGCGTTTAATGTACTGCCTCACATTGATGAATTTGAAGAAAATGGTTATACCCGGGAAGAAATGAAAATCGTTTGGGAAATGCATAAAATTTTTAATGATAAGACTATTGCAATTAATCCAACCACGGTAAGAGTACCCGTTTTCTGTGGTCACTCTGCTGCAGTGCATATCGAAACACAGGACAAGATATCAGCCCTGAAAGCGTTAGAATTGCTGCAAAAAGCTCCTGGCGTAAAAGTGATAACAGGTGCTTATCCTTATCCTACCCCTATCTCTGCAGCCGGGAAGGACGAGGTCTTCGTAGGCCGAATTCGAGAAGATCTCTCACATCCTTTCGGACTGAACCTCTGGATCGTGGCAGATAATCTTCGCAAGGGGGCAGCACTCAACGCTATTCAAGTGGCTGAAAAGCTGATAGGGTCATATCTGTAAACAATTACAGTCAAACACTTACAAATACTGTTTATTTTAAGAATATCTTAAGCTAAAATAGGTAAGATATCCCTTGGTTGAATTATTTTTGCCCAATAGTGAGGCTCTTATGCCAGCTCCAGATAAGCATCTAGATGAATATTTGTTAGAAATCGGACAAAAAGCTGTTGCTTGGGAACAAGCGCTTGAAAGTGGGGATCGCAATAAAATGCTTGAGATGCGTTCTGACTTCAATGACTTCCGAGCTCAATTACCTCCTCAACTGCCTTTTAAAACTAAGCAGATGATAGAAGAATACGATAATTTATTACCAAGATTACCTCAACTTCGTCCCTAAGATAAATGGTGAAACCATTATCCTTAGTTACGAAGTATTTCATTGAAGAATTATTTAAGAACCCATGTGATGGCAAACATTTTAGATTCTATAAAGCAGTTTATTTTCTATCTAGATAATCATTCATTTCTTCGCTATTTATTAGTGGCAGCGATTCTTATTATTCTACTCAGCATGTTTTTAATCCGATACACAAAATCAAGAAAAACGTCTACCCTTGATGAATTAGATATGGATATGTCAGCTATTGCTGGTGAAGATATGATTGCTACAGAATTAGATTTAGCGAAAGCTTATATTGAAATGAAGCAAAGCGAGATTGCTAAAAAAATGCTGAAAAATGTCTTAAAAAAAGGTAATTCCTCTCAAAAACAACAAGCTCTTAATCTAATAGATACTCTTTAAAATATATGCGAATTGCTCTGGGTATTGAATATGATGGTCGTGATTTTTTTGGCTGGCAGAAGCAAATTGGATTGCGTACTGTGCAAAGTTGTTTGGAAGACGCACTTTCTAGAATAGCCGACGAACCTATAAATTTATTTTGTGCAGGCCGCACTGATTCTGGAGTGCATGCAACAGGCCAAGTCACCCATTTTGATACGCAAGCGATACGAAGTGAGGAAGCTTGGGTAATGGGGGCAAATACGCATCTGCCTTCTAGCATTGCTGTGTGTTGGGCTCAAACTATTAGCGATGAATTTCACGCAAGATTTAGCGCTACTTCTCGCCGTTATCGATATATTATTTTCAATAGCAGAGTACGTCCGGCAATTTTATCATCTCGCGTGACCTGGCAATATCGTCCTTTAAACGTGGAATTAATGCAGGTGGCAGCTAATCATCTTCTAGGTGAGCATGATTTTAGCTCATTTCGATCAACCCGATGTGAGGCAAAAACGCCGATCCGTAAGATTTCCTTACTAAAGGTTACCCGACAAGACGATTTTATTTTTATTGATATCCAAGCTAACGCCTTTCTCCATCATATGGTACGCAATATAGCTGGAGTATTAATGAAAGTAGGTTCTGGGCACCAACAGCCTGGCTGGGTAGCGACTGTGCTGGCGACACAGGATAGAAGGGCTGCATCTGATACGGCGTCAGCTGCCGGGCTCTACCTCGTCCAGGTGGGGTATCCTGAACCCTATTTGTTCCCGAAGCCACGCGCTGCCCTCTTGTTGATGTAAAATAAGGCTATTCTTGGGCTTGAATAGTCTCTATAATTTGAGGGGTAAAAAAATAAGCTTTTTTTTTTGAAAAACTTCAACAAGTCGCGGTTATTGCTGAGTTGTTGGAGTTTTTCAAAAAAAGAAAAGCTTATTTTTCATAATGCGTTTTTGTAAAGTATAGAAATAGCCGCAAATCTCCAAAAAACTTTAAAGAGTAATTGTATGAGCTGGTTTAAAAATTTATTGCCTTCCCGAATACGTACAGATGCTATCACTAAAAAAGGTGTGCCTGAAGGCTTATGGTCTAAATGTGACAAATGTGCTGCTATACTCTATCGTTCTGAATTGGAGCGAAATCTTTCTGTTTGTCCTAAGTGTCAGTATCACATTCGAATTTCAGCCCGCACACGGTTAGATTATTTTTTAGATGAAGGTCAACAAATAGAAATTGGTGAAGATGTTTCGCCCGTTGATAGACTCAAATTTCGAGATTTAAAAAAATATAAAGATCGATTAGTCGCAGCTCAAAAAGACACTGGAGAAAAAGAAGCTTTAGTGGTTTTGCGTGGAGAATTAATGGGATTACCATTGGTTGTTGCCGCTTTTGAATATGCTTTTATCGGTGGTTCTATGGGCGCGGTAGTGGGTGAACGATTTGTACGCGCAGTCAATGTGTGTCTCGAACTCAGAATTCCTTTCGTGTGTTTTTCTGCTAGTGGTGGTGCTCGAATGCAAGAAGCATTAATTTCATTAATGCAAATGGCTAAGACCAGTGCTGCAT
>DHXK01000247.1 GCA_002413665.1 Legionellales bacterium UBA5158 | reverse complement strand
ACAAATGTCAGAGAAGTTACCCACCCTCTAACACTCATTAAATTGAGATCGCCTTCACAGTAACCGCTAACGATCATTTGCAATAAATGCGGAATACGAAGTCCATTTGCTGCTAGATTGTCGTCAGATATCACAATTTTAAAAGGATAAGGATCGGTAACTATCCCTTTAATGGGGATGCGACCAACCAATGCCGTCATTAATTTATCTCGCACTGAAGTTCCATTAGCCGGAATAGTGTAATACGGAATTATTTCTGGTTTTTTAGTATCATTAGTTTGATGAAGCTCACTAGGCAAGAGTGATCTAGACTTATTATTTAACAAGCTCATAACCGAATGTGATTTTGAGGTTTGCGATAAATCATCCACTATCGTTATAGGCTTTGAAAAGACTATGTCTTTCGCTGATGATTCTCCGCTAGTCAATCCTTGCATTTGGCTTTTCAATTTATTTACTTCAGATGAAAGCGCTGAAGTTGCAGTACTTTGTTTTGCTTGTATCTCGGCTAAAAGATTGGAATTTTTCTGTTTTAGAATTTCATTATTTTTAGAAACTTCTGAAATTTTTACTTTTGTTTTGGATAAATCAGCAGTAAGGGTATCTAGTGACTCTGCTGCACTATCATTTGAAGCATTGTTTTTTACAGCAGCTGGTTTAATATTCTGGCGTGTGGCAACAGAATCCTTATGATGAAACATTGAAATTAAAATACATAAAAATGCTATTGCTATCGTTGGTATCGCCACATATTTCAAAAGACTATTTGTATTATGCATCGCCATGACAGACTCCTATAGTTTCTCCAAATGGTTTAGCCGAAACTAAAAACGCAAAAGTAGAGTCTTTTTCTGTATTGCCATATGATTGTAAAATTGATCGCGGATAAAGGCTCACTGCTTCCCAATCACCACATAAATCTTTAGATACGTCTACACTGGTTTTGTGCGCATATTTATTACGCAGCAAGACTACAGTTATGTAGTGATTTCCAGACACCCAAGAAATTTCAGGGTGCGCTATTACTTTATCGCCGTACACCAAATCAGAAACAAACTTTTCAGTATGCATAGCTGCACGTGTATAGTTAGATTCATTTTGAAGCAATCGCTTAGGCGCATAAACTTGCTGCCAAGCAAAGCGTATTAAATCTACCGATGAAATGTTGTTATTTACATTTTGATCAACTGGTGCATCTTTCAAAGTTTCTGATTTTGAAATAACGCTTGTAGTACTTTTTCTAATTTCAATTTTTTGTGTATCACTTGATGCTGAAATATTAGCCGACAAGTCGATCATGATTACAGATTCGTTATTTTGTAACGTTACATAAATTCGTGTTGCAGCAAAAGATTTTAATGCTGTTAAATAAATTGATTTATCATTATTTATTATTCGTAACTGATCAGTGTTCAAAGCACCCTTCATATCCACACTAACAGAATCAGGAAAGACAAGACGCTTCTCCTTACCAACCGGCAGCGATACCGAGATTGGATCGCCTTTCCAAATTAAATTTGGCTGTTCCTCAGCAGGGAAGTATTTTTTAAGCTTCTGCATTTCAGCATCTGTTAACGTTAAACTATTTATGGACTCCGCATAAATTGCACCACTAAATACAATACAGCCTATCACTAGAATAATGTTTAAGACTTTCATGCAAGGTTCCTTTAAATATAGGTCTGAAGTCGTTCAGGCTCATTGATAAATCCATCAAGTGCTAATCCGTAAGGATTATTTTGTGGAGATACATTAATGCGTGTTACTCGTAGCGGATAAATAATTTCAATATCTTTGATTGGTTGACCATTTTTATATTCAGAAAGTCGCATCCTAAGATCAACCTCCCAAGTATCATTTCCTAATTTTTTAACGTTAACTGAGTCGAAAGCTGCACCGCTTAATCCTTGCAAGCTTCGAATTCGTTGCAACTGCCCAGAAATCCTTAAATCTTTTTCTTCTCCTATCAATTCCGATTTAAATTTTGGTGTGAGATACGACCAATAGCGATGTATATTTTTTTGGTAATCATCACCATCTTCTTTAGGCCAATAATTTAATTCTTGCCAAATCTCATAGGCAAAACTATAAATCAATGGATCGGGAATACTGCCAACTTTTAAAGTTGCTCCATTCTGAATTTCAGGAGGTATATAAACCGTAAGTCTTGAAGGTGCTGACATCCACCCAATAGAAAAAAGTAAGCTCAGTAGTGATAAAATATAAATAAAGGTTTTTTGTATTTTAATAACTTGAGCATCAGCATCTTCTTTCTTCCAAGCTTGAACAATCCAACCATTAAAAATATTACTCATTATCTAGTCTCCGCACTGACCATTTACCAACTCTAGTAATATACTTACCCTGCATTAACCCAATCTCGATTAGTTTTTTAGTAATCAAGTGCTGATAGAACGCATGCGGCTTTCCATATTTAAGTTTTTGCAATTTTGACAATAGCAGCTTCGTTACAAAGAAAAATAATGCACTTGCCAATATATAACCCGGCCATAAGTAACCAATTAATATCTTTGAAATCAAAGAAAGAGTGATAGTCAAAATAACTAACGTGCTAATGGCCACTGTCATCAATTCACACGCGGTGCAATCTCTATAAATTGGCATTTTATAATTGATGTTATTTAGCATTATGGCTTTACTGCTGTCGTGACTAATGTATTTCCCGCATATAAAAGCCCAAGACGCACAGCTAATGTAAATACGCCCACTAACGCCCAGACAAAGAAATGACTAAGTTTCTCCAGACGCTTCGCTTCCTGGAAAGCTGCAATCATCTCATAGCCAATAAATAGAAAAGCAATACCTGCTAACAAATAACAGGAATAGCCCATGATAGTTAGACCATAGGCAATGAGTCCAGTAGCATAATTACCATCCGTAATATTCAATTGATCAGGGGGAGTTGGTAGTGCTGCCAAAACTGGTGTGCATATGCAGGATAAAAAAATCAAGGCGATAAAATTTCGTGCTTTAGAAAATAATAGCATTCGGTGTCCCTATTTAATAAAAACTAGTGAAATTACAATCGATATGAGAATGAATACTTGAACATAGTCTTTTAGCAAATTGGCAACCGATGCATGCGGATGGTTTCTATAAAATTTTAATAACTCCAATACACACCAAGCAGCCCAAATGAAAAACGCGCCAATGAATCCTACTCGAATTAATAAACTCAATCCCGATGCTGATATACTTGCGTTATCGGCGAATGCTTTTAGAGCTGAATCAATTTGCATTATAGCTCTCAACTTTTAATATTTTATTACCCACATAATCACCTTTGATTTGACTAAATTCGCGGGGTTGTATAGCAATACTAGCTAACCTGATTTGGATACCTTTTTTAATTTCATCAATATCATCTAAAACACCGCTGTGCTTGTACCCATCAGAATCTTTATAAGTCAAATAATGAAATTGCACCCTCTGAAATTTTTCTTGTTCCTTTGATGCAGCAATCGCGAGTGGCCTTAAGGCATCTAATTGATTAATCATGTGTACTAGATAAATTTTTTCTTTCTCGGTACTCGCTAACGCGTGTATTGAAATAAGTGATACACAGACAAACATTAATACCCGTAATTTGTTTTTCATTGTTTCCTCACACATATTTTTTGAAATATTTAACAGTAAGCATCATAAATACGCTTGTTAATGCGGTCATTGTCAGTAGAAAAACTACGGGTGAATATGGATATGGGAAGCATAAGTAAATGAAATAAATTAAATAAAAAGAGAATGCTGCCAAGGGCTTTACTCTATGAAAATACAACGCGCTTTCTCTTTCGCCTTTGAATTTTCGTATATCCCTCTGCACTAGACCATCAGTTACCATTAAAGAGAAAATCAAAACAATAAATGGAATGAAAGATAAAAATATTAAAATCCGTTTAAGCAATACTTCTAAGAGGCTTACAAATATTTCGTAGCTATTTCTTGCAAATGATATGCCACATACTCCATGAATTTTTTTTATGAAGCGATTAATAGCATCAGTAGAACCAATATCAAAATTGGCAATATAATTATTTTCAATTTCAATAATACTTTGGATTTTACCCAGTACATCGGAACTATTACCTATGAATATCTCTACAGCAACCCATACGCTCAGGACAATCAAACCTAAAATAGTTACCAAGGCTAAATTGAGTACTGAAAAAAATATATATCCAATTACTGTAGGTTTTTTAGGTTGCTGTGGAGTGGAAGAAACTTTATTCCTTTTATTCTCCATTTGTATTCACAACTAATTTTTAGGAATAGGGGTAAACGGCGCATAGTCAAAAGGTTTAATTAATGGTTCTTCCGAATAGAGCTTAGAAGCAGCCTGATGAAAAGCTAAATTAAATCTTAATTCACGCTCAAGCTTATCGTGCTCTAACTTTGCTGCTACTTCTGCAAAATGTGTTAACTCCTCATTAGTTTCTGCCTGTATCCCTAGCACTTCCGGTGGAGACAATTTCTGATAATAACGACCACTAGCTCCTTGCATATATTTCAAATATTGATTCCATTCAGGCTCTGTCAAATTCCATTCCTTTGCTATCTCTAATTGAGTTATTGCTGTAGCTGTATTTTGCGTTAACGTATTCTTGGTGACAGTATTTGAGACGTCATTTGTATTTAATGCATAGGTGGGAAGTGATATTAAAAGCGTTGAAAGCAATAACATTTTTTTCATGCTAAACACCCTGCAAACTAATACGAACAAATTGATTCTTTTCATTTACAAATACTGCCACACTCTGATCTGAATCAGCACTAGTCACTCTCCAGCCTACTAATAAATCACCAATTCCTAACGGCGAAATATGATCTGCATAATTAATTGAAACGTAAGGCTCACCGCCAATAACATCTATAGAAATGACATAAAATGGTAAGCTGCTTGCATCAAGATATTCTTTATTTCCAAGCGATGAAGAAACTGACTTCTTTAAATCCACCATTTGTGAATCAATATCATCTTTCACTAAAGATATTTGTTTTGAAACTTCCTGAATATCTGAAGATTTAGCTACATTCATTAGTGATTTTTGTACCGATGCCATATTATCTTCCAGTCGCTTCAGTACTATTTGCTCTTGTTTCGAGTTAGAAGGATTGCTAACAACCTCTTTTAAGATAATATGCATAGCATTAAGCTGTCTTAGAATAGTGTCACTACGATTAGCTTTTCGTGTGCCATCAGAAATATGCTTAACAACCACAAGTGTACACATCAAGCCAGACATCAATAAAAATGTCGCCATAAATATTAGCGATCTTTTATACTTAATTAATTCGTAAGCGTTCACCTACCTA
>DHXK01000107.1:18331-24546 GCA_002413665.1 Legionellales bacterium UBA5158 | reverse complement strand
AGAAATCTAGCTACCTACCTGATCAATGATTATTCGTGAAAATAATTAAGCACTAAATGTCGAATGAGGGGTCTTATCAACAGATGAGCAGGCCGCATTGTCGCTCGCTTTAGTTGGGCTAGCAAATAATGTTGCTGAGCATTGCGATGTTTTTTGTTTGGTTATTTCTTCTTGCAAAATGCTATGTTGATTTTGCAAATCTATAAATTTATTTTTTTGCTTAGTGTGAATGATAAAGAGCTCTTTTATTGTCGACTCTTTTTCAATTAGGGGTAAAATGTTTTTATTAAAATCTTTTTTTACTTTTAATAGGGGTTTCATGCCTAAAAGTTCTCTAATAGGTATGTTTTCTTTAGTGAGCACCAAAGTGATGCTTTTGAATTCGCGACTTTCCGAAAGATAAAAATTAGTAAAAATATTTAATAAATATTCCTGAAATTTAGTCATTAGAGAATCAAGTTTTTTATTTACATCCTTAATGATAAAGTCAGAACGACGTTCACTTTTCATCTCTCTAATGTAGTGTTCTTGGCTTAAATATTCCGAAACAGTTTTTTTGCAACGAGCAGTTTGAGAAGTTAAATGAGCTATTACCTTTTTATTTATTTCGCTGACTATGTCATCAAAGCCCGTATAGAAGTCCTCAAAAGCATTATATTCTGAAGCAGCTAATTTTTTTAAAGGGAGTGTTGAGGGCTTTAGTTGGGAGCTTAACTTTTCATTTTCGGCAGTCAGGCGCAGATTTTGTTCTGCTAATTCATTGTTGGTTGTTAATAAATTTTGAATAATATCTGCAAGAAAATAATCAAAAGTATCTTGATATATTCTCTTTGAGCTAGCCAATAATTCGTTACAGAAATTTTTAAAACAGGGATGTACTGCAAGTGTTACTTTATCATAAACTCTGGGTCTTTCGTCTATGCCAAGGACTCTTCGAGTATGTTCTAGATAGGCATCATCAATAAGAAGACTAACATCTTTGCTTATATTTAATAATAATGGTGCATCTATATTTTCACCTAAAAACTCTGATTTCTCTTCTGTTGCACGTGTTTGTGACACAATTATATACTCCATTCCATGAGAGCATGATGAGTAGCGTAGCAACCTAAAAGGTTTTTATCGCAGGCTACTCATGATATTAAGGTTTGTTATTAGCCGCGCTGCGGAACATAAGTTTTTAAATGGCTAACAAATTCACGCAATGCATCTACACCACTGGCTTCTGCTTGCTTGCACCATTCTTGCAATGCATCGATTAACTCTTTTTGAGTAGCAGTGCTGCGTGCCCAGATATTTTGTAACTTTAAACGAAATTGGTAAACAACATTTAATGAATTATATGTTTTTAATGCTTTATCTAAATCTTGTTGACCCGACATGTCTACCAATGAAGATTCGCAGGTTAACAACGTGCGCATACGGCGTAACATAGCAGCACCCGCGGCTCCTGCATGGCGACGCTCTTCTTGTAAAACAGGGCGTACTACATTTTTACTGTACTGTGCCATTAAGTGAAAACGATTGGTTAAAATTGCCGTCAATGTGTCGGCATCTACAACCCCTCTTCCTGGCGACAAAATCGCTTTAGGTGGAACCCGTTTTGGTTTCGCTAAGCCCAACATTTCGAGCGTACGAATGACTAACCAACCCATATCAAATTCCCACCATTTTACAGAGAACTTTGCAGAGGTAGCATAAGTGTGATGATTGTTATGTAGCTCTTCACCACCCACAAAAAAGCCTATAGGTAAAAGGTTGCGTGAAGCATCAGGAGATTCATAATTACGGTAACCGATATAGTGAGCTATACCGTTTATCACACCAGCAGCAAAGAAAGGAATCCACATCATTTGCACAGCCCAAATACTTAATCCAATTGGACCAAATAAAAGAAAATCAATGGCCATCATAATCATGATGCCTAAAGCGCTGTGGGCTGTGTAAATATTTTTTTCCATCCAGTCATCTGGCGTACCCTGACCATAGCGTTCTAGGGTCTCAGGTAGGCGTGCTTCTTTTTTATAAAGTTCAGCGCCAGACCAAAGCACAGTCCATATACCTTTGACCTGTGGACTATGAGGGTCTTCGGCAGTCTCTACTTTGGCATGATGTTTGCGATGAATGGCTGTCCATGCTTTGGTCACCATTCCCGTGGTCATCCACAACCATAAGCGGAAAAAATGACTCACGATAGGGTGCAAATCAACGGCTCGGTGCGCTTGGCAACGATGTAAATAAACAGTCACAGCGCAAATCGTAACTTGGGTCATGAGAAGGGCGGCAACAATATCGCCCCACCAAGATAAATGTAAAAGTCCGTGCATAGAAACTACCTCTTAATGAGTCTTATATTAGAGAACATAAATAAAATAACACTTAACTTATAGGAAAAGATGATAGCATAATTTAACACCAATTTGTGCGACCTTTGTGTAAATGTGACCTTGACAAGTAGATATCCCTGATGCCTGAATTACCTGAAGTTGAAACCACCATTCGTGGTATAAAACCGCATATTATTAAGCAAACAATTACAAGCGTTATTATCCGTCATTTTGGACTCCGCTGGCCAATTGATTGTAATATAAAGGAAATCTTGACAGGCTTGAAAGTCGAAGATGTCGCTAGACGTGCAAAATATATTTTATTGAAGACTATCAATGGCACGCTTATTCTGCATCTTGGAATGTCAGGGTCCATTCGTATTTTACCTAGCCAAACTCCGCCTCAAAAACATGATCATATAGACATCGAATTTTCGAATCAACTCAGTTTACGGTTCAGAGATCCACGACGATTTGGCGCGTGCATTTGGACCACAGATGACCCTTTACTGCATTCTTTGTTGCGTCATTTAGGGCCAGAGCCTTTAAGTGAAGACTTTTCCGGGGCGTACCTTTGGCAAGTAGCTCGCAAACGAAAAGTTCCAGTGAAATCCTTTATTATGGATAGCAAAGTTGTTGTAGGTGTCGGTAATATTTATGCCGCTGAGGCACTATTTAGCGCAGGTATTTCCCCTTTAAAGCCGGCAGGAAAAGTCAGTTTAGTTCGATATCAAACATTAGTTCTGGCTATCCAAACTATTTTACGAAGTGCTATTGAGCAAGGTGGCACTACGCTAAAAGATTTTTTGAATACTGAAGGCAAACGTGGATATTTTAGCGTGAAGTTGAAGGTTTACGGTCGTGGTGGGCAGCCTTGTTTGCAGTGTAAATCCACATTAAAAGAAATCCGCTTAGGTCAGAGAAGTACGGTGTATTGCCCTAAATGTCAGAAATAAGCGGATCTCTCCTCAACAGGGTGTTATGACTATTATTTGAACACATGCTATAATAAGTATTAACCCACTTTTATTGGCTTGAGAAATAATATGGCCTCTCCCCGCGTTCAAAAAGATTTTTATAAAATTCTAGGTATAGAAAAACAAGCATCAACAGATGACATAAAAAAAGCTCATCATAAGCTAGCTGTAAAATGGCACCCTGATAAAAATCAAAATAATGAAGAAGCTGCTGCAAAATTTAGAGATATACAAGAAGCATACGAAGTCTTAAAGGATGTGGAAAAAAGAGAACAATATGATAATGAGGGAAGATCAGCTTACTCACCAGCAGCTCGATCGAATGATGCTTTCTCAGATAAAAATTTTCCTGATCGTTATCAAGCCTTCTTTAAAGAATTAACTAGAGCTTCTTTTCCCAAGGATAGGGCGGCACTTGAAAAATGTTGGAAAGATAATTATGCCTATTTACAAAATGGAATTAAAAATTCCCGCCAGCTTGATGAGCTTGCTCAACTACTCGTAATCGCGGATTGCCCTGACTTGCTCAATCAATTTGATTCTCAATGGTTAGCGCAATTTTATAACTTGAAGAACCTACGTACTTTTTTAAATAGTTTACCGCTGCAATATTGGAATAATTTTTTAAATCATTTGGGTGGTAAAGAATGGTTAACAGCTAATATTATTAAAAATGGAAGTGACTTACGCAGTGTTTTTGTAAAGCTAACGGGTTCCGCAAGCGAGAATTTACAAGTTTATAGCGTTAATCAAAAAAATACTTTGCTTAATTATTTAGGGAAAGATTGGTTAGAAAAAAGTTTAAGTGATCCAGAATCTTTAGGTGGTTTTTTAAGACAGCTTTTTAAATTTAAACAAGATTATAAAATTCTTTTTGCTCATTTGGGAAAAGAATGGCTCAAGCAAGTTATTAAAAAAGGTGCTGACTTAGGCATTATTTTAGGGAAATTAGTGCATTATCAAGAGCAGCCGTTTCATATTTTAACATTGGTTATCACTCCTGAAGAGATTAAAAAGGGGATAAATCCTATCTCCAAACATTTGTGTGATAATTTTTTTAAATATTTAGATGTTGCTTGGGAAAATACTATTTTAACGGATGCTAAGGAATTAGCAGATTTAATAGATAGCTTAATAACGCATATGGATTATGAAGCTGCTTATGACGAAGTAGACTTTGGCTCATACGAAGGAGTTGAATTTATTTTAAAAACGTTAGTCAATATAGAAAGACAGCGAGAATTGATTCCAAATATTGAAACATTAGTTCAATTTTTAGAAAAACTATCTTTTAAAGAAAGGAAAATTCAGACAGTATTTTATTTAAATGAAGCGCATTTAAAAAGTATATTATTTCCTTCCCATAAATTTGATGAAGTGCTTGTGGCTATAGATCAATTTAAAGAGTCAAATATTTTTCCCGCATTACTCTTAGCGTTGACTCGTCAATATAAAGCAGAATGTAAAGATCGTATCGATGAACCAAAATCTTTGTTTGGTAGGTTTTTTGGTCGTAGTCGTAAGCAAGTAATTGATAGCGCAGCTCTATTAGAAATATGTATCCTAAGTCAAGAGCCTATATCATCAATAAAATGGATTTTTTCTGAAAGTTCTTCTTCTGGGGTTGAATCAGGAAAAATAGGTAAAATATATACTAGACATAAAGACAGCATTAAAAAATCTGCGTTGAGATTAGGGTGGTGGTAATTGTAACTATTCAGCAAAACGAATTGTACCTCGTTGCGAGCTTTCACGTTTAGATTTATATTGTAGTTTTTTTAATGATAGTTCCTATTTTTTGCCAAGGCAAAGCCAAAATATTTGTTGTTAACAATAATGTCCGTTTCGTGCGACAAACAATATAGGCTGGTTTTATACAATCATATTCATTCATAAACTTTATAAGATGCTTAGCATCATGTATATCTGGTGTTTCTGTCCACTTGACTTCAATAGGGACATTTTTGTTAATTTTGTTCTAATACATAGTCCACTTCAGGGCCAGCATGGTCTCGGAGCCGGAGGCGATAGTTCCGCAAGTCCGGTACTAAGAAGGGGTTCACTGGTGAGACCCAGCGGATCTACTTAACCATCTTTAATTTAATTCTTTGTTCTTAATAATAAGTAAGCTCAATTATTTCACATTCAAGATTGAGTCACTTCATTGTTATCTTGCTTGATGAAGCATCTAACGCAGATATATTTTCAGTCGATCGAAGAAATTGTTTAATAAAACTTTCTTTAATAGTTTTAGAATAATTAGTTAAGCTTTCATTATCTGCTAATTCAAAATCTTTAAATTCAAATCCAGGCGAAACGGTGCAGCCAGCAAGACCATATGAGTCTTTATCTCTTAGTCCTGCTGCAAACCAACTTCCAGCTTCGACGACAACTTGAAAAGTGGCATTATCTATTTTCATAGAGTTACCTAAAATATAACTTTTTAAGTTACCTTCTTTATCAATCACGTGAATGTCTATGGCACTTGTACCTTCATAATAATGCCAAAGTTCATCCGATTTAATTCTATGCCATGCTGAGAAATTATCATTGTATAAGAGATAATATATAGAAGTACTAGCGTGCCTTTCTTCACCCTTAAAGCGTTTGGAATCCGAAGAAATTACTTTATCTTTAGATTGAAAATTTCTTGTATAAAACCCGCCCTCTGGGTGAGGCTGAAGATTTAATTTTTCAATAATTTTCTTAATTTCGGAACTCGTATTGACCTTATCGTTTAATTCAATCTGATTTTGTAAAATGACTTCATCTAAAATATTAAGTAAGGTTTTAGATGCTGCTAGTGCACTACCTTTAACATCAGATTGATGTACGTTATGGTCTGTTCCATCATGGTTAAGTAAATTACTTATACCTCTGATGGCAAGTGATGGAATATCTAATAACCAAG
>DHXK01000107.1:15211-18223 GCA_002413665.1 Legionellales bacterium UBA5158 | reverse complement strand
ATATCTAATAACCAAGCAACTTGATAAAAAGCTGACGTTTCCATGTCTATAGAACAGGGGTTCATGCTTTTTATTTTTTCAAACATTTCTGCAGGTGCAGGAAAAGTATTTGAAGTGACAACAGTTCCACGTACATTCTTGTCAGGATTAAGATTAATTTTGTCTACAATTTCTAGTAGTCTTGGATCAGCAGTATAAACTGAAGGAAAATTTTTTTTATTTAGAGGGTGTGTGAGGCAGCTTTCAAATGGTGTTCCCTTTAAGAGTGAAAAAGCACCTTGAATTTCAGCTTCGAATGCACTTTCAGCAATAACAACATCACAAAGTTTGATATCTTTATTAATACCACCAGCTGTTCCTGTAAAAAAAATATATTCAGGTTTAAAATAGGTATGAATTAAAGTAACAATACTTGAAGCAAACGTTGTACCCAATCCTGTATAAGCGAGTAACATACGTTTATTTTTATATTCATATATTTTAAATTTAAAGGATTCCACTTGTACTTCTTCACATTTGTAATTAGAAAATTTCTCAAATAAAAAGTTTAATTCTTCTGGCATAGCTGAGAAAATGGCAAAATCTACTTTCAAATGATTTGTTTCGAAGGAAGATGTTTTATTAGCAAATGATGGAGATGATTTATTATTAGCAGTTAGCATCGTGGTCTCATGTATTTATTACTTAAAATTAAAAGGGTTGAAGTTCGTGTTGTTGTCGTAAACATCTACTTTTTCTTTTGATATTAATACTAAAGTGTAGATAATCGTATATACATGTTAGATGCTTTCTTGACTCTGATCGCTGACTAATAGCTATTTTTTTTCATAAATTTAGAAAAGATTTTTTGTCATATAAAATAAGAATAATAGGCTCAAAATTTGAACGGATTAAAATTTGTATTGGTATCATAAACATCAAACCCTTCGTATTTCTTTAAATAAATCACAAGAACGGCTGCTGGAATTGCCAGTATTGGCACTAAAATAACTTTTATTGAATATGATGCAAATATTATTTTAAAAATATCCGTAATAGGAACAACGCCTAAAAGATCAATAAATGCTGTTAGACATGAGAAGATTAGTTGTCCAACTGCATTAGATCCTACTGCTCGAAGCCAAAAATGATTTCCTTTAAGTAAGATTTTCCATTTAGACAATAAATAAGTGTTAGAGAAGGCGCCTACTATTGTGCCAACTATGCTGCCTAAGTAGATACGCGGTAAGGCTCCAAGCACGGAATTATATGCTGCTTGATGATGCCAGTAGTCTGGGGAAGGTAACTTAATCAAATTAGAACATAAAAAAACAAATAACCCTTCACAAATTAATCCAAACCAAATTATTCTTCTGGATAATTGATATCCATAAATTTCTGCTATTACATCACCAAGTGAATACCAGGCAGGGCTTAGTAATGCTCCAGCAGTAATTGTTACAAAACCAAATGAAACAATTTTATAAACTAGTGTAGTAGAAGAGACAATAATGATTACATAAATCATTGCCAAAAAGGGTAATGCCTTAGGAGCAGGAACAAAAGTAGATTTTTCTAACATTTATTAATCTCAAATAGTCTTTTTCATAACACTGACGGGAAAGTTTCTTTCGGTTGTCTCTTCAAGAGTAGACCAACCTAGTTTTTCATACCAAGCCTTGTGATCTTCAGTAAATAAGTAAATTTCACCAAAGCCTAGTTCTTTAGCAGTGTCTTTGCAATTAGATATTAAAAATTTTCCTATACCTTTATTTCGAAAATTTTTATCTACAAATAAGCTAGAGATCCAGGGTGATTTATCTTGGTTGGAGTCGGTCATGTCGCTTTTTCTTAAGCTAATTGTTCCGTAGACACTTTTTTCATCAAAAGCGACATATATAATTGGAAGTGTGTTTGTATTAAGATTTTTCTCAATAAGTTTTATTACGTCTTCTAGGGTTCTATCAGGGTTAAGATGCGCCCACTCTTTATGAAACCAATTTGCGATGGGAAGTATAAAATGTGGATTTTCAGCTAAGGTTGTAAATTTCATAATAGATATTCTCCTTTTACTCTCATTTGTGTTTGATTAATGGTTTTGATGCGGTTGTTCAGGGGTTATTAGGATTGCTAGAGAGTGTGAGCAAATCTTTTTTTTCTTGTTGTTCTGTTAAAGCTTGTTCTGTTGCAGCCGCGAACCCAATCATATGAGCATCTTTTTGAAGTAAACCTTGCAAGAATTTCTCATCAGAAGAGATTTCATTTGCACTCTTAATTATGGGTTTTTGCTTTCCTTTTTCTTTAATAGCAAAAATAAGTTTATTGTCATTTTCTGAAAGTTTTTTAGCTAGAATTTTGTATTTAGGGCTATTCAGACTTAAGTAACCGAGATATGTAAGTGTCCTGATGTCTCTTGGCGAGAAAGAATCGGTTAAGTCGTCGCTAGCTAAGATCTCTTCTGGTCTCATTATGAATGTTTGCGATGTATTTATCAGTTGGACTTTAATGATAAAATCGTCATCTTTGTTTTTTTCAATAGTTAGCACACGGTTGGATGCTTGCGACGAGCTATCTTTAATTAAAACTGCTACAGCTTTGCATCCGGCGAGAAGTTTATTGGTTTGTTGCTTTAAAAAATTAATCATGCCAGTTTCTCTATAGATCAGTATATATTTGTCTAGCTTCAACTAGGGTCGCAACAATTCTGTCATTTTCACCAATTGCTCTCATCTTGAAAGCATTTAAATCGGGATTTAATGGCTTCAAATATTTCTGATCTAAGTCGATAAGTAGTTGTCTAAAAACAGGAAGGTTTGTTTCATTCAATTGTACGAGAACATAGCTTCTGTCTTTAAAAGTTTTTTCAGGATCAAAAATCAACATACTTCCATGCGAAAACAAAGGTTCCATAGAGTAGTCGGTCAATATAGTAGCATATCCAAGTGTGCTTATGTTCCCCACAAAAGGGATTTTTTCGTATTTATTTTCATCAGTCATTTGATGGTGTTGTAATTTTTCCCAAGGGATAAGAGG
>DHXK01000107.1:10203-15039 GCA_002413665.1 Legionellales bacterium UBA5158 | reverse complement strand
CCAAGGGATAAGAGGTAGGTACGCAATCTTCCTTGTCTGAAGAGAGGTTTCTTCATTAATAATCAACGGGTTGTTAGTAAAAGATTGTTCGCCTATTAACTGTTCTATGGACATTGAGAAAAAATCAGCAATTGGTTTTAGCGAGGATTTGTAAGGGCGAGTTGATTTACCAGTAATCAGTCTGTGGATAGTGGGTGGAGGAATTTTTACTTCCCTAGCAAGATCAACAGCTTTCATATTATTGTCAAATAACAGTTTCCTCAATATGTTGCCTAGTTTCAAGTATTTTTGGGCCATGCAAATACACTACTCATAAATAAAGATTATGATCAAACATATAATCAGTAATTTTGTTTCAACTTAACTAAAAATTACAAGATCTTATTGCCTATTATAATAAAAATCATAGAATTTGCAAGATTTAACTATTATGAGAGCCTATCAATGACCAATAATCCATTAATAATTAACTACATGTAAAAAAATTGCTAAATTAGTTGTGTAATTAAATTTAAACTTGTAATATTATTTCAACTTTTGCATCAGCCAGATTAAGCTGTTTACGTTAAGTTTCATAATACAACTTATACAGATCGGAATAATGAGATCTCACAAAAATAAAACACCACCAAAAAATAAGAGGAAGTCATGCAATTCGCAAGTAATAAAAAAAACATAATAATTCCAGAAGCATTCGGCAGGCAGTTTATTCTCTCCAGTTATTATCACTCAATAAATAAACCCAGCGCCTTATTTAGTACTTATTATCCATGGTTAATTGTTTTATTGTGTTCTACCTTTGCGTTTTATGAATTTGTTTTGCAAGTCTCACCCAGTGTTATGACGTCTGATCTTATGCGGGTATTTCATGTGAATGGTGCAGGGCTAGGAAATTTAGCAGCAACCTATTTTTATGCATACTTGATCGCATAATTGTTTGCAGGGCCATTGTTGGATCGCTACAGTTCACGGTTAATTACTGCGATGGCAATTGGCATCTGCGCATTAGGTGCAATGATATTTGCAAGCACAAAAATATTATTGGTAGCAGAATTTGCCCGCATGTTAATCGGTGTTGGAGCAGCATTTACAACTGTTAGTTATATGAAAATGACATCACTTTGGTTCAAGCCAAATAAAATGGCCTTAGTTGATGGTTTGCTGGCGACGGGAGCTATGACTGGTGCATTGTGCGGACAGATTCCACTTGCGTATTTAGTCGCAAATCATGGTTGGCAACAAAGTTTAATTTATTGTGGCATGGCAGGTGTTGTGCTGGCGTCTTTGTTTTTATTAATCGTTTGTTAGCATACACGTACCATAATTCTAAATTTATTCCCGGATTGATATTAGCATTTGTTGGTGGTTCGTCAGGTACGATTTATTCTATTTATTCCAAGCGGATTACGCAGGCATTTACTACGGGAGAAATATTATCATTGCGATTTTATTTGACAGTAACTGTGACTTTTATACTCTGTGCGTTGCTTGGTGAATGGAAAGTGCTAACACCGGCGAATTATTGTGAATTTGCAGTGCTATCACTACTCTGTGTGGTGACCCCATTGACATTGTTTCAGGTTGGATTGAAAAACCTTATTTTTGTTAAGACTTTTGGGATATGGTGATTTTGATGTTAAGCAAGCTAGTGTAGTGTTTATTCTTTTTGTGACGATTTGAGCTGATATTTAAAGATATTTAATATTAAATAACATTCACATCACTTAGCAAGCCTTTTTGCACACAATATTTTGACAAGTCAATTTGTTCATCATGAAATGCTTCAACACTAGGTTGATGACCGACACTGACTAACGAACAATTCGGCAATGCAGATTTTATTAACATATATAATTGTTTTTCATGTGGTAAATCTAATGCAGAAGTACTTTCATCTAAGAATACCCAATCAGGTTTATGAATTAAAACACGTACTAAAGCAATGCGCTGTAATTCACCTGGTGATAATTGTTCTGACCACATGGAAACATCATGTAAACGTTTGACTAACTCAGGTAGGTCGCATTCTCGTAAAAGATTACACATTTGTTCATCGGAACAAACAGAACCATCTTCCGGATAAAGTAATGCTTCTTTTAATGTGCCTATGGGCATGTAAGATTTTTGCGGAATATACATAATTTTTTTATTCAAAGGTAAAATAACGTCGCCCTCACCGTAAGGCCAAATATTTGCAATCACACGTATAAAAGTACTTTTTCCAATGCCCGAAGCACCTTTAATTAAATAATTTTTTCCATGGATAAGTTCTTCATTTATATTGTCTAATAAAATCTCTCCACGTGGAGTTCGAATCGTTAAATGACGAAGTGTAATAACGTTATTTTCTTGAGATGAACGTAAAAATTTATTGTAAATGAGGACATTATTTTCCACTTCATGTATGTGATTTAGAAAACCTAATAATCGACGTACGACTGCTCGCCATTGTGCAATTTGAGAATAAGAACTTACAAAAAATGAAAGCGCATCTTGTATTTGAGTAAATGCACGTAGGGCTTGCATTAAGCCACCTAATTTAAAAACTTTGCCAAAATAATTAGGCAACACAACTACTAAAGGAACTATGACAGAAACTTGGTTGTATCCAGCAGTAAACCATAGCAACAATTTTTGTCGCAAAATAATCGCATAATAATTATCTAACACACTATTAAATAATCGCGATAAAATATTCTTTTGACTGGTTTCCCCGCGATATAAGGCAATATGTTCGGAGTGGGAACGCAAATCAATTGCAGCAAAACGAAAATTCGCTTCACGTCGTTGTTGTTCGAAATTTAAAGAAACAAGTGGGTAGCCAATTTTAAATGCTAATCGTGTGCCTATTATGGCATAGATGATCGCAACCCAGACTAAATAACCATGAATGGTATATGTTCCTAATGGGCCTAAGTTTAAAATAAAGTTGCCAGACAATGTCCATAGAATATAAATAAATGCAAAAAATGTAGTGATAGACGTAAATAGGCCAACAGATAAATCAAGTGAGCTTGTGACTAATGCGCCTATGTCTTCTTGTATACGTTGATCTGGGTTATCGGTTGTTTCATTAAAATTTTCTAAGTAATAATAACTTTTATTTTCTAACCATCGATTAAGAAATTGATTTGTTAGCCAACGACGCCAGCGTAATCCTAAATATTGGTGCATGTAATATCGATAAACCGCTAGCACTATAAAAATAGTTGCAATAAAAATGAAAACTCTAATTAAATCGTATGCTGATGCTTTATTATAATCTTGTAAGGCATTATAAAAGCCGTTGTACCAATAGTTGAAAACAACATCCATTCCAACGATGGCTACACTCATCAGAATGACAGAAATATAAAGTACGTAAGCGGAGAGTCGTTGTTCAGATTGCCAGTAGGCTTTAATTAATTGCCATGTGGTATAAGGGCGTGATGATAAATCTCGGATCATAAAAAATTCTCCGGCAAGTGAGAGATCAATCTTAGCGTTAATCAACTTGTAATGATAGGCGCGAAAATGGTAAGTAGTTTAGTTTTAGTGTGCAACATCATGAAGAATCTCTTGACCCTATTGCACACGACACGTATCTTCTTTAAAAACATATACTGTTAACTTAGCCTAAATATTTGCTAAGGAAAAAAATGGAATTGTCCTTCAAAAAAATAGCATCCTCTTGTACGGCTATATTATTTACTTTAGCTGGATGTACGCCTATTTCTCATACAAATCCTCCTACTGGAAATGTTGCAGGCCCCCTAGTGGGTGGTGCAGCAGGTTATGGGCTTGGCGCATGGATGGGTTTATCTAAAACAGCAAGTGGTGCGCTAGGTGTAGGTGGCGCAGGTTTAGGATATTATCTAACGACGTTACGCTTCGCTTCAGCAGAAATTGTACATGCCGGGGGGCAAGTGTTTACTTTAGGGCAATATGTCACTATTAATTTACCGACCGATGCTTTATTCGAAGAAAATAGTTCAGATTTTCAACCCGGTATGGAACCTGTTTTAAATAGTGTTGCGAGTGTATTGAGTCGTTACCCAAATGATAATCTCATTGTTTCTGGGAATATGAGTGGCTTTGGCTCAAATAAATTCGAACAAAGATTATCAGAGGCTCGTGCACGACAAGTGGCTGCGGCCTTATGGGCGCGCGGATTGAATAGTTTTAATCACCAAAGTGTTCACACTGATAGAAAATTATTATACGTAGGTTATGGAGATTATTTTCCTGTGGCTAGCAATTATCCGTTAGAGAGTTTACGGGCTAACAGTCGCATACAGATCACTGCAGCACCCTCTACGGCTCAGTTAAATTTGGGTAAATGTCACGTGTTTAATAATATTGGTGACTTGAATGAACCAAAGTTAAAACCTACAACAGATTACAGTCGTGCTTTTTCAGATTATCCTGTGCCAGATGACGGTGATTTCGCTAAAACCGTACCTTTCTCCGATGTTCCACCTGCTAATTCCGAAAATATAGCTGCACTGCCATATTACAAATAAATATTTTATGTAGGTTGGGTTTCGCAGGCTCAACCCAATCTATATTTTTGTATGCTAATCCAATAAAGTCACTAACGCATCCCAAACAACAGAAGGATCAAGTGTTGAGAAGCAAGGGGGATAAACAGATAGTTTTGGTTGCGATGTATCTGCTACAAACGTGCATTGTTTACTTAAACAAGGCGAGCAAGGGAAAGTCGCGGTCATATGCACTTGAGACTTGCCCAACGCACCTGTTAAGCCAGGATTTGTCGGGCCGTATAATGAAACCGAGGGTACATCGAGAGCAGCTGCCAAGTGCCCCAGCCCTGTATCGACTGCCACTACTGCTTTA
>DHXK01000107.1:6492-10084 GCA_002413665.1 Legionellales bacterium UBA5158 | reverse complement strand
GCCACTACTGCTTTAGAAGCAGCTAACACGCTCGCCATGCCTCTCAAATCTAACGGAGGCAATAACTCTGCACGGACGCAACTTGCAATGCGCTGTGCTCTTTCATGTTCTGTCGGGTTACCCCAAGGCAACTTCACGTTAAATCCGGCTTGATTTGCAAGTTTAGCTAATTCTATCCAATGCTTTTCGGGCCAGTGTTTAGTTGGCCATGTGGTTCCATGCAGAAAGACTAAATAATTTTCTTCCTCTCTCTTTTCGGAAAGAAATTTTGCTCTATCGATTCCATATTGTGGAACCGAAGTAGGAAATGGATAAGCTAGCGCTTGGCTGAATAACGTTCTTATTCGTGTAACAGCATGCAGATCACGTTCAATCGGGTAGGCATGCTGATAGATCAGAGAAGCTAAAGGTTCTCGTGCAGAGCGCCAATTTAAGCCGCTGCCGGGACCATTGGCTAACCATGTAAAAATAGCGCTTTTTATTAATCCTTGTGCATCAATAATCAAATCATATTGAGTCGCATCTAAGTTTTTTCGGAACTCCTCCCATTGAGTGCGCGTATCTTGCGCCCATAATTTTTTTCGCCAACGACGCCAAGCGACGGGAATAACTTTATCGACTGCCGGGTGCCAAAGAGGGATTTCAGCAAATTTTTCTTCGGTTAACCAATCAAATCGAATGCCTGGAATCGCCATTGCTGCATCTGTTATGGCAGGCAATGTATGAATGATATCCCCCATTGATGATGTCTTGACGACTAATACGCGCATGTGATTTCACTTAGTGCTGTAAGAACTTGTTGGGGAAGTAAGTCACGCATACAGCGATGATGCACTAGCGGGCATTCACGTTGAAAACATGGCTGGCAGTCTAAGTTTAGCTGCAGGGTTTTTGCTTGAGAATGTAGAGGAGGTGTAAATGCAGAGCTAGTAGGGCCATAAAGGGCGATCAAGGGTTTCTTGACTGCGGCAGCAATATGCATTAAGCCTGAGTCATTACTCACAACAGCTGAAGCCAGAGATAACAGATCCACTGCTTCCACTAGGGAAGTGCGTCCGGTTAAATTAATACATTTCTGCTGGGTTTCTTGCATAATCATTTCACCTACAGCAGCATCTTTGGGAGAACCTAACAACCAGACATCCCAGCCTTCTGCTAACTTAGCATTGGCTACTTGTGCATAATAACTTTCGGGCCAGCGCTTTGCGGGACCGAATTCAGCTCCTGGGCATAATGCTAAGACAGGACGTTCACTACGTTGTATTTGATGTTTTGCTAACACTGCATTTTGTGTTTGTGTATTTGAAAATAATTCAGGCAGCGGATAGTCAGCTAATAAGGCTTCTTCTTTTGATAAAGCTAGCGCCATAAATTGTTCTATCATCAAGGGATAACGCTGTTTATCTAGTTTCTTTAAGTCATTTAAGACCAACCATCGTGCTTCACCACGCCATCCTGTGCGTTGCGGTATTTTCGCCCAAAAGGGAACGAGTGCAGATTTGAAAGAGTTAGGCAGAACAATGGCTTGATCATATTGTGTGGAACGCAGACTTTTGCCTAAGCGGTAGCGAGCTTTCAAATTAAGCTGTCCATGCCCCAAGGGCATGACTATCCCCGTGGAAATTTCAGGCATACGTTCCAATAAAGGCAAGCTCCAAGCGGGAGCCAGTACATCGATAAGAACTTGTGGATGACGTTGTTTAAGGAGCTTAAATAAGCTCTGCGCCATAACCATGTCGCCCACCCAAGCAGGTCCGACAATGAGAATTTTATTCTTCATGCACTCTCAGTGTGAATTCAGCTTCACAATAAGGGCACACAACGTGGCCGGTTTCTTCGATAGGGAGGTAAACTCGCGGATGAGCATCCCAGACACGCATATCAATTGTGGGGCAAGATAAGGGCAGATCGGCAGCTGTTACCTCGTAATGGAGCTTGGTACAAGCTTGTTTTTCAGGCATTTTTTGCATTAGTGTCTCCGCGAAAGCATCAAGCTATGGTGTTTTTTCCACATGGCTCATCATAAGATTTTTTATTCCTTCGGCAAGCGATGTATTATACCTAAAATTGAGCTGTTTTTCTGCTTTTGTGACATTTCCGTACGATTCATGGATATCCCCTATTCGGGCGTCTAAAAAATGCACAGCAGCAGGCTTTCCACCCACTTTTTCTATGTAGGAAATTAAATGGGAAAGTGTTTCAGGCATGCCGGTCGCAATATTTAATACCCCAGTATAATCACTTTGTAGTGCTGCTAAATTTGCGGCAGCAATATCAGTTACACTAATAAAATCGCGAGACTGTTTCCCATCTCCCCAAATGGTAATCGGCGTACCTTGTTGATAATGATCAATGAAGCGAGAGATTACTCCCGAATACGGAGAACGAGGATCTTGGCGTGGTCCATACACATTAAAGTAACGTAACGCTAAACTAGGGATGCCGAACATACGAGCATATAAATCGGCATAAGCCTCGTTATTTATTTTTTCTAACGCATAAGGTGATAACGCTGCGTGCGAAAGTTCCACCAATTCATCACTACAGGGTAGCTTTGAAGTAGAGCCATAGACTGCAGCACTAGAGGCATAAACCAATCGAATAGGTTTTTTTGCTTCACGAATAGCTTGCAACACATGTACAAAACCTTGAGTGTTAACTTTTAGCGTACTGATAGGATCAGCGATGGACATAGGGACTGAAGGTACGGCTGCTAAATGCAAAACAGCATCACTGCGCAAAACTTGTTTGGCAAAAGCGCGATAATCTAAAATGTCACCTTGAAAAAATTCCATCTGTGGATGCAGCAAATCAAGATTGGTGATTTTTCCTGTCGATAAATTGTCATAAATAATCACATGAAAATCATTCTGTACTAATAAATCCACGGTATGTGAACCTATAAAACCAGCACCGCCAGTCACTAAAATAGTTTTCATGCTAAAGGTTTCCACGTGCGATAAAAACTAATTGCCAGATAAAAAATAGAATATCCCATGGAGATAAAGACTAATTCTTTGTTGGAGTTAGGATAAACACAAATTAAACCTAAAGTTGCAGCTCCCCATAATACAGTGGCTAACAACATANNTAATCTAGCCTAGAGGGATACACATATTTAATAGGGACAAAACTTAAAAAAGCTAATACCAATAAAATACTTAAATTACTCCAAACATTCATTTGCCAGAAAAATAAATAGAAAACGACTATGTTCCAATAGCTGGGAAAGCCCTTAAAGAAATGGTCTGAAGTTTTAGCATCGACTTGCGTAAACTGATAAGCCGAGGAAAATGTAATAGCCATTACGCAAATTAATCGCCAGTGATCAGGGATCAAAGGTGTGACTAGCAAAAAGAAAGCGGGTACTAGAGTATAATTAAAAAAATCGACTATATTGTCCAGCAATTCACCATCCACCTGAGGAACGGCGACTTTAATCTGTACTAATCGTGCAAAAAAACCATCGACTGCATCTATCAAAATGGTCATGCCCATTAGCCAAAATGCTGATATGTACTCTTGATGATAAATTGCTAACAAAGCTAATAAGCCTACAAACGCACCTGAAGCAGTAAAAGCATGAATTGCG
>DHXK01000107.1:0-6352 GCA_002413665.1 Legionellales bacterium UBA5158 | reverse complement strand
ACCCAAAACATCGGCGCAGCCAGCCTGCTGAAATAATTTCATCTGTCAAAACAATATCCTCTTAGCCTTCTTGCGAAAAGCGATTTGCAACATCATAGCTCCAATTGCCCCTGATAATATAGAGCCTATCAGCACGCCCAATCGAACTTCTATCAAATAAACAGGGTTATTTTCTTGAAAAGCAAGCGTACCAAGAAATAAGCTCATAGTAAAACCGATGCCACACAAGATAGCCACCCCATATAATTCTAACCAAGTCGTCTGGTGAGGTAGTTTTGCCCAACCTGCTTTAATAATCAACCAAGCAAAGCTAAAGACACCTACCTGTTTTCCTATAAAAAGTCCTAACACAGTACCTGCCACGACGGGACTAAACAACATCTCTTTAGATATACCACCTATAGCCAAGCCTGCATTTGCAAAGGCAAATACCGGCATAATGAGGTAAGCAACCCAGGGGTGTAGAAATTTCTCTAAGATAGATGCAGGAGCTGTAGTGAGACCTATTTGTTTTTTGAGGGGAATAATAAATGCCAATATAACTCCTCCGACTGTGGCATGAATACCCGACTGCAAGAGGCACAGCCATAACACTAAACCCAATGTTAAATAAAGGAATAGGCTTTTTACTCTATAGAAGTTTAGTATCATTAGGAGTAACGAGGTCATTAATGCGAACACCGTTGGTATCCAGAGTAACGCTTCTGTATGAAAAAAAGAGATAATCGCTATTGCGCCTATGTCATCCACAATGGCTAATGCTAGCAAAAACAATTTTAATCCTAGCGGAACTCTCTTGCCGAATAAAGACAATACCCCTAATGCAAAGGCAATATCTGTAGCAACAGGAACCGCCCAACCTTGTAGAGCAACAACCGAAAGATGATTAATAGCATAATAAATCGAAGCCGGCACCACCATGCCACCTAGTGCTGCGATTCCTGGTAAGATTATTTGTGAGGCATGTTGTAGCTGTCCTTCTAAAAATTCTCTTTTTAGCTCTAAGCCCACTAGAAGAAAAAAAAGCGTCATTAAACCTTCATTAATCCAAAACAATAGCGGTTTTGTCAGGGAGTAGTGTGCGAGATGTAATGTAAAAGATGTCTGCCAAATTCCTTGATAAACCTCAGCATAACGGGAATTGCAAAAAATAAATGCTAAGAGGGCGCTGGTCAATAACAAAATTCCGCTAGCAGCTTCATGGCTCAGAAACTTACGGATAGGGTTAATATGCATTTCTCACCTTTTTTTTATATCAAAATATTATCTTACAAACGCAAACAGCGCGGTCAAAAAATGATCTCGCACATCTCTTAACTAGTTGTTTTTTTTCTTATATGAAAACATTGCCCTTGTGTTTACTTCTATTATGCAATAAATTCACTTTCAATATTGGTTTTGATAGTTAAATATCAGGAGCACGACGAATGACCATGCTAAAGATGTCAGATCTAGATTTAAAAGGAAAATACGTTTTAATTCGTGAAGATTTGAATGTGCCATTAAAGCATAATGTCATCACCAGTGATATTCGTATTAAAGCTGTTATTCCCACAATTAATGCCGCTTTAAAAGCAGGTGCTAAAGTGATGATTATGTCGCACTTGGGCAGACCCAAAGAAGGGAGCTATGATGAGCAATATTCTCTTGCCCCTATCGCTGCTCGCTTATCAGAACTTTTGCAAAGAGAAGTTCCACTCATTCAAAACTGGTTGAAAAATGTAAACATGGGCGATCATGATGTCGTCTTGTTAGAAAATGTGCGATTCAACGATGGTGAAACAGATAACGAAGCCGCTCTTTCCAAAAAAATGGCCGCTCTTTGTGATGTTTTTGTAATGGATGCCTTCGCAACAGCACACAGAGAAGAAGCTTCTACTTGTGGTATTGCTCATTACGCGCCCATTGCGTGTGCTGGTCCATTATTATTGTCTGAACTTGAATCCCTTACAAATATTATGAGTCAAGCAAAAAGCCCAATAGTTGCAATAGTAGGTGGATCAAAAGTCTCAACTAAATTAGGGTTATTAGAATCTCTAGTCAACAAAGTAGATTGCCTTATTATCGGTGGCGGCATTGCAAATACTTTTATAGCAGCAGAAGGTTACACCGTTGGCAGGTCATTGTATGAACCAGACCTTATTGATGAGGCTGAACGCTTATCAATGGTTGCCAAGAATCGTGGTGCACAAATTCTTGTGCCTACCGATGTAGTTGTCGCAGAAAAATTGTCGGATCAAGCTGAAAGTTCACCTCGTCTTATTTCGCAAGTTGATGATCATGAAAAAATTTATGACATAGGCCCTGATACCATTAAAACAATATGTGGCATCATTAAAAAAGCGAAAACTATTCTTTGGAATGGTCCTGTCGGAGCATTCGAAGTGAAACAATTTTCAGAAGGCACAGAAGCTATCGCGCGCGCGATTGCAGAGAGCGCAGGATTTTCTGTCGCTGGTGGCGGAGACACTTTAGCTGCTATTCAAGCGTATAAGATTGCAGATAAAATTGATTATATCTCCACAGGTGGTGGTGCATTTCTAACTTTTCTGGAAGGAAAAAAACTTCCAGCCATTACTGCACTGGAAGAACACGCAAGCAAAAATGAGAAGGTTACATGAGCTCCCAACCACTACGTCGTACCAAAATTGTTGTTACATTAGGACCTGCTTTAGATCAATCGGAAGTCCTCAAGCGGGCCATCATGGCAGGCGCCGATGTTTTTCGTGCAAACTTTTCACACGGCAGCGTCGAAACACATGAAAAACGCATCAACATGGTGCGTGAAATCGCAGAAGAATGTGGCAAAACAGTGGCTATTTTAGCTGATTTGCAAGGTCCCAAAATTCGTATTTCGCGTTTTCAAAATCAAAAAATTAATTTAACGGAAGGTCAAACCTTTGTACTAGATACGGAACTAGGAAACGACGAAGGTAATGAAGAGTCCGTCGGTTTAGATTATAAAAGTTTACCTCGAGATGTTAGGCCGGGCGACACCTTAGTATTAGATGATGGTCGCATAGTCATGCTAGTGCAAAAAATCGAAATTAATCGTATTCATTGCACAGTTGTTGTAGGTGGAGAGCTGTCTAATAACAAAGGAATTAACCGTTTAGGGGGTGGTTTATCTGCAGCTGCTCTCACAGATAAAGATCGCATGGATCTTATTGAAGCTGTTCGTTTGAAAGCAGATTACATTGCTATCTCTTTTCCCCGTAATGCAGATGATGTGAAAGAAGCTCGTGTGTTATTGAGGGCTGCCGGTGGGAATGCGGGCATTATTGCAAAAATAGAACGCGCAGAAGCTATCACCAATATTGAAGAAATTATTCGCACTGCAGATGCAGTAATGGTTGCTCGTGGTGATTTAGGAGTAGAGATTGGCGATGCGGAACTACCTGCGGCACAAAAACTCATTATTCATTTAGCGAAGAGACTTAACAAACCCGTCATCACAGCAACTCAGATGTTAGAATCTATGACGTACAACACCATCCCAACTCGAGCAGAAGTGTTAGATGTGGCAAATGCTGTGCTAGATGGCACTGATGCTGTGATGTTGTCGGGTGAAACTGCTGTTGGTAAATATCCTGATAAAGCTGTTGCAGCAATGGATCGTATTTGCTTAAGCGCCGAGAAAAATCCGCATAACAATAGTTTTCGCAGATTGAAGGAACCACAATTTAAAGATGTAGATGAAGCAATAGCAATGGCCACCATGTACACGGCAAATAATTTAGACATAAAGGCAATTATTGCATTAACAGAATCAGGCACTACACCTCTATGGATGTCCTGTGTTACGTCCAGTATCCCTATTTATGGTTTGAGCCGTCATCAATCTACACTCTGTCGCATGGCTTTATATCGCGGTGTGTACTCTATCCCTTTTGATGCTACTCATTTGGATAGACGAATTCTAAATCAAACTGCAGTCGAAGAATTACAAAAAAGAAACATTATAAAAGATGGCGACCTCGTGATTATCACCAAAGGTGATTTAATAGGTGTTCATGGAAGAACTAATTCTATGAAAATTTACACGGTGGGTGAAAAAGCTTAAATAGGTTCTGTCTGATCTAGAATATGATATTATTTGTATTGACATGGATGTAATAAAATAACAGGGGATGTAACCTATGGCTAAAGCAACATTTGCTGCTGGCTGTTTTTGGGGAGTCGAAGCGTTATTTCGTCGGGTTGACGGGGTCATATCTACTCAAGTGGGTTACACCGGTGGATGGGAAGAAAATCCAAGTTATGAGAAAGTTTGCACGGGCAAAACGGGTCATGCCGAAGCAATTGAGATTGAGTTTGATCCTGACGTAGTTTCCTACCAAAAGTTACTTCAAATATTTTTTGAAAATCACACCCCTACCTCGTTAGATAAACAAGGCGCGGATGTAGGTACACAATATCGCTCAGCTATTTTTTGTCATACACCAGAGCAATTAGCAGAAGCTTTAGATTATAAAGAAGCTTTAACAGAAGTTAAAAAATATCCTACTCCTATAGTGACTCAGATTTTGTCAGCTACGAAATTTTATCCAGCCGAAGAATACCATCAGAGGTATTTAGATAAGCAAGGTATGGGCTAGTTCATGTCATTACCGGCATTTTTATAAAAGATGTAGGTAATGATATGACCTAGCCTTCATTCTAATTTTATAAATTCAATTGTACTTCCTATGTTTTGTTCTGCAGGGGTCAAGTCAATCAGCATATTTAAACGTAGACAATAATAGATTTATCACAGTTTATGTTACCGATAAAATTCTATTTATTATTATGTCTCATGCTGACCAGAAATAATTTTGCGCATAATTTCTTTATATAAATCGACTCGTACTGATCGATGTAATTCAATAATTTTTCTAAATAGCATCATCGATGGGCGTGGATTTATTCCTGCTGCAAGATCATAGATCACTTCTTCTGGTTCCTGAGTGTAACAAGCAATTCCCGGCAAGGAATATTCAGCAGTAGATAAAATATCATTAACAATGCATCGTAAAAAATTTTCTTCTAACATATTGCTGGCTTCCTCTGTTTTAAATTTTAGAATTTTAAAGTAGTTTTTATATTCAATTTTAAAATAAACCTTAAGCTCTTCACAAAGCTGAAAAAATAATTCAGCTTCTACAATTTTAATTTCATTTTTTGATAATTTATGAATATCAACGTTTATGACTTCAGCTAACAGTTCCATCGCAGGCATGACTATCCTTTAAATTAATGATGAATTTCAGAAACTTTTAATGCGAGCTTATATAACCATTGATATAGCTACTTTTATAGCAGATAATGGCGATCATTTTTTATTAAGTAAATTGTAAGCTAAAATTTATATGCATAATATTGCTGTATAATATAACAACAGGGATTGCCCATGGTTACCGAAGTAGATGAGGGGAGAGGTTTGGTGAAAACTTATTGGAGTAATATCCGAGAGCGAATTGCTAAAGTTGAACCTAAATTTGCAAAAATTGTAGACGAGTTAAACCCGGATAAAAGCTTCCCTTTATTCTTAGCATATTACCCATATGGCGCACTAACAGGCGATACGCACACGACACTGCTTCCCAATCAAGATAAAGGAAATTATAGATTATCCGACCCAAGCGCACCTAAAGACATAATAAAACATCTGGCATATGGCAAAGATAGCTCACCACTGGGCATAGTATTAGAAAAAAATTTAGAATTATTTATTGATTTAAAAGATCAGGGGATCACTATTCCTTGGGCTATCTCCTCGCCAGGTGCATTTTTTTCTTTCGCTAGGATTCTAAGCAAAAAAAGCAAACGCATATATGCTCCCAATGGACTGCTCACTGAAACATCGGGAGCAAGATCAGCCTTCATGCTACCAAACATTGGCTGTGCTACTAACCATGCTAATTTACAGCGAGACTTTAATGTTCAAAGCCCGCCGCCAAAATCTTTATACGAACACTGGCAAATTTTTAAAGAAATTACAAATAGCGATGCAATTGACTGCGATTGGCGCTCGTGTGTAATATATTTTGCAGAAAAATGGGTGGATAAAATTCATAATGATAAAGCATGGGTTCATCTGAAATTATATTTACATGAATTAGCATGGCATTATTATGAGTATGAGAGGAATCATGTTTACTACGACATTACTTTTTCTATTATTCAAAAAAATCGAAATTTAAAACCGAATCCTTATCTAGCAGACACAGCTCGCCATTTATTTGCTACAGCGTTAGGGGATTCACCTGGTTATGCACCTGCTGATAATAATAGTTCATTACCAATTGATTTATTACAAAAAATATTTGTTGAGTCGTATGGTTTAAAAAAATATTTACCGACTATTATGCCT
>DHXK01000003.1:472-3352 GCA_002413665.1 Legionellales bacterium UBA5158 | reverse complement strand
ACCGTAATAGTAATATTTTTCTGCCTCGGTTTTTTGCTTGGTAAAAATTTCTTTAACGTCCTGTGCTATTTTAGAATCACTAATGACTGGTATTCCTGTTGATATTCCAGCAATTAAGCCATCTATTTTTGCGATGGCGATCATTGCTTGATTATGTAAAGTATAGTCTGCCACATATTTTTTTTCATACTCAAGGTCACCTTGATATAAATACGGATATTCCTTAAAAATATTGATACGTAAATGAGAAACATATTCAATATATTCTGAAGCATTTTTTCCGATTAAGATTTCAATTGTAATTGTCATTTTATCTCTACTGATTATTAATAATGGTAAATTTATTTTTTGTCACTATTCAGAAAAAAAATTGCAGTTCGTCGTTGCGCACTCTTGCTCGCAATGCCGGGTATGTTAACTTTGTTTTTGCTGAGTGCTAACTAATATTCTTGTCAGTGACTTCAGCAATTCAGGTTCATAGTAATTTCACCTGCTAATGTTTTTGGAATCAACCATACGCCAAGGTGTTCACAATTCTGTTGAATGACGATATCTTCTGCATGGCTGGTAATTAAGTAGCCACGTGATTTAACGTCTATTTTAGTTAAAATATTTAATCCATTTTGCATATCATTTCGCAACTCAAAATCTATCAAATATAAAGCTATATCCCTTAGATGCGGGTTATTATCATACCATTCAAAACAATCCTTACTGTTGGTAAAATGTATGGCAAATAAACTATGTGATTGCAATTGATGTCGCCAAAAATTATGCATTGATGTGTCATCATCAAGAATAATGATTGGGGTTTTATTAGATAATGTTATTGAGTCAGGGTACCAATGTGGCTTATTTTTTATTGGAAATAAAAGAGTAACCGCCGTTCCTTCATTCAATTTTGAAGATAATTTTATTTCACCGCCTAGATCACTCATATATTTCTTGGCGCCGGTTAAACCAAGGCCTTCACCAGTATGTTTTAGACTTGAACCATTAAGTACGTGCCGCAACTGATTTTTAGGAATGCCTAGTCCAGAATCATGGATTTGCAATTGCAACCTTTCTTGAATAAAAATCATGGTAATAGATATTTTACGATTTTTTGTAAGTGCTTCATACGCGTTGTTCAATAAATTAGAAATCATTCTTTTAATTTCGTTTGGTGCTGCATAAATCCAAACGGATTTTACATTGTTTTTAATATTTAACTGTAACTCACACGGATTATCTTGCCATTCCTGGTTTTTTTGAGAAACAATTAATTCAATGAGCGACAATAGCAATACTGAGCGTGCAATATTTCCATCATCGGTGATGGCTCCATAAAAACTATTAGAGTTTTTAGATGACTGAGATATGTCATCAGGCTGCCTGTATCGCTCTAGTAAATTATTAGCAATATCACGGACACTTTGAATAGCTTGGGTTAGCAATTTGTTTTGTGCTAAAGGAAAATTTTTAGATATTTGAGCCATTGTTATCTCCATGACTGCGAGAGGAGACCTGATGTCATGTGCAACTTGTAACGATATTTTGCCAAGCTCAGAATTTTTACTATCTGTTTGGTGTTTGTTTAATTTATCTTTCCAGCTATTAATTTCATTTATTAGAAATTTAATTTCATCTATATTCTCCCGCGGTATAATAGGATTATTTTCTTTTAAGCTATTGGTTAGAAGCATTACAGGATAGGCTATATAGCGATTTAAGATGTTGCTAAGTCGATACCAATTCCAAGCACCAAAAAAACATAAATTACCTATCATAAAAATTAAATAAATATAAAAAAAATTATCTTTGTTGTCATTAATTGTCAATTTAAGCTTGAAAGGTGAGCTTGATTTCATTGGAAAGCTAGCAAATTTATTTTCTGCAAAAAAGGAGTAATCCATACAATTCTTGCAAGGTATGATTGATCGATTAATTTTTTTGAGTTCTTTTAAAATCGCTTGCGAATCAAAATACAATCGCCAAGTATGTTTGCATTCTCCTAAATTAAAATCCATATTTTGATTCATATAGCAAAGATCTAGATTTACATAGATTTTGCTGATGCTTCCGTAGTTAAAGATGCTATTGCCATGAAGATCAATAATTTTCATGCCAATAATGGAATCTCTTTGAAGAGAATATAATTGTGTCATAAGCTCGTAATATAATATTTTCCTCGACGCACTCCCTGAGTGAAGATAATCAATAAAAACTTTTGAGTTTGCAACTATACTAAGTTTTTCAGATAAATTCGATTTGAAAAGCTCTGTAGCAAAATGAATATTTTGTTGGTTAAGGTTTCCATTCTTTTGTAAAAATTTCATATGGGTTAAATATATAGTGATAAAAAAAAGAATCGAAATAATAAAAAACATTAAAAGGGTAGTTAGGTTAATATTCCTTTTTAAATCTTTTAAATTTTTTAATTTCATAAATTAGACATTCTTTTAAATTAAAATCGGATTATATTTTTTTTGACCAAAGTTCTAGCGTATTAGATGCATCATTTGACGAACCATCGGGTTGTATTGTTGGCCAATGAAAGTTCGCTTTATGCCCAGTTTGAAAAAACCCCAAATGCTTCCATATGTTATCTGGTGAATTGTAATGCTTTGGTCTGAGAGGATGGTCATTTTCTCTTATAACAGTTAAAATGCAAGCATGCTCAAACCCCCACTCTTTGAGGACTTTATCTTGAGCAAAATACAGTTTGGTTGCTAACCCTTTCCCTCTGAATTCTGGAAGTATAATGATTTCACCGTAATAGTAATATTTTTCTGTATCAGTTTTTTGCTTGTTAAAAATTTCTTTCACGTCATGTACTATTTTTGAATCACTGATCAATGGTATTCCTGTGGATATTCCAGCAATTAAGCCATCTATTTT
>DHXK01000003.1:0-310 GCA_002413665.1 Legionellales bacterium UBA5158 | reverse complement strand
CCAGCAATTAAGCCATCTATTTTCGCTATTGCAATCATTGCTTGGTTATCTGAAGTATAGTCAGCCATATATTTATTTTCATATTCGAGGTCACCTTGGTATAAATATGGATATTCTTTAAAAATATTCATACGTAAATGAGATATATATTCGATATATTCTGAAGAATTTTTTCCAATTAAGATGTCTATTGTAATTGTCATTTGTCTCTACTGAGTATTAATAATGGTGAATTTAATTTTTTGCCAAAGATAATTAAGTTCTTTGAATTGAGTGTCTGTACTTGCCCTGTCTCTTATACACATCTCCA
>DHXK01000270.1:1858-2637 GCA_002413665.1 Legionellales bacterium UBA5158 | reverse complement strand
CGTAAAAGTAGTTCAGAATAAGTTATGCCAATAGCACCTAAAATTACCGCTTCTTTATTGGGATATTTGTTGGCTACTTCGTAAAATTGTCGTGATATTGTCATTTATGGTTGCCTTGCAAGTTTTAAGAATCTCGTGCGATCAATATCAACTATTTCATTTCGGCTTGATATAACAACTGAGTTAGGTTTCGTATCTTTTGTTACTAACGTATTTGCGCCTATAAATGTTCCTTCGCCCAATTTAACACCCTGCGCGACACATGAATTAATGCCAAATACGCATCGTTCGCCAACTTTAACACCACCGGCTAGCGATACGCCTGAATTTATCCAGGCATGATTACCGATATCGCAATCATGACCTATGCTGACATTGCTTGAGATGAATACATTTTTACCAATGCGCGAACCAGTGTGGATAGCTACGTTGTCATAGATAACAACGCCATCGTTAATTAATACATCATCATGACTGATCACATAATCATTAATGTAATATCCGAATTTATAACCAACATCAGATAATCTTTCAAATCTATCTTTCCTATTGGCATTCATATTGTGGTAACCGAGCGCCATTAATATTGAATGACCTTCGGTGTATGTATAATCAATCATTTGGCTAAATTTAATTAATGGCATGCCTAAAAACTTATCACTATTTATGAATTCATCATCTGCACAATAAGCAACGATATTTTCTTTACCGACAAACGAAGTCAGAACTCGTGACATAGAGCCATTACCAAAAATTATAATTTTATTATTCACCTGTTC
>DHXK01000270.1:0-1768 GCA_002413665.1 Legionellales bacterium UBA5158 | reverse complement strand
TCACCTGTTCGCCTTAATTAATGTATAAATAATTTTACAACGTAAGTGCAGGTAAATCAAGTTTTATATATGAAATCTTTTAATATAAGGAATAATAAAGTAAAAATAAACAACACGAATAATACTACCCATAATCCCCAGAATGGCAATGTCACATACCACCATGACCAATCAATTACATGACAAAGTTTTAGAATAATAAAACATATTCCCAATATTCCTAAAATTGGGAAACTAACGGTAGTTTGTTTTTTCATTTTTCATCCTTATAAATTTTCCATACCGCATCGACAAAGGTATTTTTAAATTCTACCGGCGCTTCACATAAAAATTTGCCACCTATATCCGCATCATCAATCAGATAGTGATTTAATTTTAATCTCTCATCATTATTTTCAATCAAGCGCAATGCAGCTGCAACGTATTCATCGCGATTGTTGGTAATCAACCATTCAGGCATTCCAGCACGGCGCATCATAGTCGCATCAAATCTTTCGTGCGGCTCTTGTCCGTTCATGCAAACTAACGGAATACCAAGTAGCATAGAATCAATATTGCTATTTGTGCCACCGAATGGAAATGTGCTTAATTGAATATGGCATTGTTGTATTTGTCTCATATACTGATTATACGGACTTCGCTCGTAAGTAAATGCGCCAGGTAACCATTCTCTAATTTCTCTAGCTGTTTGGAATAAAACGCTAGTGATCATATTTGGAAAGAAATGAAACTCAAGTTTCCTTGTTGATTTTTCTGAAATTTCTTTCAGTGTTGATAAGAATGTTGCATTCAATTTTAAAACCATTGCAGGTATGGCGATCTTAATCACATCTGGATTTTCATCAATAATCGGTTCTGGCAATTCCGCATCTAAACGCATGACAAACCTGAATAGTGAGCCGCGTGGTAGTTTAATAACTTTTTCAGTAAATAATGACTCATCGCCTACATCGTCTTCTTCACAAATAACATAATCCATTACTTTTGAATGGCTTGTGGCTGGGTGACCTAAAGTCATCATTTGAATTGGCGCTAATCTTACTGATGCGAGTGCCACCCAAATCAAGTCCATACCAAGCGATGGGTAATAAATAATGTCAGGTTTAAGAGTTTTAATTTGCTGGATAATGTTACTTAATGCGATATTTTCTTCCGGCACTTCCAGCCAGCCGTCAAACTCTTTTTTAGCATCATCATCAATCGCATGCGGCCTGCCCATACCAATTACTTTAAATTTAGTACGTAACTGACGTACGATTGGAGCATAGCAACGATACATCGCATGAAGTGAAGTAAACCATTCAACCGGAACTAAAATTACTGGTTTCTTGCCATTTTGCGGTTTACTAAATTTAGGCTCAGTAAATCCATTTGCATACATCATTTTTGCATACAAATCATGTATTAAGCCTTTAAATTCGTGCTTATCTTTGCGGAGAGCATAAGAGCAATACATATACGCATCAGACATTGATGAAATCATTTGATCGCTCAATTTAACATCTTTGAATAAGTGAGACATGCCCAATAAAGCCTCGCGGCGATCTTGCGCGGCTTGCGATATAGTCAACATCGTTGTTAAATAGCCAACATACAGTGCGAACATAACCTGCGGATTGCCGGCAAAGGCTTCTTCAAAATTCATAGAGAAACCTGAGCGCATTGAATACGTCATCATGTATTTAATTAGACCGTTAGAATCTTTAAATTTTATTTTTGTCGTATCCTTTTCGCCAGGGTCAGCACTCATTTGAGGTAACATGTGATC
>DHXK01000011.1:7169-10111 GCA_002413665.1 Legionellales bacterium UBA5158 | reverse complement strand
CCTCATGAGACCGGAGAAGTGCCCTTTTCATTTTATGAATCCTGAAGACGTACCAATTCATCCTGTAACTGTCGCAACACGACCAAGAAACATCCTGCATATGTCACATGAGCATCCTGTATACGTCACACTTCACCCTGTAAATGTCACATTCAATCCTGAATATGTCACATATCCAGTCATAAATAGTAGTAAATACATTAAGTTATATTGGCTAAACTAACTATTAAATATATTAAACTATATCAAACGTTTGTTTATTTACACTCAAATGTAGGCTGTTATCTCTATTAACTTCAGTATAAGCATATGTTATGCTCATACTCAATACGGCATAAAATTCAACCAAAAAGGATCCGGTTATGACTAAAATAATCGTAAATGCTACACATAAGGGCGGTGAAGGTAAAACCACCAATTCTATTATGTTAGCTGAATATTGCGCATTAATTAAAGGGTTAAGAACTTTAATTATAGATATGGATCCACAAGCAAACTTCTCAGGTCGATATATTCAAATGGAATATGACCCAGCCTACCGAGGCGGTAAAATCCCTGCTATACACCCAGATTTTGATCCTACAACAGACCTGGAATGGGATGGTAGAAGTAGTATTGCAAATATTTTTTATGGTGAAGAAGTCATTCCTTATCCTACTGCTATTTCTAATCTCGAATTGTTGCCCGCTCATTCCCATAAGTTACAAGAAGCTGAGGCAGTAACAAAAAATGAAGTCTTAGAAAAAGTACATTTACAATTAAAACGTTTTTTAGAATTATCAGATGTCCGTTCAAGTTATGATGTCATCATTATTGATACACCGCCTTCAAAAGGTCCTCTAACAATTGCAGCTATTAAAGCAGCAACTCACATTGTAATACCCGCACAAATGGAACAATTCTCAATTGAAGGTATTTATGGAATGTTGCAACTATGGAAACAAGAGTCCTATTATAGATCAAAAGAAAATCAAATTGAGCTAATTGGTATATTACCAAATCAAGTTAGAGACATAAAATTACATAAACATTTTCTTGAAGGTTTAAAAATGATGAAAGGCGTTTCTGATTATGTCATGCCTAGAGTTATAAAAAAACGCGCAATATACACTGAAATTTTAGTTGAAGATGCTAATCCAAAGAGCATATTTGATTTACCAAAAACAAATATAGCACGTCAAGAGTATGAAGCAGCCTGTCAATATATCATGGAGAGGGTTTTTAATTATGGCAAAGAAAAAAGTTTTTCAAATTAGTAATGCTTTAACAGAAGGTTTAGAAGAAACAGTTACTGCTGCCCATAATTATAATGGTGAGCTGCGTGTAGAAATTGTTCCTTTAAAAAAAATTGAACTCGATCCTGAAAATCCTCGTGATCTTATTCTTAATTTTGAAGATTTATATAATGGTATTGATAAAGGTGATAAAAATTACCTACGTAAAGTATCAGAGAAAAATAGTTTACAATCACTAGCTAATTCAATAAAAGAACAAGGCATCATTAATCCTATTGTTGTTTATAAACATGGTGATAAATATAGATTAGTTGCAGGTGAACGTCGTACGTTAGCATCTATTATTATCGATAAATCTGACATACAAGCTAAAATACTTGATTCAAAACCAACTGAACTAAAAATTAGTCTTTTACAATGGGTCGAAAACGTTGAACGCAAAGATTTATCGTTATGGGAACGTTTAAAAAATCTAGAGAAAATTATTTACTCTTACGCAACTGACAAAAACATAGAAATCAATGCAGTTTCCGCAACTGATTTAAGTCATTTACTAGGTTGTTCATTACCTCATGCCATGAATTATATAGCTGTTTTAACTGCGGATAATAAGTTAAATGGTTTGATAAGACATAATCAAATAAAAAACTTAGAAAAAGCTGCGCTACTGTCAACTATACAGACTGATTATATTAAAGAATCAGCTATTGGTGCTTGTTTAGCAGGAGCAACGCTAAAACAATTAAAAGTAATCTCAAATCAAGAAAAAAAATCTAAAGTCGTTCTTACACATCAAAAACTATTAAAGGGTAGGGGAAGGCAAGCCACCTTCGTTAATCTAGGTTCTACAAAAAAAATTCAAGTTGCTAAATTGATTATTGATTCTGTATTGCAAAATGCTAAAGTTACGCATTTAAAAGCTCATTTTTCAGAGTTAAATTGGGCCGATTATAAATCCATTAATCATGCATTTAAGCAATTACTAGAAACGTTAGAACAAATTGAAGCATAGTGAGAATTTAACAATGGAAATTAAAGCAAAAATAACATTTGTGTTGCCTGATAATCTTCAGCAAGAGTTTCGTGAGCAAATTATAAAAGATGGATATGATATGCGTGGCAAAAGTAGGTGGATATCAGAAGGAATTGCTTCTTTACTTGCGATGAGAAATTATCCTGAACTAGTTAAACTAAGTAATGAAATGAAAGGCTTTGAAAAAGTGGAATATGTGGTTATTACTCGTGATTTCAAAAAAAATCTAGATAATGCAGTGATCCAAATTCGCAAACAATACCCTGACTTAGAAGGTGTTCAAAGTGGTATCGTAAGAACGGCTATCATGCAAAGATTACTAAGATCATAAGCCTTTGGTTAAGTCACTTAACTAGCATGTAACATATTGATATATATGTAGTTATTTAAATTTTAAATAAACATGTTTAAGAGTGATGTTCCTTAATGACGAGCTTTATCTGTGACGTTTACAGGACAATAAAGGATTATGAAATGTGACATCTACAGGATAAAGTGTGACGGATTCAGGATGAATTTTTGAGCTAACAGGGACGACTAGGGAGAAATCATACTGTGGAAAAAGAGAAAAGCTTAGAGCTTAAAAAACATGTAGCAGCTATTCATTCCAGTAATAAATTAAGCTTAGTACAACGAAAAATAGCTAATGCATTACTCTTTAATGCATACAATGA
>DHXK01000011.1:0-7042 GCA_002413665.1 Legionellales bacterium UBA5158 | reverse complement strand
CTTAGTGAAAGACGAACATGTAATTCATATAAGAGCGCTTTGTAATCTGATTGGATACGATAGTAACGATTATAAAACTATAAAAAAAGCATTAGTAAACTTGTTATCAACTGTTATTGAGTGGAATTTAGTAGACGGTAATAAACTTGATTCAGAAGGGGTGTGGAATGCTAGTTCTATCATTTCAGATGCTAGTATTGATGGACCTGTCTGCACCTATTCCTATAGCAATAAAATGAAAAAGCTACTTTACTGTCCTGAGTTGTATGGTCGTTTAAATATGGTCGTGCAGGCTCAATTCCAGTCTACATATGGGTTAGCTTTATACGAAAATTGTATTCGTTATCAAAATATCGAACAAACTCCTTGGTTTGACTTAGCCCAATTTCGTAAATTAATGGGTATTGAGGATGGAAAATACACAATTTTTCGAGATTTTAAGCGTCGAGTGTTAGATAAAGCCATTCAGGAGGTTAATAAATATTCTCCTCTAGAAGTCAGCGCAAAGTATCAAAAGCATGGAAGACAAGTGTTTGCGATTCAATTTTCTATTAAATATGCTAAAGAAGTCTTTAAAGAATCGAATAAACTGAGTAATTCCATCACATTGTCTCAACAGTTGAAAGATCGTTATGGATTTTCTAAAGAGCAAATTGAAGAAAGCATGACGAATTATGAAGAAAAATACATTTTAGAAAAAATCAGCATCATTGAATCTTCCGCGAGCTTTATTAAAGGTAAAATAAATAATTTAGCTAAATATCTATTGCGGGCGCTAAAAGAAGACTATCAAGCATCGAAATCGAGCAAAGATATATTGCGTGAAACACCTATAAAACTCGAAGATATCCAATTGAAAAAGCGAGAAGATAAAAAGCTTGTCGAATACAAACGCTTTAAGGATAAACAAATTATTAACGTTTTTCATGAACAGTCGACAGCAATTAAAAAGAAAACGCTCAAAGAATTTGAGCAGTTTTTAGGGAAAAGTTTGTATTTGGATATCTTTATAAGAGACGGACTAACTAATGTTTTAGTCCAGGATCAATTATGTGAATTTATAAAATTAAAAAAAACGAGTTGGATGGAGTCTTTAAAATCGTATCCAGAATTTGCTGAAGAGTATTAATGAATGTTCTATGTTCCACATAGAACATTCATGTGTGTTAGCCCAGATATATTATAGAGTTATAGATAAATTATGAAACTGTTCAAAAATCCTTGGTAAATAGATTTTAGTGTTTTTGTGCACTTGCATAGATATCGACTTAAGAAGGAAATCACACTCTTGGGGTGTCATCCTTGCGACCAGGGGACCCTTTTTACCTTGTACCAAGCAATGCTGGTGTAATAGCAGAATGGATCCCCGCCTGCCAGGAAGGATAGTTTTCTTTGAAGTTATTTTTTGCTCCGGATTTTGGAGAAGTTATTAAATTATGAAAAAAAGAGCAGCACAATTTTTTGCAGGATGTATTAGTTTAATCATAATAACTACTGTTCAAGCTACTTCTTTACCTAGTCCCTTATTAGGGAAATTTCTTAGTATTGCAGATATCCATTTTGATCCTTGTACGATTTGTCATTTAGGTGTTAAAGCCTGTCCACTTATAGCGGATCTCCAAAGGACACAACCTGAAGAATGGGCTAGTATTTTTGAAAGTGAAGGCGCAAATACAGGCATAAATTACTATCATGATACTAGTTATTCTTTGTTAAAAATTACTTTAATTAAAATACATAGTCTTAACCAAAGTGAGCATTTTAATTTTGTTTTGTTATTAGGGGACTCATTAGGTCACATGCTGAGATTTAAATATATTTTATATTCTCACGATTATTCAAAAGCAGGGTTTCGTAGTTTTATTAATAAAATTCAAAATTTTTTATCTCAGGAGTTACAACTGGCCATCCCCACAATAGATATTTTCCCTATTATTGGGAATAATGATTCTTATACTGGAGATTATTCAGTCGTTCCAGGAGGAGCCTTCTTAAAAGACACCACAGAGAATTGGTCTAGCCTAATACGGAATAAAGAAAATCGTAATAATTTCATCCATCAATTTCCCTATGGGGGATACTATGAAACAACCTTGCAAACAAATGCTCATCAAAAAATTATCATTTTAAATTCAGTTTTGTTTGGAAATGTTACAAATCAGAGCATGCAAAAAGCAGCGAATAAACAATTAGAATGGTTACATGAGCAATTAATAAGTGCCCACACAAAACACCAGACAGTTTTTATAGCATTCCATATTCCTATTGGCGTTAATATTTATAATACACTTAAAAATCCTTTGGGCGAGATACAAGAGTTTTGGAACAAGGAATATAGTAATCTGTTTAGACAGTATATTAATGAGTTTTCAGGGTCCATTTCTGCTATTTTAGCTGCTCATATTCACATTCAGGCATTACAATTCTTGATTTTTAATCCACCACGAGGAGTGTATGTGACTTACACACCTTCGATTAGTCCTATTTTTGGCAACAGTCCTGGTTTTAAACTATATCGTTATGATCTTAACTCTTTTCAAATAAAAGGTTCAGATACGTACTTTTATAGTTTTAACCATCATACAGGGCAGTTAGATTGGCAAAAGTAACAGGATAATTATTTTACAACTTGATCGTAAGTGACACTGGTAACGCAATATAAAATTTCTCTATTGAATTTCTCAAAACTACCTCATAAATAGTGTAAAATTAAAAGAGATAAAGAAATAAGCTTTTGTTTTAAACCTAGCGATTGTTTTGATAACAAGGAAAGATGCTATGGAAAACGATAAGAGCCACTTGGTTGCCCTTCCCAGTACTGAACCTTTAACTGTTCTTGTAGCAGATGATGATCCTCCTACGCGAATTTTATTGCGAACCGCTATACAGAGGTGGGGTTATCAAGTTATCACCGCATCTGACGGTGAAGAAGCATGGAAAATTCTGCAACAACCAAACGCACCACGATTGCTTCTATTAGATTGGCTAATGCCAAACCTAAATGGTATTGATCTATGCTTACGTATAAAGCAGGAAAGTAGTTACCACCCCTATACCATTTTATTAACTCAAATAACTGGGGTAGAAAATATTGTTAAAGGACTGGAAGCAGGTGCTGATGAATTTTTATCTAAACCATTTAATCTGGCGGAATTGAATAGTCGATTATCAGTAGGCGCTCGGATTATAAAATACGAAAATTCCTTTTCAGAAAAAAATCAACAATTACAAAAATATGAAGAAAGTATTAAGTCATTAGCTGCTTTAGCTCCTGCTATTAAAGTAGAAATAAATGAAATTTTAGATTATGCAAATGTATTAGAGAAAACGGAATCTACTAATAGTCACTTAAATAAAATAAAAGAATTGCAGTCCAAACTTACTCATGTTGCTGAGTTAATTGAAACGTGTCAACTTCATGAAAAAGGACAAGAATAGATGAATTTGAATGACGAGAGGCCAGCACCGTTTTGGCCGGTTTTATTTGCTAAATTTGCAAGTTCAATTGCCATTGTGTGTGGTATTGGAGTATTGCTAGGGTGGACGTTTTATTTTTGGGTCCCCACTTCTACTTATTCACTACTGCTGTCCACAAAACCCAATATGGCACTTTGTTTTATACTCTGCGGAATTGCGTTATGGGTTAAGTGTGAAAAAGAAAGTAAGTCATTTGTAAAGCATATTTCACAAGTTTGTTCTGCCACTGTTTTTCTGATTGGATGTCTCACCTTATTTGAATATTTTTTTCAAATTGATTTGGGAATAGATCAAGGTTTATTTAAAGAACCTTTAAAGGCTATTACTAATTATTTACCGCCAGGGCGAATGTCACCTTTTGCAGCAGCTAATTTTGTGCTGGCAGGGTTTGTACTTTTCTTTATGGATAATGAAGTCATTAGTTATCGAGTGAACCAAGTTCTTATTTCTATCATGTTTTATTTATTACTTTTTGAATTTTTGAATCATGTATATGAAATTGGTGGCTTAGCCGCTATGTTTGGTTTGAGTAACGTGAATACACAAGTCACACTACCAACACTGATTATATTTCTCTTGCTAGTTCTAGGCATATTTTTTGTGCGTTCAGGTGTGGGTATCGCTTCTCTTTTTGTGAGTCGACACAGCGGGGGTATTTTAGCTCGAAAATTACTCCCGCCTATCATAATTATTCCTATCATTATAGGATATTTAGCTGCCACAGGTAGTTGGGGTTCTATTTATGAATTAGGGTTAAGAGCAGCATTACTTGTCGTAGGTACAGTGGCATTGTTTGTTACGCTAATACTTGTCTATGCATATTTTGTAGATCTTGCAGATATTGTACGTGAAAGTATAGAAGAAAATTTAAAAATAAATCAAGCGAAGTTACAAGCCATTTTAGATAACACAAGCTCAGCGATTTATATTTATGATCTTGAAGGACGCTATATCTTAGTTAATAAACAATTTGAAAAATTATTTCATCGAAGTGCACAAGAAGTTATTGGAAAAAAACCTTATGAAGTGCTTCCGAAAAAACTTGCAGAGGAAATGATACAAAACAATTTAAAAGTTTTGCAATCTCGAATGCCTATTTTGGTGGAAGAAAAAATTTCAATTAAAGATTCAAATAATTTTTATATTACAAATTTATTCCCTATTTTTAGTCAAGCTGGAATGCCATATGCAATAGGGGGTATCTCTTCTGATATAACAGAAATGAAGCGTATACATGAAACGTTACGTGAAAGTGAAGAGCGTTTAGGTCTAGCTTTAAAATCAGCTGAAGCTGGCACATGGAATTGGAATACGATAAGTAATGTCATGACGTGGGACGATTATATTCATCATTTATATGGATTAAATCCAGGAACATTCCCTAGTACTTTCGAAGAATTTTTAACGTTGGTGCATCATCATGATCGCGCTAAAGTTATTCAGAGTGTTAAGAAAAGTTTATCTAATGGTACCGAGTACGAAGCAGAATTTCGTATCATCCGCCCAGACGGAACATTACATTACATAGCTAATAAAGGAAAAGTATTCCGCAACACTATGGGCAAAGCAATTCGCATGACAGGTGTATGTTGGGATATCACTCACCGAAAAAAAGCAGAAAAAGAATTACGCCATGCAAAAGAAATTGCAGAAGCCTTAGCAGAACAAGCCACTGAAGCAAGCCGAGCAAAAAGTTCATTTTTGGCCAACATGAGTCATGAAATACGTACACCATTAAATGGTGTTATAGGCATGACAGGTTTATTGTTGGGGATGCAGTTATCTGAAGAACAGCGCGTTTACATTGAGACTATTCGTATCTCAGGTGAGGCTCTATTATCTGTTATTAATGACATTCTTGATTTTTCTAAAATCGAATCAGGCAGAATGGAATTAGAAAATATGGATTTTGCTTTGCATCCAGTTATTGACGATGCAATAGAGATAGCAGCAGCTCAAGCACATAAAAAGAAAATTGCTATTGGAGCCTATTTAGAACCTAATGTGCCAGAATGGTTTAAAGGAGATTCTTCACGTATTCGTCAAGTGCTAAGTAATTTATTAGCGAATGCTGTGAAATTTACAGAGCACGGTGAAGTCAGCCTAACTATTAGATTTTTACAAAAAGAAAATAAAGAAGTCACTTTATTATTTGAAGTTAACGATACAGGTATCGGTATTTCACAAGAGGTAAAAGAAAGATTGTTTCAACCTTTTTCTCAAGGTGACAGATCGACTTCTAGTAAATATGGTGGAACAGGTTTAGGGCTGGCAATCTCAAAACGCTTAGTAGAAATTATGGGTGGAGTTTTAAATGTAGAAAGTGTTCCAGGACGAGGCAGTAAATTTTCATTTACGATTAAATTAGAAGAATGCGAATCACCAGAATCAAATAACGAATATGAAATAGTTCCAGGATTGCAGGGCGCGCGTATATTGTGTGTAGATGATAATGCAATCAACCGCGAGATTACACAACGTCAATTAGAATCCTGGAAACTAAAATGTGATTTAGCAAGTAATGCTGGCGAAGGGTTGTCTTTGTTGAAAAAATCTATGATAGACAAAACACCTTATCAATTAGTCATGGTTGATTCATTGATGCCAGGTATGGATGGTTTGGAATTTATTCAAGTGATGCGCGAGTTAAAAGAAATTGCATATGTTCCTATCATACTACTCTCATCACTGGGAAAGAAATTTACTTCTGAAGAGTTAAAGGAATTAGATATAGCGTTATGTTTGAATAAACCCATACGACAATCAAAACTGTATAACAGTATTGTTGCTGTATTAACAAATAAACATGAATTGAACGTAGATTTAAATCAGAAAAAATCTAATATTTTTGTAGAAAAGAAAAGAGCTCGTATATTGCTAGCTGAAGACAATACGATTAACCAACAAGTTGCATTGCGTATTTTAGATAAATTAGGATACCGAGCAGATGTTGTCGAGAATGGTCTTGAAGTTCTACGAACGATACAAGAAATACCTTATGATATTATTTTAATGGATTGTCAAATGCCAGAAATGGATGGCTACACCACTACAGGTGAAATTCGCAAACTAGAACAAAACACACTTAAGCATATGACTATTATTGCAATGACAGCATATGCCTTAAAAGGTGATCGTGATAAATGCCTTGCAGCGGGGATGGATGATTATATTTCTAAGCCTATTAGTATAAAAGTATTATCGGAGACATTAGAACGTTGGCTAACTGGAATTGAATCGAGAGATTGGCCTGAGCAGACTGAAACATTAGTGAGTGACAATCACGCTATTATTGATATGGTGAGAATTAAAGATATTTTTGGAAATGATACCACTGCTATTTATGAATTCATGCAAAGTTTTGTTGAATCCACAAGTGAATTGTTAACAGATCTAAAGAAAGCTATTGCAGAAAAAAATAATAATTTAGCAAAAGAATTATTCCATCGGTTAAAAGGTTCAGCAGGGAATAGTGGAATTATGCCCATACATGCACTTTGTTTAAAAGCAGAAGAACAAGTGTCTCAATTTGAGTGGGATGCCGTTGGTGAATGCTATGTGTTTA
>DHXK01000138.1:1872-3037 GCA_002413665.1 Legionellales bacterium UBA5158 | reverse complement strand
TCTTTTTTTACCATCAATTTAATTACCTCAAGCGCAACATAGGTACCCATACCATCATTAAGTCTCCGCCCTGCTAAAATAATTTCAGGATGATAACCAGCCTCTTGCGCCTTTTGTGCTAAATAATATGGATCTACACCTGTGCAATGACCGCCTACCAAGGTAGGTTTGAAATTCAAAAAATTCCATTTAGTACGTGCAGCTTCAAATACAGCCTGACTATCAGTGTTTAAAAGATTAAATATTTTAGCCAACTCATTTACAAAAGCAATATTTATATCGCGCTGTGAGTTTTCAATTACTTTGCATGCTTCGGCAACTTTAATAGTTGGGGCCTTATGGGTTCCGGCATGAATAATTGACGCATACATTTTGTCAATAAAGGTGGCAGCCTCGGGGGTTGAACCTGAAGTTACCTTTAATATATTAGTGAGCGTATGAATTTTATCGCCGGGGTTAATCCGTTCCGGAGAATAGCCTACAAAAAAATCACAGTTAAAAATCAAGTCCGATACCCTCTCCAATATAGGTACGCAAAATTCTTCAGTGGCACCGGGATATACTGTTGATTCGTATATTACTACGTCATTTTTTTTTAGTATAGCGCCTACCGTTTCACTTGCTTTTTTTAATAAACTCAGATCAGGGCGGTTATGTACGTCTGTAGGAGTTGGTACTGATACTATATAAATATTACATAAACTAATATCATCAATAGTTGAAGTAAATGTTAAACCTATGTTTAATTTCTTTTCCTGTACAGATTTCAAGATATCCGATTCAATCTCAAGTGTATTGTCGTAGTTGTTCTGTAACTCATTAATTCGGGTTTGCTTAATATCAAACCCTTTTACACTGTATTTTTTAGCAAATTCTACAGCTAATGGCAAACCAACGTATCCTAAACCAACAACAGCTATGTGTAACTTTGGGGGTGCATTAAATATATTATAAGAATATTTTATTTTCGGATCAAACATTATTTCGTCTTCTTTAAAAAATCCTGATAGGCTAATTTAATACCTTCTTCTAAATTAATAGTGTGCTTCCAACCTTTGCTGTGTAACTTACTCACATCCATAAGCTTTCTTGGTGTTCCATCAGGTTTACTTATATCAAATTTTATTTCGCCGGTATATCCTATAATTTCCTTAACCAATAATGC
>DHXK01000138.1:0-1553 GCA_002413665.1 Legionellales bacterium UBA5158 | reverse complement strand
TGAAATCTCCTGATCAAAGCAGGTAAAACATGTGAGTTTTGAGGGTGATAATTGTCATTATATCCATAAAGATTTGTTGGCATTACAGAAATGTAATTACAGCCATATTGAGCACGGTATGCATCGCACATTTTTATACCGGCAATTTTTGCAATAGCATAGGGCTCGTTGGTTTCTTCAAGTAAACCTGTTAATAAATATTCTTCTTTTAGTGGTTGGGGGGCCAATTTGGGATAAATACAACTTGAGCCCAAAAACATTAGTTTCTTAACTCCATTTACATAGGATGAATTAATAACGTTATTCTGTATCTGCAAATTATCGTATAAAAATTCGGCTCTGTAAGTATTATTAGCTATAATTCCTCCAACTTTTGCGGCGGCTAAAAATACATAGTCAGGTTTTTCGCTTGCAAAAAAATCAGCAACTTGTTGTTGGTTGCGTAAATCCAGATCGGCAGATACCCGTGTAATGATGTTTGTAAACCCCTCTTTTTCCAGTTTACGATAAATGGCCGACCCAACCATTCCCCGATGACCTGCAATGTATATTTTTGAGTTTTTGTCCATTTTATAACTTGTTTGATTTTTAAAGTCGCCTTTTAATAGCTAAACTAATTTAAAATGCTTTTTCGTCACCTTTTATTACATTCCAAAAAGTAAGGAATATAATTTTAAGATCAAGTAAAAAAGACCAATTTTCTAAATACCATACATCTGCTTCTACACGTTGAAGCATATCTTCGGTGGTTTTGGTTTCGCCTCTGAAGCCGCTAATTTGCGCCCAACCGGTTATACCCGGCTTTAAAAAATGTCGCACCATAAATTTATCGACCAGTTGCGAATATTGCTCTGTATGGCTTATCATATGTGGCCTTGGACCTACAACAGACATATTACCTATCAAAGTATTAAAAAACTGCGGAAACTCATCTAAACTGGTTTTACGTATAAATGCACCGATAGATGTAATGCGTTTGTCGTTACGATCTGCTTGTTTTTTATCTGCATCATTATTAACCTGCATGCTTCTAAATTTATAGCATTTAAATGGCTTGTTATCTTTTCCTGATCTTACCTGTACAAAAAATACCGGGCCCGGAGATTGCAATTTTATTAATATTGCCAAAATTGGAAAAAGCCAACTAAACACAAAAATTATTATAAATAAAGAAAAAACCACATCGAATAAACGCTTAACTATTCGGTTTAACATATTCTCTAATGGCTCTGAGCGGACTGATATTATAGGTATATGATCAAAATTTTGTACAAACATTGACCTTTTAGGATTAATATAATATTCGGGTACTATTTTAAAACGTATTAAATGCTTGTCTGCTTCTGTCATTAACTGCTCTATCCTATTAGTTTGCGATATTGGTAATGCGCAAAATATTTCATCTACATCATTTTCAAGCACGTAATCAATACAATCATCAATACTACCTAAGTATAACCCTATAGCCGGTATGCGTGATGCTTTGTCGTCGAAAAAACCTAATACTTTATATCCGCTATGTTTATTATGTTCAAAATATTCAAAAATATTCA
>DHXK01000111.1:2028-3403 GCA_002413665.1 Legionellales bacterium UBA5158 | reverse complement strand
CAACCTATTTTAGGACGGGACATTGAGTAGGGCTTAAGATTTAGTTCCCCATTGATCAATACCTAGCAATAGTAATGGATTAAGTGTTTCATAATCATAGCTAGGCAATTTTTTGCGATCATTTGTGAACATTTCAAGTAATTTTTTTACTTCTGTCACATCCGAAACTACTAAGAGTTTTAGCGTCTTAGATAGATACGCTTTTGAAACTGATCGTGCAAATATTTCAAAAGCGTCATACTGTCTATTGGCGTATAGAAGCGTTTCAGGCCACCAGTTCTCATCACTTAATGAAGCTTTAATAAAGCAGATAAAATCTGCTTGCATGAGATGTCTAAACTGTAAACCTGATGTCTTTGAGCGTTGTTCTAACATATCGGCTCTGACTGAAATTCGATGTAGATTTAATCTCTGATTACGATGAACTAGAGAGGGCAAATATTGCCTGAATATCGAATAACTAGTTGTTTTGCTTCTACCTGTGTCTGGATTCTCTGAAATGTAATACATTTCAGAAGTTAAATAAGTGGCAGCCTCAAAATTTTCAGCTCTAAGTAAAATTGCAAGCGCATAAAGGAACAGCTCATGAACAATGAATTTAAAATTGTCAAAGCCCCATTCATTGTAATAATTAGTGTCTGGTTTACGCCAAAAATAGGTTGCTAAAGATTCAAAAAATTTATGAATACGAGGCATATGAGTTATTGTATTACTGTATTGTGATAGAGCAGTAATAACTTGTAAGAACTCATTCCGAAAGGGTAAAAACTCCTCTGTAGACTTCACAATACGATCATCGATCTCCCCAGAACCTTCCCCGATACGAAACCGTTCAAGATTTTCAGAAAATACCGTCAAATATTCTTCTAGTGCGCCTACATAATAAGATTTATCTGTTTTTATGCCTTCAATGACACGTTTTGCAAGTGCGGAAGTTCCGAGAAGAGTTGCATTTGCATCAGTAATAAATGATGGTACTTTACCAAGTTCAGGTTTAATAAAAAGCGGCTTATTAAAAATCCAACGCAATAACTTTTCGAAATTTTCCGAGTAAAGCTCAGGCTCACTAAGATCGATATATATTCTAGACTTATAATAAACCGGGAGGTAAGCTTTCCCCGACTCGTCTTTTTCCGCAATTACTGCTACAAACTTGTCTTGTGCTTGTTTTGTGTAAACCTCCGCAGAAATTATCTGAGCCTCTGTTCCCACTCCTGAAGCCCGTCCATCTGCTTTAACAGCATAAGCTTTGTCACATATAAGAATAACTTTTGTTATAGAAGTATCCGTAACCATTTTTTCCATAAATGCAATTGAGTCATTACCTTCACGCAGATCCCATTTATCAAGTATTACATTTACACCACTTTGAGTT
>DHXK01000111.1:0-1917 GCA_002413665.1 Legionellales bacterium UBA5158 | reverse complement strand
GTCTATAACCCATTGCTCATGTTCAGGCGTAGTCCAACTATAAGATATAAAAAGACTTGGAGATGTAGACATAAATTTTATTCTTTGTATTATTTTAGAAAGCGTTAGGAAGAACTTTTAAATGTTATTTAGCTTGCTTTTTAGGATCAAAATATAAAGATGTACCAATTGCCCAGTCAGGCACTTGAGCAACAGCTTCAGGACGAAGAACTCTTATAAGAGGTATAACGTTGTCGGGTTTTGAAGGCTGGCGAATTGCAATATCAATACCTTGCTTTAAAAACTCAGAATGATAACGGTAAAAGCTTGCTTTGGGATATAGTGCACTTAAATCCACGCCATCTTTCCATAACGTATAAACAGCAATTAAACGCGCTGGAAGCCCATCAAGATTAGCAGGGGAAATGCTGAACTGTTCGGACATATTTAAGCCTTCTATGTACTGTATCAGCAGTTCTAATGGCTTGGATTCACTCCATTGTTGCGCAACCGATAGATTCTTTTCTTTTAGCTGAATACTTCTGAGAGTTAACTCACCTCTTAGCTTATTATCAGCCAGATCTATTAAGTTGTCACGTTGATCAATTTCTAATGGGAGTTTATGACCTTTAGCATCAATCTCGTCACCCTTTGAATAAAACTTGATTGACCAGCGTCTTGAGTTTTTACCAAAATAAAGTGTTCCACCAGTGGTTACTGGACGACCATGACGGCTTTTAGATTGCATCTCAGCAGCTCTCAACCATGCTCTTACATCAGCGCGACGTGGCAAATCCCACATGGCGGTGCAATCAACTCTCTTTAAAAGATAAATACCTTCTTTCCAACATTGCAGATCATATTCTGTAGGCGTTAATCCTAGCGTGGCTGTGAGCTTATGCATAACAGCATTCACTAAGCCGATTAAATCATCTGTTCCAAAAATATTATGACCTTGAAGCCATTTAGCTGGGTTGCCATCTAAGAAAATGTGGTTTGGATCTAATGATTTAATACTTAAGCTAGATTCGTATGATCCACGAATTTGTTGTTTTTTCTCGACACGCCATTCAATTACACCTTCTAGATCAACTGAGGCGACAGATCCGCCATAGATTTTTTCATTATGATGGCAAGGGATGATTGCGGTGATCCAATCAATCATTTTTGACCACCAAATTCTGTGACCAATTTGTGACCAAATCCAAACAAAAAAAGACCACTCCAGACGGAATGATCTTTTTCAGTAAAATGCCTAACAGCCTTATCAGTGCTAGGTTTGAGTAGTCCTAAGTAGTTTGGACTAAAACTCGATTTGGTGGAGCTGGGGGGAATCGAACCCCCGTCCGCAAATCCTCCACAGACAGTTCTACATACTTAGCCTGGTTGTTTAGTTTAATCTTGCATGCACCAACCGACAAGCATCTACAAGACGAGTTACCTTAAGGTTAATGAAGTATTAAGTAACCCAATACAACACGTATCCCGTGTATATGACACTGCGATGGGTTTCCCCAATCCAACCCACGGGAGAGCTGGTGCAGCGTCCAGCAGGATTAAGCTGCTAGAGAGTAAGTTTCGTCGTTTGCGACTATACTTGTTTCAGTTGTATTTACGAGGTAGCTGAGCCTCGGTATGCCCTGCACTGCTTTGTAACCCACGTCGAAACCTGGTCAGCCCCAAAAACTTGGTTAAAAAATCAGTATTAATACGACTGACGCAACTAGAAGTTAGTTTCATCAGCCAGCCAATTATACGCTTTAAAGCATGACTAATCTATTTATTGTGCGCCCGCATAATGCGACCTTTTTCACGCTCCCAATCACGCTCTTTTTCGGTATCGCGTTTATCGTGCTGTTTTTTACCTTTAGCTAAACCAATTTGCACTTTGACTCGCCCTTTTGAAAAATGCATATCTAGCGGCACCAGCGTATACCT
>DHXK01000043.1:14815-19959 GCA_002413665.1 Legionellales bacterium UBA5158 | reverse complement strand
GGAGTCTCGTGGGCTCGGAGATGTGTATAAGAGACAGCTATAATAGTATTCTCTTAAAAGCATTGGCCGATCGCCTAGCTGAAAGTTTTGCTGAGCACATGCATGCTAGAGTTCGAAAAGAATTTTGGGGCTATGATCCTTCAGAACATTTTACAAATGAAGAATTAGTTGCAGAAAAATATATCGGCATTAGGCCTGCACCCGGTTATCCAGCTTGTCCTGATCATACTGAGAAACCAGCGCTTTTTGAATTATTGAAGGCAACTGAACATGCAAGAATGGTGCTCACCGAAAATTTTGCAATGTTGCCAGCTTCATCAGTTAGCGGATTTTATTTTTCACATCCACAGTCTCAATATTTTGGTGTAGGTAAAATAAATACCGACCAAGTTGTTGATTATGCTAAACGAAAAGAAATGGATTTAACGCTGATTAAACGTTGGCTAGCGCCACATTTGGTTGGGTAAAAGGACTTTTATGAAACATAAATCATTGCGCATCAGTTTTGAGTTTTATCCTCCAAAAACAGATGAGGGAAATAAAAATCTTCATAAAGCAGCTTTAGCTATCGCTAAAGTAGAGCCAGATTTTTTCTCTGTCACTTATGGAGCTGGCGGTTCAGTACAAAATGGAACGTTAGACTCTGTAAAAATGCTGCAAGCACAAACATCAATTCCTGTCGCACCTCATATGACATGTATTAGCTCTCATCGTGATGAAGTGATTGAATTACTGAAGCTCTATAAAAAGTTAGGTGTTAAACGCATTGTTGCACTCAGGGGGGATCTTCCCGCTGGTGTTCAAAATGCTGGAGAATTAAAGTTTGCTTGTGATTTAATTCATTTAATTCGCGATACTACTCAAGATTATTTTCAAATCGAAGTAGCTGCTTACCCTGAATTTCATCCTCAATCTCAAAATGCTTTGGATGATGTTTTATATTTTAAGAAAAAAGTAGAAGCCGGTGCAAATAATGCAATCACTCAATATTTTTATAACCCCGATGCTTATTTCAATTACATAGATTATTGCGCCAAACTAGGCATCTTTATTCCTATCATTCCTGGCATCATGCCCATTACACATTTTGCTAAATTAGCTAGGTTTTCAGCCATTTGCGGTGCCGAAATTCCACTATGGATAAGTAAACGGTTAGCCGCTTATGGTGATGATGAAGAATCGATACAGGCTTTTGGAACAGAAGTTATTTTTGATCTGTGCCAAAGATTAATTGCGGGTGGCGCGCCGGGATTACATTTTTATACTTTGAATCAAGCGGAAGCTTCTTTGAAAGTGCTTAAATTGTTAAATTTAACAGTTGATAAGACAGATTCATATGCTGCAAAGATTCAAGCTTAACAAATAGTTACGCTTCGTAATAAAAGGTTCTAGTTCATGGATGAAAAAAAATTGAAACAATTACCCATCAGTGTTCCTGTGTTTCAAGAAGCCGGAAATATCAAAAATGATGAATAAAACAAAGTATTTTGAAAAAAAAGTAGTCACCATTACCGGTGGTTCAAGCGGTATTGGCTTAGCCTTAGCAAAGCGGATTGTTCTTTTTAATCCCAAGGCAATTATTTTGATTAGCCACGAAGAAGCAAAATTGCACGATGCGGTTATTCAACTTAAAAAAATTGCTCCCAATGTGGAAGTTGAATTATTTGTCGCAGATATTGCTGATTCAAAATCAGTCCGATCTGCTTGCTCAAAAATAATTTCTGATTTCGGGGCGCCAGATATTCTAATAAATAATGCAGGGTACGCGCATTATTTATTATTTCATGAAATGACAGAGGATGAAGTTGTACGGCATGCAAATGTTAATTTTATTGGCGCGATGCGCGTTGTTCATGCTTTTCTACCTGCGATGAGAAAAGCTAAAAGAGGACAGATTGTAAATATTGCTTCTATTGCTGGCCACATGGTAATGACGCCAAACTTAGTGTATTCAGCGGCTAAACATGGAATGATCGCATGGAGTGAAGGGCTTTCAGTTGAGCTTGCATCTGATGACATTCATGTGCAAACTATTTCTCGTGGTCGAGTTTTAACAGATTTTTTTCGTCATGAAAGTTTTAAGACGCGAGTTTCTGGGTCAGAAACATGGCTAACAGTGTCTTTGAAAAAAGTGATAGATGTCTCTGTCATGGCGATAGTAAAACGAAAGAAATTAACAATTGTACCTTTTTATTGGTCGTTTATTGCATGGATAATCCGAGCTTTTCCATCTGTTGTTAAACCTTTATATTTTATGTTGTTACATAAACGTGTTGCCAGATTTAGAGATTCTATCATTTGTCCTGTCAGTGGACAAAAAGCTGAGTTTTACTGTCAAAAAAATCATGCCAGCTATTATATCAACAAACGAAATGGAGTTATTTTTTTAAGTGACATGCCTAGCATTCATAATATGTCGGAGTATGCTGATGAACAATATCAGTCAGGTGTTTACAAAGATTATCTGAATGCCAAAGAACTTAAGATATTGACAGCTAATATACGGTTAGACACGATCAATAAATACAAGCCAGGGAAAAAGATGCTTGACGTGGGCTGCTCCGCTGGGTTTTTTATGCAGGCTGCAAAAGCTCGGAATTATGAGGTAGAAGGAATAGAATTTGCAGCGTCTGCAATTGTGCATGCATCACCTTCAGTGAAGGATAAAATAGTCCAAGGCGATGTGCATAGAGAGCTGGATCGATGGCAACAGGATGTTGATTGGGTCTCTGCCTTCGATATCATTGAGCATATGCAGGATCCAGTTAAGTTTGTATCTGACATACATAAAATATTAAAGCCAACAGGTCTTTTAGTGATGAGCACGCCTGATACAGGACATTGGTTGCGACGCTTAATGCAATCCAGTTGGCCTATGTTGCAACCTTTGCAACATATGGTATTATTTTCACGAACTGCTATGGAAAATATGTTACTTGCCCAAGGTTTTATTGATATCAAAATTGAGTCGACCTATAAGTCTTTAACTTTTGAATATCTCGCCAAGCAGTTGTGCGAAACCAATAAAGTTATTTCTGCTCTCATGAAATTTATATTAGCTGTTATTCCAAAAGCAATATCAACACATGTTTTTTCAATTAACATTGGAGAATTTATTGTCTTTGCTCGCAAGTCTAACTAGTGAGTTATAAAATATGTCAACACAAAATCTATCAGTTTTAGATCCTGCTGTCATAGCAGGCTGTGTGGTTTGCCAACGAACCTCTTTAAGCTATGCATTTGAAATTAACAAAAATAATTTTTTTCAATGTGATAATTGTAGAACTATCGTACCTGAAAATTATTTAAGTAAAGCTATTGAAAACGCAACAAAAACATATGATGTAAGTCTGAATCCAGATGTATTGAAAAAAATGATTATCGATACCCTTAAAGATCGATCCGCAAAGGGTGCACATTTAATTGTTTCAACTTTTAACGAAGCTTTTTTAGTCGAGAAGCTAATGCCTGATTTACCTAGCTCAACCGTCTACTTAGACCTAGCTGATTTCTCTAAGAGAAATAAAGAAAAATTTGATATCATTGTGATGCTGACTCCCTTATCAATGGTTCCTAATTTAAATATTGTATTTCTCTCACTTAGAGAAGCTCTTAAGCAAGACGGACTTTTTGTTTTTTTTCAACCTATGCTAGATAGTTCGCTCGCTAAGGTTATGGCAAATAAATGGATAGAATGGAAGCAAGCTCATTCGTTTTATATAGTGCGTGATGCATTACACAGCCTTATTTTGAATAAAGGGTTTGATCGCTTATGGTTTCGTAAAGCTGTTTATTCTAATTCACCTGATTATCTTCATCTTAAACTTAAGTGTGCTCATCTAGGTTTTTTAAAATATTGTTTTACTGCTGTCAGTCTATTGTTGAGAGTATTCTTTAATAAAATTAAATCTAGACCTGCGTCTAGCTATATCATCGCATCTTGTCAATTGACTGTTCCGAATATACGTCCTTTGCTTTCGATAATAATTCCTGTATTCAATGAAGAAAATACTTTTGAAGATTTGATTCAAAGACTTCTTTGCAAGACGGTAGATGGCATGCGTAAACAAATTATTATTGTAGAAAGTAATTCTACAGATGGTACGCGCGAATTAGTGAAAAAATATTCCGATCATCCTGATGTGCAAATAATATGGCAGGACCAAGCTAAAGGAAAAGGATTTGCTGTCCGCGAAGGTTTAGCTGCAGCTAATGGTGATTATGTATTAATTCAGGATGCAGATCTTGAATATGATATCAATGATTATGAAAGTTTGCTTGCACCTTTGCGGGCAAGTAAAGCTATGTTTGTGCTGGGTTCACGTCATAGCGGGAGTTGGCGAATTCGAGAATTTAATAATGATTTTGCAACCGCAACTGTGTTTAACATAGGTCATGTATTTTTTACGTGGTTTGTTAACAAGCTGACAAGCCAGAATATGTCAGATCCTTTCACTATGTTTAAAGTATTTAGACGCGATGCGATCTATGGGTTGCATTTTGTTTGCAAACGATTTGACTTTGACCATGAAATGGTAATAAAGCTTATTCGTAAAGGTTACCAACCGTTAGAATTACCCGTGAATTATCGTGCCCGTTCATTTGCAGAAGGAAAAAAAGTCAGCTTTGTTAAAGATGGTTTAACATGGGTATGGATTGATATGAAACTTAGGTTCGGTAGGCTAGGTAAATGGTTACATTAAATTATTTTGGCTTCGTACGGGCAAGATATTTCAAATAAGGATACACCAAGATGGTAGTAGTTGAGCGGGATGAATGTTCAGTAATAAGCAAAGGTGGAATATTAGATAGTCTAGGTCAGCGCTTTCGTAAAAACATGCATGAACAATTTATTCACCTCGTTAAACCTCAACCTAATGAAACTATTCTTGATGTGGGTGCATGTGCAAATCCTGCATTTAGCTCCTCTAATTATCTTGAGTCAGCCTCTCCAGAACTAAACATCACTGCATTAGGTCTAGGTTTTGACAATCCTGTTTGGCAGAAATGTTACCCCTCAGTGCCTTACTTGCATGGCACAGCCCTAGAGCTGCCTTTTGAAGATAAGAGTTTTGACATTGTTTACTCTCATGCTGTTATTGAGCATGTAGGCCACTTTGATAATCAAGTTAAGATGTTGAGAG